>JBPCIT010000127.1:0-38194 GCA_051006015.1 Longimicrobiaceae bacterium
CTGTTGGCGTCGGAGAGGACGAAGGAGGCGAGACCTTCCCCGCGGTCGAGGACGTGGGCGCTGGTTTCGCGGCATCCGACGAGGGCGAGCGCCACCAGCGCCAGGGTGATGTAGCGGAAACGAAACATGGTTGACACTCCAGGTAAGGGTACAGACCCGGCTAT
This sequence comes from Longimicrobiaceae bacterium, assembly GCA_051006015.1. Taxonomy (GTDB): domain Bacteria; phylum Gemmatimonadota; class Gemmatimonadetes; order Longimicrobiales; family Longimicrobiaceae; genus JBPCIT01. The sequence goes on from JBPCIT010000127.1 coordinate 165, forward strand.
GGTCGGGTGGGGTACGGCAGCCCGGCTGTTTTCCGGCTACCGCGGGAATCGTCGTCAGCCTAGCGGCTGCGCCCCGTTGTGGCTGCTCGCCTGCAGCATGTGCATGGGAAGCAGAACGCGGTACGTCATGCGAACAACTCTTCCTGAGCAACGGGAGAACGGCACCGGCTCAACCGCCGGGCACAGGCGCCGCAGGTATCTGCAACCACCAGGATAATCCGGCAGCGTCTCCTGAGCGTTACCTGGCAGGTAACGCTCAGGAGACGTTGGTGCCACCGCGTTATCGCGTATCCCTCTCGCGATCTCCTGCCGCGGGAGCCGGGTGTCTCCAAGAGAATCGCGCGGCGCCCCACTCGGGACGCAACGCGTACAGGCTGCACATGGAAGAACGGATGGGCCGTTCGGCCGGGTTACTTTTGTCGAGCAGGACCGTGTGAAGCTTGATGGGACCCGGGAAGGCATCCACTTCGAGGCGTCGAAATGGCAACTGGCGGGGTCCAGCAAGCTGCTCCTCAAGATAAGGGTTGAAGGCGGACAGTCAAGCCATTTGTTTAACTCTCCGTCTCCCTTCAACTTACCTCGGGCGGAAGCACGGCCGGCAACGGATCCGAGCCAAAAATGGGACATCTATTCCTCACCGGAGCGTCCAGATATGAGCTTGCGGACCGCAGGGCTCCGCCGCATCTTGCCCGCCGCAAGCACAGTCGCTCCCATGCCTACCTTCCGTGCTATCGAGTGTTCGATTTCATTACACACCCACACTCCGGACCAGTGGCCCTGCGAGCGGAGCTGACGCAGCCGAGCTTCATCCACGCCGCCAGCAAGCACAGCGCGTCGGCGCACCGGAGGAACTGATCCCCGTGACGCGCAAGCACGGTCCCTGGACCATCCAGGAGAGCACCCGCAAGTACCGCAACGAGTTCATAGAGGTCATCGAAGACGAGGTGCTGCAGCCCGACGATGAGCCCGGCCGCTACGCTACCGTCCGGATGAAGCCGGGCGTCTCGCTCCTTCCGGTGGACGCCGACGGCTCCGTCACTCTGAGCCGCCAGTTCCGCTACGCCCTCGGCAGGGAGAGCCTCGAAGCAGTAAGCGGCGCGATAGACGGGGACGAGCCGCCGCTCGAGGCGGCACGGCGTGCGGCCCGTGAGGAGGCGGGGATCGAGGCGGAGGAGTGGACGGAGCTTGGCCGGATCGATATCGACACCTCCATCATTCACTGTCCCGTCCACCTCTTCCTCGCGCAGGGGCTGACCTTCGCCGAGACGGACCGTGAGGGTACGGAGGAGATGGAGAGCGTGCGCCTCCCTCTGGCCGAGGCGGTGCAGCGGGTGATGCAGGGCGAGATCACCCACGGCCCGAGCTGCGTCCTGATCCTCAAGGCCGCGCGCCACCTGCGGGAGCAGGGCCGGGACGCGTGAGGAGCATCACGCTGGCGCATCCGCGGACAGGCGAGTGGGCGCGCCTGGCGCTCACCACGGCGCTCGCGCTCTACGGTGCGCTCTGCATCGCGCGGCCGGAGGTGTACCGGCTGCTCGATGGGGTGGATCTGCTGATCCACGAGGCGGGACACGTCGTCTTCGCCCCCTACGGCGAGTTCGTCGGCTTTCTGGGCGGCACGCTGATGCAGCTCCTGCTGCCGGCGGCGTTCCTCGTCTCCTTCCTGCGCCGGGGCGAGCCCTACGCCGCGACGGTGGTGCTCTGGTGGATCGCGCAGAACCTGTGGAACATCTCCGTCTACATGCGCGACGCGCGCAGCCAGGCGCTGCCGCTGGTCGGCGGCGGAGAGCACGACTGGGGCTACCTGCTGGGCCGCCTGGGGTTGCTGGAGCATGACCAGACTCTTGGCGGCCTGGTGCAGCTGCTGGGGATCTTCCTCTTCGGCGTCGCCATCCTGCAGGGCTTCCACCATGCCCGCGCTCGTCCCGCCGCCGAGGTCTCCACGTAGCTCACGCCTCTGGGCTCCCGCTGGTACTTACGCCGTCAACTCCTCCCACATCTCCTGGCGCATCAGGTCGCGCACCTGCCAATAGGCCGGCAGATACGCGGCTCGCAGCGGGCCGGCGGCGGGCGCCTCGACGAATTCGCCGCACGCAGGCAGATGGTCGAGCGCGGCACGAACGGCCTCGCAACTCTGTGTCTTCTCGATGGCCACGATATCCTGATAGCGGTGACGGTACTCCTCGGTGAGCTGCTGTAGATACCGCTCCATCTGCACGAGCTGATCTTCGATCTCCGCACGCTTCTTGAACAACCCGGGGAGGGTACCGAGCTCGTGGCGCACGTCAGAGAGTTCGAAGTCCGCATCGATCAGGATCCGCATCTGCTCGCCATAGGTCTTGGCCGAGGCGTGCGCGGGAATGAGGATCCGGGCTCTGCGGACGGAGCGATTCGCCGCCACGACCCGGCGCAGCAGTGCCCGGCGCTGCTCCATCTCCGCGTTCCTCACGATGCGCCTCTTCTCCGCCTCCTCCAGCGCCTCCTTGCGATCTCGCTCTGCTCTCTCTCGAGCCTCTTTACGCTGCTCCTGATGCCTGTCGAAGGCTGCCTTCACGGCTACTCCGATTACTCCCAAGACCGTGAGCTGGAGGACAGCGTTTGCGGTGCTTTTCAGTATCTCCTGGCGCAGCTCGCCATAAGCCGGGCTGCCACCGGGACCTAGATAGATCGCCGCCACCAGTGCGCTACCCAGGACGAGAATGACCGCTCCGACAGCAAACGGCCAAGATCCTATTGCCCCGTCAGCCGGCTCTCCTGGCGTCGAGTTCGAGGTCCGCATCGCTTCCTCCCGGTCAAAGGTTCCGATGCCTTTCACGGCGGCATACACACCGCACACCACCGGGCCTGCGAGAGCGGCTCACCGCCACGCCGGGGAGCGTCAGTCGATGGGCTTGAGCCTCGACACGATCGCGCCGCGCCGCGCCTCCAGGAAGGGCGGCAGCACGACCTTCTCGCCCAGGGTGGCGGGGTCTTCATCCACCGCGAAGCCGGGTCCGTCGGTCGCGATCTCGAAGAGCACCCCGTTCGGCTCGCGGAAGTACAGGCTGCGGAAGTAGTAGCGGTCGATCTCGCCGCTGTTGGGAATGCCGAGCGTGTTCAGGCGCTCGGTCCAGCCGTGGTACTCCTCCTCGTTCGGCGTGCGGAAGGCGACGTGGTGCACGCCCCCCGCGCCCTGGCGCGCCACCGGCAGATCCGGCTGAATCGCGACGTGCAGCTCCGCGTGCGGCCCGCCCGTTCCCATCCCGTAGACGTGCACGTTCGGCTGGGGAGTCGCCCCGAGCGGGTACTCACGAACCTGCCGCATGTTCAGTGCGCGGGTGAGGACGAGGTCCGTCTGGGTGATGCTGGGCACGCTCATCACGATCGGACCGAGACCGCGCACCTGGTACTCGGCCGGCACCGGGCTCCGCTCCCAGGGCTGCGGCTCCTCACCCTCCCCGCCGTCGTCGAGGAGCGAGAGTCGCTGACCCTCCGGATCCTCGAAGTCGAGCGTCAGGCGGCCATCCCGCTCGATCAAACCGCTGCTGCCGACGCCCTGCTCCTCGAGTCGACCCGCCCACCATTCGAGCGCCGCGCCGCCCTTCACCCGCAGATGCGTCCGGGTGATGGTGTGCGTGCCGCGGCGCTCCGGCGGCACGGGCCAGTCGAAGAAGGTCAGGTCCGTGCCGGGAGTGCCGACCGCATCCGCGTAGAAGAGGTGATAGGCGCTCACGTCATCCTGGTTGACGCTGCGCTTCACCAGCCGCATCCCCAGCACCTGCGTGTAGAAGCGGTAGTTCTCGCGGATCTTCGCCGAGATGGCGGTCAGGTGATGGATTCCCTTCAGCTCCATCTTCCTTCCTCTCTTCGATCATGGGTGCGGAAACGCCGGCGACTCCAGCCCTGCCCTATCTGCCGTCCGACCCGTTCTCCGATGCGGCCTCGATCTCCACCTCCCAGGAGGTGCGGACGTCCGGCGCGAGCGACGACGACACTGAGCAGTACTTCTCGAGGGAGAGCTCGACCGCGCGCTCGACGTGCTGCCGCTCGGAGGCGGTGCGCACCCGGAAGCGGAGGCGCACGTCCGTGAGCCGCCGCGGCGGCGAGGGGGCGCGGGAGAACTCGACCTGCACCGAGAGATCGGTGGCCGGGGTGCGCCGCTTCTCGAGGATCTCGACCACGTCGATCGCCGAGCACGCCGCCAGACTGACGAGCAGCCCATCCACGGGACTGGGACCGGCCCCGCCGTCGCCGTCGAGCAGCAGCGTCGCGCCGCCCTCACGACCTCCCCGGTAGCGTCTCTCCCCCTCCCAGACGACCTCGATCGCATGTGGCGATGGCACGCCTTCCGGCATGGTACCTCCTCGTAGCTGGCAAGAGAGTGCCTCGCGCGCGAAGCGGCAGCGGCGAGGCAGGTGGCAATAGATCGAGCGGCGCGCCGGCTACCCAGCCGGTGCGCCGCGTGGCTCAGTAACCGGAGGGTGGATCGGGTGGCTTGGTGCGGCTGATTCCCGCCATGATCCCGATCCCGATCAGGATGATCACCCCCACCGCGATCCACTGCGCCGGCACCTGCAGCAGGTAGGCGGCCGCCGCAAGCCCGATGACCAGCACGGTATAACCAAACAGGTACATCTGAAATGACGACATGGTCACCTCCGTAACGAGGAAGGTACTGCCAGGCACCTCAGTGTGCGGCGGGATGCAGGAGCAGTGCCGGAAAATCCGCTACAGCGCAGGCACATACGCGGTGGTGACCGATTCGAGCCAGGGATGCAGGAACCCGTTGCTCGCCAGCAGGCGGCCGGTGACCAGCGGCGGACGGGAATCCCCGGGCCATCCCCCCACCTTACCGCCCGCTTCCGTCACCAGCAGCATCCCGGCGGCGATGTCCCAGGGGGAGAGGCCGATCTCGAAGAACGCCTCGACCCGTCCGCTCGCCACGTACGCCAGGTCCAGCGCCGCGCTCCCCGCGCGCCGCACCCCATGCGTGGTGTGGAGGAACTCCGTCACCAGACGGAAGTAGCTCTCGGGATCGCCCTTTCCAGTCTTGAAGGGAAAGCCCGTCGCCAGGAGCGCGGCGGAGGGATCGTCGATCTCGCTCACCCGGATCGGCTGATCGTTACGGAAGGCGCCCCGCCCGCGAATCGCGTGGTACACCTCCCCGAGCAGGGGAGCATGGATCACCCCCACGGCCGGCCCCTCCGCGTCGGCGAAGGCGATGCTGACGCAGACGAAGGGATGCCCGTGCACGTAGTTGATGGTGCCATCCAGCGGGTCCACGATCCAGCGGCGCCCCTCCTCGACCATCTCCCGCGCCGACTCCTCCGCCACGATCCGGTCCCCGGGAAAGTGGGCGCGGATGCGGCTGAGCACCGCGCGCTCCGCCGCCTCGTCCACCGCCGTGACCAGGTCGGCGCGCGCCTTCTCCCGCACCTCTTCGGCACCACTGCGCCCCACCAGCAGTGCCGCCGCCTCCGCCGCCGCCCGCCGGGCCACCCACAGCTCTTCCGCGTAGATCATGGAGTTTCGTTATCTGTCGTCGGTGTCCGGCGAGCCGTGTACTCGCACCTCGCACGTCAGAGTACCGGTTGACTGCTCTCCGGGGCAAGCGGAGCGGGAGACGGAGTCTGCCGGCGCCGCCCGCGCTTCCGCGCCAGCGCGAGCGTGCTGCCGATGATCAGCAGGGCGCCCGCCAGGCTCCAGGCGTCGGGCCGCTCCGCGAAGAAGAGGAGGCCCCACACCGCCGCGAAGACGATCTGCAGATAGCCCACGGCGGTGGCGCGGCCGGCGGGCTCGAGCTGCAGCCCCTTGGTCAGGTAGATCTGGCCGATCTGCGTGGCGATCCCCACGCCGAGCAGCACCAGCCATTCCAGAGGCGTCGGCCATACCCACCGCGCCGCCGCGAAGGGAAGCGAGGCGGGGATGGTGACCAGCGGAAAGTAGAAGACGATGACCAGCGGGTGCTCCGTCGCGCCCAGCCGGCGCACCGTCACGTACGCCCCCGCGCTGAAGAGCGCCCCCGCCAGCGCGACCGCCACCACCAGCGGATCGAGCTGCACCAGCCGCTCGCCGAAGAGGAAGGAGGGACGAGCGATCAGTAGCACCCCGGCCATGCCGAAGAGCACCAGCGCCGCCTCGCGGACGCCGATCCTCTCCCGCAGCAGCCACGCCGCCAGCAGCGCGGTGAAGATGGGATTCGTGTACTGGAGGACCGTGGCGTCCGCGAGCGGAAGGTGGACCAGCGCGTAGTAGAAGCAGCTCAGCGCCATGGAGCCGAGCGCCCCGCGCAGCAGGAGCAGCGCGGGGCGGCTCCCCCAGAGCCCGAGACCCGCGCGCCGCAGCAGCACGTAGCTGAGCACCAGGCTGACCACCGCGCGCGCCAGCACGATCTGCTGGGTGTGCAGCCGCTGCCCGGCCAGCTTGACGAGCAGGCTCATCACGCTGAACCAGAACGCGGCCAGCGCCATGTAGGTGAGGCCGGTGGAGAGGAGCGGAGGGAGCCCGCGCCGTTGCCCGCTCCTCCGCGATCCTGCCGTGGTCGCCTTCACCACGCCGCGGATGGCGGGGAGATGGGGTGAGCCTCCAATGCTCGGGATGGCACCCGCCTCAGAGCAGCTCTCGAGACCGGAGACCGTTCGCTCCGGCGGAGCCGATCGGGCAGATCACCTTCACCCGGCCACCGGCTTCGCGGGCGCCCCGCTCACGCAACGACGGTGGGGAAGGACGGCATCAGCTCCGAGGCCGGCAGCTCTCCCTCGGCGCCGAAGAAGGCGAGCCGGCCCTCGGGATCACACATCCAGACCTCCCGCGCCCCGGCCTCGAAGTAAAGTCGCCGCTTCTCCTCCATCTCCGCCCGGGTGTTGCTCCCGGAGAGCACCTCGACCACGATCTCCGGCATCACCGGGCTGGCCTCCGCGTCCTCCGGAAGGCTGGCGAGACGCTCGTTCGAGATCCAAACCACGTCAGGAACCTTGATGCCGTCTGAAGTTTCGACGGCAAGCCCGGCGGTGACCTCGCCGGCGGGAAGACCCGCAGCGGGAGCAAGCTCGCGCAGCAGCCCCACGACGCGGCCCTTCCGGAAGCTCTGCCGCGGCTTGTGCGGGCTCAAGACGAGTTGTCCGTGTTCGTTGGTCTCCACCTTGTACGGCAGATCACGCAGGCTCGGGTCGGTGAGAGCCCGGCTCCACAGATCTGTCGATGGCCGACCGGCGCCGGCGTTGGCGGTCATGGTGTAGCTCCGCAGGTAGGGGCTCACTAGGGGTTGGTACTGAGGGCGGAGAGCCGGTCTAGGTTATAGCGGTGGAGGAGGAGACGGAGGCAGATCTCATGCATGTGATCGCACTTGGAGAAGGAGAGCGTCTTTCTGACGAAGCGCCCCAGCCTCTGGCGCAGCGTGCCATTCGAGCGCTCCACGTGATTGGTCTGTCCGCTCCCTTTGCCCACCGGCTCGTGCTGCTCCTCAGGAACTACGTTCTGGTAGCTCTGCTTTCATTGGCAGCCTTGCCGTGCCGGATTACCTGATCGCCGCCGCAGGACGGACAGAAAAGCGTGTACGTAGTCATGCCTCCACGCTACACCTCGGCAACCGCGCTTGTGCCACCAGCCGAAATCCTCTCCCGACCCGTACACAGCGCCACCGTCAACGGCGCTGGGGCTCGCCGAAGTGCCGGATGTGGGGAAGGAGATCCTCCGTAGGCCGACCCTCAGCAGCTCGCCATCCGACGAGGTCGGGCCTCGGACCGAACAGGACCCTCACGAGCCCATCCCGTGGGGGACCGCGCTGAAGGCCATCCTCAACGTGCCAGCCCGCCGCGCCGCCCGCCTTCAACGCGGCCCCCCTGGCCTGCAGACCGACCGCCCCCGTGGCGATGAGGCGGCGCGCCTCCGCCTGGCACACGGCGTAGCTGTCGAGACCACCCGTCAACAGATCCTCCGGCACGTGCGGCTCCGCATAGCCATCATCAGGCAGCTCGACCGCCCACAGGGCGCGTTCGATCGTTGCCAGATCCTCAGGGGACGTGATCTCCTCGTGGCGCAGGAACTCCGCCCAGGCGCCATCGGGGGTGTCAGCGAAGTAGTGCGCGGGGCCTTCTCCCACTCCGTGCCATCGACCCGGCGGTTGCTCCGGACCCTTCCAGAGAAGGGCGAAGCGGCGGTCCGTATGCCGGAAGCCGATCACGTCGCAGGACTGTCCAGCAGGGCTGCCGCCAGGGTCCGCACCCGTGACGGGCCGGCGTCCTCCGGATCCCAGCTTCCCTGCAGGAGGTCGGCGGGCGCGTGGCCGTCGAGCTGGCTGCGTTTGCGCATGAACCAGCGGCGGATGCCCAGATCGTTGTAGCTGCCCGCCAGATCCCCGACGACCAGGGCGAGGAAGTGCAGGCGAACCGCCACGTCGTCCGGCATGGTCCGCGTTCCCGCGGCATAGCGCCGCAGGCTGGAAACCGAGATGCCCAGGAGGCCGGCGAGTTGCTCCGAACCCAGAACCCGCTCGACCGCCGGCCACTCGGACTCCGGAACCGGCGAGGCAGCCATCGCTTCGAGGAGCTCCTCCAGCAGCGCGGCCAACGCCTCCGCGTCGCGCGCTTCATCGGAAGGCATCCTCAAGCCGCGGCCGATGCCGGCGCGCTGCACATGGTCCAGCGTTCGCCCAACCGATGCCGGATCCCCAACGTTGGCTACCTCGCCCGGGGGAATCAGGCCCATCGAGGCCGCCCGAATGGCGGCAAGTGCCGCCATCCGGGCCACGTGAGACGATGTCAGAGTTGCTGTAGTCATCGCGATGGACTCCTTTTGGAGCATGTGTTTCTGCCGGTTTCGTCCCGAATTTAATCCGATCGGAAGCCAGGGTCAATGATCAGCCGCTCAAGAGGGAGTGAAGGCGCATCCCAGCTGCCCTTCCAGCGGCGCGCACGGTCACGACTCGCGAGCCGCCGGTCGATCGAGCCCTACATTGACCTCAGAGATGTGGGACGTCTTGATCTCCGCGCGGCCCTCCATATCCGCGATGATGCGGGCGATCTCGAGGACGGTGGTAGGTGCCGGCGGAGAAGCCCAGACGCGAGATGGCAATGCGCAGCAACAAGCCTGCTCGCCAGGTAGATTCCGTCGCAGCAGCGTTAGAGCCGCTCGAGGATGGTGTTGTACACTTCGTGGGAGCCAATCCAGAACCAGAACGATCACATCCTCGCCTTTGTCCCAAACCGTGCCGCACGGGCGCGCTTGGTGGCGGACGTGATGGCGAGCAATCTGCGGTAAGCCATGCGTCTGCTTCATGGTGTAGCTGTGGAAGGGGCGGTACTTGATCTGCGTTCCCTCGCCGTACGCCGCCCGAAGATCTGCAGCGTCTCCGCTGACAATACTTCGGAGTGGCCAAGCTCGCCCGCCGGGTCTACGCTCCGGATCCGAGCTGCCGGGCGACTGCTGCAGGAATGGATGCAGCGCTGCTCCGACAATCGGGGGAGACGGATCGTGCCGTGCGATGCTCCTGCGACGCCGAGAGCGCTCGGATGAGGAAACTGGTCCCCCATCTGGCTCCAGGGCACGTAGCAAGAACAGGCCCCGACAGCGTAAGTGCTGCCGGGGCCTGGATTTCCAAGCTCCCGCGGTAGGACTCGAACCTACGACCCTCTGATTAACAGTCAGATGCTCTAACCAACTGAGCTACGCGGGATTAGCCTCGTTTCGAGGACCGAAAAACTAATGGGATGCAGCACTCCTGTCAACCCCCGGCATCCTGCCTCCACAGCCGCCCACGAGGCCGTGCGGGCGCCCGGCAGCGATCCGCGCTGTGGAGCTTGCGTTCTGGGCATTTCGGGAACAGTTTACATACCCCCACGGTAGACGGAGGCAAGCCCCGCTCTCTCCACGTCGCCTCGCGGCGACCGTTTCTCGCCAGGCCATGCGCATGCGATTTCGCCCTTCTCCTCCAGCGATCGCCGCTCTGATCGGCGCCGCTCTCGGTTTGACCCTTACCACCGTCTGGTCCGCGGCGGATGCGCGGCGTGCGCTGCCCGGCGTGAGGGAGCTGCAGCCGATCGAGCGACTGACCCCGATGCATGCCCTGCCGCGTACTGCTCTGGTGCTGGCAATGGCCCAGGCGCGCGCTCATCTGGCGGAGGACCGCCCCTGGGCGGCCTGGATGGCGCTGCAGGAGCATCTGGCGGGTCCGGAGGAGGCCGCGCCGCAGGCGGCTCTGCTCGCCGCACGGGCGGCCGCCGCGTGGGGCGGCTGGGACCACGTGCGCGGCCTGCTCGAGGGCGAGCGCTGGCTCGACCACACGGAGAATGGCGAGGGCTGGTTCCTGCTGGGCCGGGCGGCGGAGGAGGAGAAGCGCTGGACGCAGGCGGAGGGTGCCTATCGCCGTTTTGCAGCACTATCCAGCGGCACGCAGCGGGGAGTGGCGGAGGCCCGTCTGGGACGGGTGCTGCGCGAGCGGGGCGATCCCCGGGAGGCGGGCGCGGCATTCGGAGCGGCGGCGCGTGACCTGCCGGCGATCGCCGACTGGATGCTGGCGCTGCAGGCGGAGGCGCTCGCGGCTACCGGCGGGCTGTCGGAGGCGGCGCTGCCGCTGGCCGCGGGGAGTGGCAGCGCGGCGCGGCTGCGGCGGGCGCGGGCGGAAGCCGCCGGGTGGATCGTGGCGGGTGACGCGGTACGCGCCATCGAGCAGCTGCAGCGCGAGTCGCAGCTCCTGGCGGGTCAGGGCGCGAGCGCGGAGGCGGCATCCCTCTCGATCGAGCTGGCGCGGCTGCTCGGCGGGTCGGGTCGGCTGGCGGGGGCGCGCGAGCTGCTGCGCGCCTCCGCCTCGGACAGCTCGGTGCCTGCCGAGGCCCGGGCTCGGGCGGCGACGCTGCTGGGGGAGATCGTCGGCGGGCGCGGCTCGGTCGCGGAGGAGCTGGCGCGCGCGGCCGCCTACGAGGCGGCGAAGCGCCCCGGGCTGGCGGCGCGCTCGCTGCGAGTGGCGCTCGAGGGAGGCGCTCCCGACGACGCCGCAACCCGCCTGCGGCTCGGACGGCTGCTGTATGAGGCGCGCGACTTTCCGCCCGCGCGTGCCGCGCTGCTGGCGGCGGCGGCCCGGATCGAGGATCGTGAGCAGGTGGCGGAGGCGGAGCTGCTCGCCGCCCGCGCCCGCTTCCGCGGCGGGGACCGGAAGGGTGGGCTGGCGGAGCTGCACACGCTGACGGAGAGGCGGCGCGGCACCGCGGCGGCGGGCACCGCGCTCTTCGTGCTGGGCGACGAGACGAACAACCTGCAGCAGGCGATCAATTACTACCGCCGCGCATCCACCGTGGAGGGGTCGCCTGAGGCGCGGGAAGCGCTCTTCCGCTTTGGCGACCGCAGCCTGAAGAACAAGGATCCGGCGACAGCCCTGCGCGCCTGGGGCGAGTACGTAGCCCGCTACCCCAGTGGGGAGGAGACCGCTCGCATCGCCTACCAGGCGGGGCTGATGCACGCGCGAGCCGGGCGCGATGCGCAGGCGCGCGCGATGTACACCGCCGCGCTGCTCGCCGAGCCGCTCTCCTACTACGCTCTGCGCGCCGGGGAGCGACTGGGGGCGGACCCGCTGACGCCGGTGCTGGCGGAGCCCCGCCCCTGGGTGGGGATCACGGCGGATGGGAGCGATGCGGAGGCGGCGCTGGCGCGGCTGGATCTGCTGCGCGAGGTCGGGCTGTCGGCGGAGTGGAAGGAGGAGCTGGAGGCGACGCTGCGCCGCCTCGACCGCCGTCCCACGGCGCTGCTGGCGGTGGCGGAGGGGCTGCGCGACCGGGGCTACGCCGGCGACGCGGTGCGGCTGGGCTGGCGGCTGCGCGAGAAGCGCGGCGGCGAGTGGGACGGAAGGCTGCTGCGGGTGGTCTTCCCGCTCCCCTACCAGACGCTGATCGAGCGCGAGGCGCAGCGCGCGCGGCTCGATCCCATGCTGCTGGCCGGGCTGATCCGGCAGGAGTCGATGTTCCGCAGCGACGCGCGCTCACGTGTGGGCGCGACCGGCCTCTCGCAGATCATGCCGGCCACCGGGCGGTGGCTGGCGCCGCAGACGGGGGTAGCGGCATTCGAGGAGCGTCTGCTGGCGGTGCCGGAGGTGAACGTGCGGATGGGAGCGCGCTACCTGGCGGATCTGCTCCGCCGTTACGACGGGGCGCGCGATCTGGCGCTCGCCGGCTACAATGCCGGCCCGGGACGCGCCGACCGCTGGCGCCATGAGCTGGGGCATGCGAGCGACATCGACGGCTTCCGCGAGAAGATCCCCTTCGACGAGACCCGGCACTACGTGACGATCGTGCTGCGCAACGCAGCGGTCTACCAGCAGCTCTACGGCGACGCAGGATCTCCCGCCGCGGCGGAGTAGCCAGCGCAGGCGGCGCCCTCGGCAGGGGGCGCCGCGCCCCCGCCCTCCCCGCCGCGCTCCGTCCGCACCCGGTACTCCCCCGCCGCATCCACCGTCACTACGATGTCCCCCGCCTGGTCGGTGCGCAGCACGCGCCGCCCGCCCGTGCAGTAGTAGCGCATCGCCGCCTCGTGCGGGTGGCCGTAGTTGTTGCGCGCGGCGACGCTGATCGCCACCACCTCGGGCCGGGTGCGCGAAAGCCAGCCGGGGGTCACGCCGTTGCGGCTGCCGTGGTGGGCGGCCTTGAGCACGTTGACCTGCGGGATCTCTCCGGAGGCGAGGAAGGCGTTGATCAGCTGGGTCTCGCTGTCCCCGGTCATCAGCGCGCGAAAGGCGCCACGCTCGAGCAGCACGCCCACCGAGCGGTTGTTCTGCTCGTCTCCCCCCGCGGCCTCGGGCGGCGGCAGGATGCGAAGCTGCGCGTCCCCCAGCGCGATGGTGCGCGCGCTCGCCTCCAGATAGGTCACCCCCTTGCTCTCCACCCGCTCGAGCACCCGCTGCTGGATCTGCGTGTTGGCGGGATGGCCGTTGTCCAGGTAGAAGCGCACGGGGAAGGAGTCGAGGACGGCATCCATCCCGCCGATGTGGTCGGCGTGGTTGTGCGAGGCGAGCAGCAGGTCGAGGTGCTCGACGCCCAGAGCACGGAGCTGCCCGACGATCCGGTCGGCCGGACCCGCGTCGATCAGCGCGACGCGCTCGCCGTTGCGGATCAGCACCGCATCCCCCTGCCCCACGTCCAGGAAGCGCAGCTCGAGTTCGGAGAGGGTATCGCCGGTGGCGGCTCCCGCGATCTCGGCGCCCCCCTCCCGGGCGCGCGCTCCCGCACGATCAGCGCTCTCGCCGGCGGTCTGCGGGGCGCACCCGGCGAGGGCGACGAGCAGGAGTAGGGAGAGCAGGCGGCTCACCGTCAGCACCTCCGCCCGACGCCCGCCACGCAGCCGGGAGAGCGCTCTGCACCGCGCCCCTGGCTCAGCACGTCCGCCTCCCGCTCCCAGGGACGCCGGCTGTACTCGACCTGCGAGTGGAAGGCCATCGCCGCCAGCGGCCCGAACAGCCCGATGTCGACGTAGCGGGTGAGCGGCGCGTCGCCGAAGAGCCGGCGCAGCAGCGCTCGCTCGAGTGGCAGGCCGGCGACCTGGTTGAAGTAGTCGAGCTGCAGGACGTGGATGCTCTCATGGGCGAGGACGACATCGTTGCGGGTGTGCGGGAAGAGGTCGGGATCGTAGGCGCCGAGGACGATCGTCCCCAGAATCATCTGGCCGTACGCGGCGCCGTCTCGCGTGGGGAAGGAGACGGTCGGCATGCGAAAGGCCGGCGCACCGCTCGAGAGCGTGGCGCCGACGTCCAGCTTCGCCTCGCTGTCGAGCGTGTAGTACACCAGCGCCGCGACCTCGAGCAGGTTGACGCGTGGATGGAAGCCGTCGTAGTCGCGTGGGCGCACACTGAAGGTGACGGGTCCGATGGGCATCAGGAGGAGGAGGCTGTCGCGTGCGGCCGAGTGGATCACCGAGATTCCCGCCGCGGAGATCTGGCGCCCCAGCAGGCCGGAGCCGCCGAAGCCGAGCCCCGCAACCTGCCGTCCCGCCGATACTGCGACCCCGCCGCCGAAGCCGGGAAGCAGCGCATCCCACGGGGTCTTGCCCGTCAGAGCCGCACCCACCGCCGCGCTCACCGCGCCGATGGCGCCATTGATCACCGCGTTCTCCACCCGCTCGGAGGCCGGCACCTGCGCTGCCAGCCGCGGCGGTCCCGCGGCGAGCAGGAGCAGCAGCACGAGCAGGGCAGCCGGAGAGTTGCGTACGTGCTGGCGCATCGGTTCGGGAACAGGAAACGTTTGCGGGAAGTAGCATTGTAAGCCGTTGCCGAACGCCGGGCAAGCCAGCCGGCGGGAAGGCGCGAGCAGGGTGGGTTGCCTCCTGAACGTGCACGTTCTACTTTGTGCATCCCAAGCCCGAGTCCGCCCGCTCCCACACCCGAGACAGCCATGCGCCCTGCGAGGTTCCTGCTCGTCTTCCCCCTTGTTTTCTCGCTCTCCCTTTCCACGGCGCGCATCGTGGACGCCCAGACGTTGCGCGGCTCGCGCGCGAGCGTCGAGCGCATCCACCGCCAGGCGCTGAACCACGACCTGCACTTCTACGAGACCGGGGCTGGCGTGCGCAGAGCGGTCGCGGCCGGGCGGCTGGTCCACCTGGGAGGCGACCGGAACTACGGGGTCCAGGGAGCCAACTACCCCTACGTGCTCCCCGCCACCCACACCTTCGTCACCCGGCTCGCCACGCAGTACCGCTCCTACTGCGGGGAGAAGCTGGTCGTCACCAGCGCCGTGCGGCCGCGCTCCTTCCGGCTGCTCAACAGCTCGGAGAAGTCGGTCCATCCCACCGGCATGGCGGTGGATCTGCGCAAGCCGGCGCGGGCGCGCTGCCTGACCTGGCTCCGCACCACGCTGCTCGCGCTGGAGGCGACCGGCACCATCGAGGCGGTCGAGGAGCGCAACCCGCCCCACTTCCATGTCGTGGTCTTCCCGCGCCAGTACGAGCGCTACGCGCGCGGGCAGGGAGGCGAGGTCACCGTGGCCGCCGAGCGGCCGCGTGCGACGGCATCCCGCGCCGCCTCGCCCGCGGGCGGCGCCACCACCTACCGCGTCCGCAAGGGCGATTCGCTCTGGGAGATTGCGCGCCGGCACGGCACCAGCGTCGAGCAGCTCAAGCGGACTAACAACATGAAGTCCTCGAAGATCGTCGCCGGCCAGCGCATCCGCATCCCCAGCGCGAAGTGATGGTGCTCCCGGACGGTTCGGTGGGCCTCGGGCGCGGCCCTCGTGGTTACTCGTCCGGAAGCGCGAAGGCGAGGTAGACATCCCCGGAGGGCGTCCCCAGCTTACCCCCGCCGGCCGCGATGACCACGTACTGCTTGCCATCGACCTGGTACACGCTCGGCGTGGCATAGCCGGCGAAGGGAAGCTTCGTCTGCCAGAGCAGCTGACCTGTCGCCTTGTCGAAAGCACGAAACCGCTCGTCGCGCGTGGCGGCGATGAAGAGCAGTCCTCCCGCGGTGACGACCGGCCCGCCGTAGTTCTCCGTTCCGGTGATGGCGATTCCGCGAGCCGTCAGCTCCGGGTACTCGCCGAGCGGTACTCTCCAGACGAACTCGCCGGTGTTAAGGTCTATCGCGTTGAGCGTGCCCCAGGGTGGCCTGACGGCCGGATAGCCCTCACGGTCCTGGAAGCGATGGTAGCCGCCGAAGCGGTATGGGCTCCGGTTCGGGCTGACCGCGGCTGCGTGGAAGGCGTCCGTCTCTCTGCCGAGCAGGTAGGCGACGATCGCCTCGCGCTCGGCCGCGGGCAGGTGCGCGAACCCGGGCATGAAGCCGCGCCCGTGCTCGACGATCCGCCGGATCTCCGCCGCGCTGAGGCGCTCTCCGACGGCCGTCAGCGCCGGACTCCTCCCCCCATCCCCCTGCCGCTCGGCGCCGTGGCAGGAGGCGCATTGCCGCTGATACAGATCCTGGCCCGTGACCGAGGTGGTCGATTCCCCGGTCTCGACGGGGAGGTTCTGGAGGATCCAGGGCACGTCGTTGGAGTTGACGTACAGGATACCCGTCTCGTGATCGAAGGCCGCGCCGCCCCACTCGGCGCCTCCGTCGAAGCCGGGGAGGATGATCGTGCCCTCGACGCTCGGCGGGATGAACTGGCCGCCCGAGCGATACGCTCTGAACCGCTCGAGGACGTAGGCGTGTGCCTCCGGCGAGATGTCGGTTACATCCGCCTCGCTGAACGTCTGGCGCGCGAACGGCGCGGGAGCGAGCGGCAGCGGCTGAGTCGGCCATGCCTGCTCGCCGCGCAGCTCCGAGGGTGGCACGGCTCGCTCCTCGATCGGGAAGAGCGGCTCCCCCGTTTCACGATCGAAGACGAAGAGATGTCCTGATTTCGTGACCTGCGCGACCGCGTCCACCGGACGGCCGCCGCGCCGCAGCGTCACCAGATTGGGCGGCGCGGGGAGATCACGGTCCCAGAGGTCGTGACGCACCACCTGGAAGTGCCAGATCCGCTCGCCGGTGGCAGCGTTCAGCGCGAGGAGCGTGTTGCCGAAGAGGTTCTCACCCGGCCGGCCGCCGCCGTAGAAGTCCGGTGTGGGAGAACCGGTGGGCACGAACACGATGCCGCGCCGCACGTCCAGGCTCATCCCGGCCCAGGAGTTGGCTCCGCCCGCGACCTGGAAAGCATCTTCCGGCCAGCTGTCGGCGCCGAAGTCGCCCGGCCGCGGGATGGTGTGGAAGGTCCAGCGGACCGCGCCGGTGCGGATGTCGTAGGCGCGGAGGTGACCCGGCGCGGCGCCCGCTGCCTCGGAGACGCGGGTGCCCTGGATCAGCAGATCGCGATACACCATCCCCGGCGCGGTGGCCACGACATCCTCGCCCGAGAGATCCCGGCCGAGCCCCGCCTTGAGATCGACCGAACCCCGTTCGCCGAAGCTGAGAATCGGCTCCCCCGTGACCGCATCGAGCGCATAGAGCCGGGGACCGGCGGTGTACAGGATCCGCCGATCCTCACCCTCCCGCCAGTAGACGACGCCGCGGTTGACGTGATGATGAGGCGGTCTGTCCGCAAAGGGGTCGAAGACCCAGAGCTCCTCGCCGGTGTCGGCCCGCAGCGCGAACGCCTTCAACGCCGGCGAGGTGGCGAAGAGCACGCCGTCGACGACGATGGGGTTCGCCTGGATCTCGGAGCGTCGCCCCTCCTGCAGATCCCCGGTGTGATAGAGCCACGCCACCCGGAGCCGGTGGACGTTGCCGCGGTCGATCTGCGTGAGGCGGGAGTACTGGCTGCTCGCCGGATCTCCCAGCGCGATGTGCCAGTCCCGCTCGGCGAGCTCGTCGCCCTCGCTCTGCACCATCGCAGGGGTCGAGCAGGAGAGGAGTCCGGAAAGCAGCAGCAGCCCCGTCACCGGCTGGGCCGTGTGGAGCAGGCGGCTGCCGAAGGCCGATCCACCGCCTCGGGTGGTTCGAGCTCCCGCCGGCTGTCGCAGGGGCGACCTTCTGCGCGTCGTACGATCGGTCACCGGGCGTACCGACCCGATCCTCCGGTTCGTTCCAGCGATTGCCTGAACGGTCACTGCCCTCCCCTCAGGTGCCCAGGTACCAGGAGGCGATGGAGAAGTAGACCAGCACGCCGCTGATGTCGGCGATCGAGGTGACCAGCGGCGCGCTGGCGGTCGCCGGATCCAGCTTCATCCGGCTCAGCAGGAAGGGCAGCGACATTCCCGCCATGCTGCCGATGATGACCACCGCCACCATGCTGGTCGCCACGACCACGGCGACATCCGGCCCTCCCCGCCAGACCGCCAGCACAGAGACCGCCACCGCCATCGTGCCCCCCAGCGCCGCGGCGACTCCCAGCTCCTTCCCCGCCAGCCGAAACCAGTCCGCCATTCGCACATCCCCGGTCGCGATCGCCCGCACCATCAGCGTGGCCGCCTGCGAGCCGGCGTTGCCCGCGCTGTCGATCAGCAGCGGCAAGAAGACCACCAGCACCAGCACCGCGGCCAGCGTATCCTCGAAGTAGGCGATCCCCGCGCCGGTGAAGATGTTGATGAAGACCAGCACCAGCAGCCAGACGATCCGCCGCCGGTAGAGGAAGCCGATGCCTGCCTCGCGCAGGCTGGTGCGGATCGGCTCGACTGAGCCGACGCGGTGGAAGTCCTCCGTGGCCTCCTGCTCGGCGACGTCCAGCACGTCGTCCACCGTGACGATCCCCACCAGCACCCCATCCGAGTCCACCACCGGCAGCGCCACCTGGTCGTAGCGTCGGATCAGCTGCACCGCCACCTCGCGGTCGGCGAAGGCGGAGAGGCTCGCGAAGGAACGATCCATCAGATCCGCGATCCGGGTCTCCGGATCCGCCAGGATGATGCGGCGCAGCTCGATGTCGTCGAGCAGCCGCCACGCATGATCGGTGACGTAGATCTGGTTGATCGTCTCGCTATCCTTGCCGTGCGCGCGGATGTGCCCGAGCGCCTCCGCGACGCTCCACTCGGGGTGGACCGCCACGTAGTCGGGCGTCATCAGGCGGCCGATGCTCTCCTCGGGATAGCCGAGCAGAGAGCGCACCTCCTTCAGGTCCTCCGGGCCGAGGAGGTTGAGCATCCGCTGTGTCACCCGGCCGGGAAGCTCGGCCAGCAGCTGCGTACGGTTGTCGGGGTGCAGGCTTGCCAGCAGGCCGCGGGTCTCCTCATCGCTCAGGGCGGCGAGCAGCGCGTCCTGCTCCTCGAAGGCCAGGCGCGAGAAGACGCCTGCCGCCTGGCGGCGAGGGAGCGCGCGAAAGAGCAGCACCCGGTCGGCCTTGCGCAGGTGCAGCAGCAGGTCAGCCACCTCGGGAACGGGCCAGTGGGTGAGGGCGTCGCGCAGGCTGTCCCACTCCCGCGCCTCGATCAGCTCCAGGATCTCCGGCTTCAGCTGCTCCTTCAACATCTTCCCTCCCCGGCGTGATGCGGCGTTCGGACCTCCAAACCCGATTCTGGCGTGGCGGCGGAGACCAGCTGCCGTGCAACCCGCATCTTGAAGGTGGGTACACGACTTGAGACCACCTCGCGAGCGCGAGGCGCGCCGGTGCGGAATGGAAGAACCGCGCCATCCGCCTGGCCTTTGCCGAAGCGCGCGCGCTCTTGATTAGTCCTGTGGAGTGATGCCGGATGATCCACTGGGTCCACCCCTCGGTGCTGCTGCTCCTCCTCCTGGTCCCCGCCTACCTCTGGTGGGAGGTACGGGGCCGCGGTGCGGGCGTGAGTCTGCCGCGCGCCTCCGCCTTCGCCGCCGCGCGGCTCGGCCTGCGCCCGGGGCTGGCGCGCGTGCCGGAGATCCTGCGCGCGCTCGCCTTCACCCTCCTGGTCGTCGCCCTCGCCCGGCCGCGCACCGCCGGAGCGGTGGTCGAGGATCAGAGCGAGGGGGTGCCGATCATGATCGCCTTCGACATCTCCTCCTCGATGCTGGCGGAGGACTTCGCGCCGCGCAACCGCCTCGAAGTGGCGCGAGAGACGACGCGCGAGTTTCTGGCCGGACGGCAGCGCGACCCGATCGGGCTGGTCGCCTTCGCCGGCGAAGCGATCACCCAGGTCCCGCTCACCACCGACCACCGCGTCCTCTCCGCGGCGCTCGACAATCTGCAGATCGGTCTGCTCGAGGACGGCACGGCGATCGGCATGGGACTGGCCACGGCGGCCACCCGGCTGCAGCACATCGAGGCGGAGGAGAAGGTCGTCATCCTGATGAGCGACGGCGAGAACAACCGGGGCGAGGTCGAGCCGCTCGAGGCCGCCCAGGCCGCCGCGGCGACGGGGATTCGCGTCTTCACCGTGGGGGTGGGAACGGATGAGGCCGCTCCCGTGCCGCTGCGGCGGGGACCGGATGGCGCCGTGCTGCAGTACGCGGAGCTGCCGGTCGGGCTCGACGAGGAGCTGCTGCGCGAGATCGCCACGCTGACCGGCGGCGCCTATTTCCGCGCGGACAGCCCGGACGCGCTGCGCCGCGTCTACCGCGAGCTGGACCGACTGGTCACCACGCCGGTGGAGACGCGGCGCTACATCGATTACCGGGAGTGGTACCTGCTCCTGGTGGTGCTGGGGAGCGCCGTCCTGCTGGGCGAATGGTTCCTGCGCGCCTCGCGCTGGGGAAGGGTCCCCTGAGATGACGCTCCTGCGCGCTTCGCTGCTCCCGCTCGCGCTGCTGGTGCCGGCGCTGATGGCCCTCGCCTGCGCGCTCTACGTGCGGCGTCGGCGGCGCGTCGCGGCGGCGCTCGGCGAGCGGCACCTCGTCCGCCGTCTCACCAGCCGCGACCTGCACGCCATCCCCTGGCGCCGCGTGGCGCCGATGCTGCTGGCGGCGCTCGCGCTGGGGCTGGCCGCGGCGGACCCACGCTGGGGAAACGCGGAGGAGGCCATGCACACGGCGGGACGCGACGTGGTGCTCGTGCTCGACGCCTCGAACTCGATGCTGGTCGAGGACGTCCGGCCCAGCCGGCTGGCGCAGCAGCGCGCGGCCGCGCACCGCCTCGCCCGTGCGCTCGAGCACGACCGGCTGGGCGTGGTCGTCTTCGCCGGGCGGGCGAGCGTGCTCGCGCCGCCGACGCGGGACCTGCGCGCCGTCGAGATGTACATCGACGCCATCGAGCCCGGCATCGCGCCGCAGACGTGCACCGCCATCGGGGCGGGGATCCGCCAGGCCACCAGCCTGCTGGCCGCCGCTCCGGAGCGCGGGGGCGGCAGGCTGGTGGTGCTGATCTCCGACGGCGAGCCGCTCGATCCGGAGGAGGAGCAGCCCGCCGCGCTGTTGGCGGCGCGGCGGGCAGCGGGGCTGGGGGTGGTCATCCACACGCTCGGTGTCGGGACCCCCGAGGGAGGACCGGTCCCCCAGGTGGATCCGCAGACCGGCCGCCGGGAGGGCTACAAGACGGATCCCTTCACCGGCCAGACCGCCGTCTCGCGGCTGGACGAGGAGATGCTGCGGCTGATCGCCAGCGAGACCCGCGGCTCCTACCATCACCTGGCGGACGCCGGTGCGCTCGAGGCGCTGCTCGCCCGGCTCGGCGCCGCGGAGGCGCCAGCGCGCGCCGCCGGTGGGGGGAGCACGGGCGGCGCGCGCGCGCCACGTTCCGCCTGGTTCGTCGGGCTGGCGCTGCTGCTCCCGGCAGCGGATGCGGTCGCCGAGCGCAGAGCTCACCCGGCGCCGCGCCAGGCGTGACGCTGCGTCGGATCAGAAGAGCGGCGGAGGCGTCCACGCGAGGCCGACCGCCCAGCCCGCACCAGCGACGCCCGGAGAACTGTGGCCGCCATAGCTCAGATCGGCGAGGAGGTACTCCGGGAGCAGGATGGTGCGCAGTCCGAGCTGGTACTCCGGCCGCATGCGGTCCTCTCCGAAGAGTTCGCCGATCAGCGTGAAACGTTCTGTCAGCACCAGATCGCCACGAAAGGCCCAGGTGAACGCGTGGTGGGCGGCATCCTGCACCCGGCCGCCGTGATCATGCGCATCACGCTCGAAGTGCCAGCCGGGATTGAGGTGCAGCAGCAGCCGGTCTCCCGCCAGCGATAGGCTCAGGGGAAGAAAGGCGTAGACCCCCTCGATCCGGCGTCCCGTGGCCTGCGCGAGCGGATCCACGCCGATGCCCATCACCAGCCCCACGCCGTATCCATTCGGCTGCAGCTCGCGGAAGAGCGTTTTCCCCTGCAGCACGTACTCCGCAGCGCGCCCCCCGTCCTCGTCAGCGACAAAGCCGACACCGGCGGTGATCTCGAGAGGGCGGAAGAAGCGGCAGGCGGGGAGCACCCAGGAAGCCGCCTCTCCGTACCACCCCTCGAGCTGGCAAGCGCGGTGCGCGGTGACAGTCGCATCGTCGGTGACGAACTGCTGCGCCGCGGCGGGCGCCGCCATCCCGGCGGCGAGAAGCAGCAGGAGCGGGCCCGCGCGCAGGTCCATGGTACGGGCGAGAGCGGCCAGCGCTGATCTCAGGGCAAGCGCTTGCCCCTGCGCGCGATTCGGCGCGGTGGCGCTACGGAGTGCACCCTGCCGGACGGAAGGACGGGCGACGCAGCCGGTCACGGGTGAGGACGAATTGCCCGCAGGCCCGGCTCCACGCGTCACTCACCCTGATCCTGTCGGCAGACCCTCGCCCCACTCGAGCACCTCGACGCGCACGTTGGCGCGGCCGGCGTCGACGTAGCCGAGCTGCTGCGCGGCCCGGCGCGAGAGATCGATGATCGTACGCTGCACATTCTGCTGAGCCCCGAAGGGTCCGCGATCCACCACGCGCACGTTCACGGAGCGGTTGTTCTGCAGATTGGTCACCCGGAGAAGGGTGCCGAAGGGGAAGGCCCGGTGTGCGGCCACCATCTGGTTCTGACGGAAGGGGATCCCGCTCGCCATGCGCCTGCCCTCGAACTTGTCAGCGTAGAAGGTCGCTCCGCCGGTGGCCGTTCTCAGCACCTTCTCCGGAGCTACCCGGCGCACACGCTCCGGTATATCCTCGGGGCTGGACTCGCCATTCGGCTGCGGCTCGGGTGCGGGCGTCTCCCTCAGCACCGGATATCGCTCCTTCAACTCCTCGAGCTGCTCCGGCGAGAGGCTGGCTGTGGAGTGAAGGGACTGCTCCATCGCCACCTGCGGCGGCTCCTCGACCTGCGGCGCCCGGTCGGGAGCGCAGCCGAGAGCGGCCACCGTGAGCAGCGCGCCCATCATTGTCGTGATCGTCGGAAATCGCATTCGTTACCTCCCGGTTTGCTTTCACCTCCGCATTGTGCAGGGTTTCCACGTTGGCGACAGGTTGCGCGAGTTCGCAACTCGATGTCGCACACTCATTTGCTACGAGTATCGTTCCGGCGGGGTAAGGAATTCCTGCTACCGCGCCACCCCCCAGGCGAGGTGCTCGATCTCGGGGGGATGAAACCGGGTTGATGGCATCAGCGGCTGATCAGGTCGAAGCAGATCAGCCGCAGGTCATCACGTGTGAGTTTCACTGCTGGAGTTGCGCTTGGTGCTTGGCTTTCCGTGTGCTGCGCGCGGGAGTCGGTCCGGAGCTTCCCGACAGCTGCAACAGAGCACGGTGTCGATGGCATCCTGGATCGGCTGGCTCTCGGGTGCGGGGATTGGCGCCAGCCCTCGACAGCGTATCCGCCTCGGGATCTGCTCCGTGCTGCTGAACCCGGCTTCTGACTCAATCCTCTTCCGATTCCCGGCGGCTCTCCCGGGCGGCGATCCGCTCGCGCGCCGTTGTGATCGCCGTATGGAGCTTCGCCTCGAGCACTTCTTTCGGCGGCAGCTCGGTGAAGTACTCGGCCACCCGAATGCCGCTCTGCTCGAGCTGGAGCAGCTCGACGTGCTCCTCGGACTTGCCGGCGCACAGGATCAGGCCGAGCGGTGATGCCTCTCCAGGGCGTTGTTCGTACCTCTCGAGCCAGCGGAGGTACAGCTCCATCTGCCCCTTGTCCCCTGCCTGGAAGCGCCCGAGCTTGAGATCGATCGCGATCAGCCGCCGGAGCCGGCGATGGAAGAAGAGGAGGTCGAGGCGATAATCGATGCCGTCGATGGTCATCCGCTTCTGGCGCCCCACGAAAGCGAAATCGGTGCCCAGCTCGATCATGAAGCGTTCGAGTTCCCGAAGGATCGCCTCTTCGAGGTCGCGCTCGCTGTAGGTGTCCTTCAGACCGAGAAAGTCGAGCACGTACGGATCGCGAAACACCAGGTCCGGACTCATGCGATCCTGCCCGCGGAGCGCCTCCAGCTCGCGCACCGCGAGCTCCTCCGGCTTCCGCGAGATCGCGGTGCGTTCGAAGAGCATGCCCTGAATTTTGCTCCGCAGCGTGCGCACACTCCAGCGCTCGGTGAGGCACATCTGCGTGTAGAACTCGCGACGGAGCGGGTCGTCGAGGGCCAGCAGCTCCACGAAGTGTGACCATGCCAATTGTCTCGACAGCGTCGAGACAATGTCGGGGTCGGGAAATATCTGTGCAAACCGTAGCATGCGGAACAGGTTCGGACGCGAGAAGCCCGAGCCGTATTCGGTGCGTAGTCGAACAGCGAGTCTCTCGACCATCTGCTCTCCATATTCCGCGCGTTCCTCCCCCAACACCTCACGCTGGATCCGCTCGCCGATGCTCCAGTAGGTGAGCACCATCGCCGAGTTCACCACGCGAGCCGTGTGCTGCCGGGCGGCCTCGATCAGAGAGCGGATGTCCGCCAGCAGAGGCTCGTCCCCAGGACCGGGTCTCTCGACTGCCTCCCCGGACGCATCCTGAGCCCGGGCAAGGGTACTTCCGCTCTCCTTCTCCTGCTTCTTGGTCATGGGTTCCACCTCGAAGATCCAGCGGGAACGACCTCGGAAATTCGAGGTTCCGCGGTCCTATCTACAGCATCTCCTCCAGCCGCTGCCGGATGTACGCCGCGTCGTCCCCCGAGAGGCCGTAGCAGCGGAAGAGCACGGCGTCGCTGGCATCCTGGATCGGCTGGCTCACGGACGCCAGTTGGGAGCGATCCGAGCGGCGCTCGAGCTGCCGGTCGGCCTCGATCTTTGGATCTCCTGCTTCATGCAGATCCCTGTTATCTCGCCACCTCCCAGGCGAGGTGCTCGATCTCCGGGGCGATCAGCTTCTCCCACGCCAGGCACACGGCGGCGGGGGAGCCGGGCATCGAGAGGATCACCCGGCCCCGGTAGACGCCCGCGACGGCGCGTGAGAGCATCGCGGCGGCGCCGACCTGCTCGTAGCTGAGCATGCGGAAGAGCTCGCCGAAGCCGGGCAGCGTCTTCTCGAGCTTGCGGCTGAGCGCGTCGTGGGTGGTGTCGCGCGGGGAGATGCCGGTGCCGCCGTTGAAGAGGAGGACGCGCGCCTCGCCCGCCACCAGCTCGTCGAGCACGGCGGCGATCCGGTCGGGCTCGTCGCGCACCAGCCGGTACCCGGCGAGCCGGTGGCCCGCGGCGGCGATCTGCTCTCTCAGGTAGGTGGCGTTGGTGTCGGTCTCCGGGGTGCGGCTGTCGCTCACGGTGACGATCGCCACCGGCACCGGGCCGCGCCGCGCGGCGATCTCCCGGTGCTGCTCGCTGCTGGAAGAGGTCATGGTTGAAGAGGGGTTCGGGTGGAAGCCGGAGCGGGTGGAAGCGGCAAGATCTCTGCCGGGACCAGCGGGGACTGGGAACCCGGCCCCATCGTTGCGGCTTCTCCAGAGCGATCCCGATCATCAAATCCGAACCAGGAGGGGAATGAGCGCATCCCGCGGTGCCGCCTGGCTGAAGCCCGTGATCCTGCTGGTGTTCGCGGGCGGGCTGCTTCTCTTCTTCCTGCTGGGCGGGCACCGGCTGCTGAGCCTCGAGGCGCTCCAGCAGCACCGGGAGCTGCTGCTCGACTACACGGAGCGCCGCTACGGGCTGATGCTGGCGGCGGCCATCGGGGTGTACGCGCTCGCTACCGCGTTCAGCATCCCCGGCGCGGTGGTGCTCTCGCTCGCGGCGGGCTTCCTCTTCGGCCGCTGGGTCGGGACGGTGGTGATCCTGATCGGCGCGACGCTGGGAGCCACCCTGCTCTTCCTCGCTGCCCGCTACCTCTTCGCGGATGTGGTGCAGCGGCGGCTCGGCGGACGGATCGAGAAGCTGGTGGCGGGCTTTCGCCGCGACGCCTTCTACTACCTGCTCTTCCTGCGGCTCGTCCCCCTCTTTCCCTTCTGGCTGGTGAACCTGGCGCCCGCCTTTACAGCGATCCGCCTGCGCACCTACGTTGTCGCCACCATGATCGGGATCGTGCCGGGGAGCTTCGTCTTCGCCAACCTCGGCCAGTCGCTGGGGCGAATCGAGACGCTGGATCAGCTCCTCTCGCTCGAGCTGGCGATCGCGCTGGGGCTGCTCGGCCTGCTCGCGCTCGTCCCGGTCGTGGTCAAGAGAGTCCGCTCCCCCCGAACGCTCGGAGAAAGCACATGACCCCTCGCCATGGGATCGCCATGGGTTGGCGACGCTCGCGCCCGCTCTCGCGTCTCGCCCTGCTCGGCTTCTCCCTCGCCCTGCTCTGCGGTCTCCTCGCCATGCTCGCCGGCTTCGGGAGCCGCTTCGGGCTCTGGCACTTCCGTACCGGCTTCACCCTGCTGCGCTGGATGGCGTATGGCGGCCTGGCCGCGGCCGCGATCTCGCTGATCGGCCTGATCATGACCTTCATCGGGCGGGGCCAGCGGGGCGCGGTGCTGGCGCTGCTCGGCATCGTGATCGGCCTCAGCGTGGCCGCCGTTCCCTGGCAGTGGCGGCGCGTCGCGCGGGGCGTCCCTCCGATCCACGACATCACCACCGACACGGAGAACCCGCCGCAGTTCGTCTCCATCCTCCCGCTGCGCGCCGACGCTCCCAACCCGCCCGAGTACGCCGGCGCCGAGGTCGCCGAGCAGCAGCGCACCGCCTATCCGGAGCTGGGTCCGCTCGTCCTGCCGGTTCGGCCGGAGCAGGCGTTCGCGCGGGCGCTGGAGGCCGCGCGTGGCATGCGGTGGGAGATCGTGGACGCGAATGCATCCGAGGGGCGGATCGAGGCCACCGACCGCACCTTCTGGTTCGGCTTCGCAGACGATGTGGTGATCCGGGTCACACCCACGCCGGAAGGCTCGCGCATCGACGCGCGCTCGAAGTCGCGCGTCGGCGGGAGCGACGTGGGGACGAACGCGCGGCGCATCCGCCGCTACTTCGACCGGGTGCAGCGGGAGGGGTAGCCGAGGGCCCTCACCCCGCTCGCTGAAGCTCGCACCCCTCTCCCAATTCTGGGAGAGGGGTTGATGCTGACCCTAGCGCGGTACTGTGGCGCTGCACTGCGTGCACCGGACAGCTCCCCACTCTCCCGCATGCGGGAGAGGGGGCTAGGGGGTGAGGGTCCGGGAACCAATCCACCCGGCGCGGAATTAGCGTAAGCACACGGGCCCGGCTCAGTCCGTGCAGCCATGCGTTCCCATTACCCGAATCGTTCAGCAATGCCGCACTACTACGAATCACACGATCTGGCTCGCTTCGGCGAGATCGGCCAGGAGGCGCCCCACCTGGCGGAGAAGTTCTTCGCCTGGTACAACGCGGTCTTCGCCGAGGGGGCGCTCTCCGAGCGGGAGAAGGCGCTGATCGCACTTGCGGTGGCGCACGCGGTGCAGTGCCCCTACTGCATCGACGCCTACTCCTCCGACTGCCTGCAGAAGGGTGCCGACCCCGAGCAGATGACGGAGGCGCTGCACGTGGCGGCGGCGATCCGCGGGGGTGCCAGCCTGGTGCACGGGGTGCAGATGCGAAACCACCTCGAGCGGCTGGGGATGTAGCGTGGCGACTCGCGTACTCCCTACCCTGCAGAAGCGCCGCGCCTTTCTCGCCTCGGGCGATGCGCAGCGGGCGCTGCTCGCCCGCGCCTCGCTGGCGGAGAGCTTCGAGGAGGCGCTCGAGGGCGCCGGCCTCTACCCGCTGCGGCCCACGGGGATCGATATCCTGCAGATCAACGTCGGCAAGAAGTGCAACCAGACCTGCCGCCACTGCCATGTGGACGCGGGTCCGGACCGCAACGAGATGATGCCCGACGCGGTGGTGGACGCCTGCCTGCGGGTGCTCGAATCCACCGACATCCCCATCCTGGACATCACGGGAGGGGCACCGGAGCTGCACAAGCGCTGGCGGGAGCTGGTCATCCGTGCGCGCGCGGCGGGCAAGCACGTGATGGACCGCTGCAACCTCACCATCACCCTGCTCCCCAACTACCGTTACCTGCCGGAGTTCTTCGCCGAGCACCAGGTGGAGGTGGTCGCCTCCCTTCCCCACTACCGCTCCAAGCAGACGGACACGCAGCGGGGGGACGGAGTGTTCGAGGAGTCCATCACGGCGCTGCGGCGGCTGAACGCGCTCGGGTACGGCAAGGGCGGAACCGGCCTGGTGCTGAACCTGGTGACCAACCCGGTGGGCACCTTCCTGCCGGGCGACCAGCAGGCGCTGGAGAAGGAGTGGAAGCGGCAGCTCCTGCGGCTCTACGGGATCGAGTTCAACCGGCTGTACGCGATCACCAACATGCCGATCTCCCGTTTCCTGGAGTTCCTCGCGGAGAGCGGAAAGCTGGAGGAGTACATGGAGCGGCTGGTCACCGCCTTCAACCCCGCCGCCGCCGCGGGCGTGATGTGCAGGAACACCCTCTCGGTGGGCTGGGAGGGCACCCTCTACGACTGCGACTTCAACCAGATGCTCGAGCTGCCGGTGTCGGCGCAGGCGCCGCGCAGCATCTTCGACTTCGACCGCGCGCTGCTGGAGAGCCGCGAGATCGTGCTGGGGCCGCACTGCTTCGGCTGCACTGCCGGGGCGGGCTCGAGCTGCGGCGGGGCGGTGGCGTAGCCCCGGCGATGCCCCTGCGCCTGCTCTACGTCTCCCACTCCCTTCCCCCTCCCGGCCGTCCGCTGGCAAACGTCGGCGGGATGCAGCGCGTAGCCACCGAGCTGCACGCCGCGCTGCAGGCACACCCCGAGGTCCAGCTCTCCTCCCTCGTGCTGCGCTCCTCCTGGCGCTGGACGCACCTGCGCGTGTTGCCCTTCGGCGCATCGCTGCTCTGGCGCATCCCCGCCCTGGTACGCCGCGAGCGCATCGAGGTGGTGCTCTTCTACTCGATGGTCACCGCCTCGCTGGCGATTCCCCTGCGCCGCCGGGTGCGGGCGCTCGGCGCGCGGCTGGTCGCGATCGCCAACGGGCTTGACGTGACGCTCCCGGTAGGCGCGTACCAGCGCTTCGTGCCGCGGGTCTTCGCGGCGCTCGACGCGGTCGTCCCCATCAGCCGCGCCACCGGGGCCGAGTGCCTCCAGCGCGGGCTCCCGCCCAGGAAGCTGCACGTCATCCCCTGCGGGGTCGATCCGGAACGCTTCCCCTCCGCTCCGGAGGACTGCTCTGCCGCGCGCCGCGTCCTGCTCGACGATCTTGGCGCCTCGCTCCCGGAGAATACGCTGCTCCTCTGCAGCGTCGGGCGGCTGGTCGAGCGCAAGGGGGTCGCCTGGTTCGTGGAGAGGGTGATGCCGCTGCTGCCGCCGGAGGTGCACTACTGGGTGGCGGGCGAGGGTCCGATGCACGAGGCGGTCGAGGAGGCGATCGCGCGCCACGGCCTGCAGCGGCGCGTGCGACTGCTCGGGCTGGTGCCGGAGGAGACGCTGATCCGGCTCTACCGGGAGGCGGACCTCTTCGTCATGCCTAACATTCCCGTGCCCGGCGACATGGAGGGGTTCGGGGTGGTGATGCTCGAGGCGGGTCTCTGCGGGCTGCCCACGGTGGCCGCGCGGCTGGAAGGGATCCAGGATGTGATCGCGGAGGGGGAGAATGGCCATCTGGTCACCAGCGGGGACGCCGCGGCGTTCGCACAGGCGATCCTGCGCTACCACCGGAACCCGGAGGCGCTCGCCGCCGCATCGGCGCGTGCCACGCGGCGGGTGATGGAGAGCTTCACCTGGCGGGCGGTCGCTGACGAGTACGTCCGCTTCCTCGCCGGGCCCGCGCGGGTGGCCGAGCTTGGCTGACGCCGCCCCTCATCTCTCGATCATCGTCCCCGCGCTGAACGAGGCGGCCAGGATCCGCGCCGCCCTCGAGCCCCTGCAGCCGCTGCGTGCGCGCGGGCACGAGGTGATCCTGGTGGATGGGGGGAGCGAGGATGCCACCGTGGCGCTGGCGCAGCCGCTCGCCGATCGGGTGCTGGTGGCGGCACGGGGGCGGGCGCGGCAGATGAATGCCGGCGCACAGGAGGCCCGCGGCGAGGTGCTCCTCTTCCTGCACGCCGACACCCTGCTGCCGCCCGAGGCGGACCGGCGGGTGCTGGAGGAGCTGGCGCGCAGCAGCCGGGGGTGGGGGCGCTTCGACCTGCGGCTCACCGGCCGCCATCCTCTGCTGCGGCTGACCGCTCGCCTCATCGGCCTGCGCTCACGCCTGACGGGGATGGCGACCGGGGATCAGGCGATCTTCGTGCGCCGCGACTGGTTCGAGCAGGCCGGCAGCTTCCCGGAGATCCCGCTGATGGAGGACCTGGCGCTCAGCCGGGCGCTGAAGCGCCGGGGCCGCCCGCTCTGCCTGCGCGAGCGGGTGACCACCTCGAGCCGCCGCTGGGAGGAGCGGGGAATCCTGCGCACCGTGCTGCTGATGTGGCGTCTGCGGCTCGCCTACTACCGCGGCGCCGACCCCCACGACCTCGCCCGCCGCTACCGGTAGTGCGCAGTTACGGCCGGTAGCGTACCGACAGGTAGCCGCGAACGCGCTCCTTGAAGGGCTCGTCCAGCAGATAGCCCGCGCCGAGGACCGCCTGGATGCGCGGCAGGCGGCCCAGCGGGATGGACTCGAGGTTCAGCTCGCGCTCCAGCCCCACGACGCGGTACCACTCCTGGAAAGCCTCATCCGTGCTGATGATCCAGAAGTAGGGGTGGAGCAGGCCGAGCCGCACATTCGTCCGCAACATGGCGACCTCCGAGCCCGAGAGCACACCCTGCGGAACGGCGGGCAGGTAGACGCGCTGCGAGAGGATGGACTCGTCGAAGAGCAGGGGGCGCATTCCCCCGACGAGGAAGCGCTCGAAGCCAAGCGTCTCGTGCCGCATGGTGCCATAGGTGAACTCCGTCAGCATCCCGACGCGGCCGATCCCCGCGCCCAGCCCGACGGTGGCCACCGCGCGGCGCCAGTCCTCCCCCGCCGTCGCACCCATCGCGGCGTGGAGGTCGAGGGATTGCGAGAAGTAGCGGTTCTCGCTGATCTGGCGCGTCATCCCCCGGTACTCGGCGAAGGCGAGCCGTCGCACCTCCGAGTCGAGGGCGGTCCCCTGCAGCCTGCCGAGCGAGGCGCCAAGACGGTAGCGGTGCTGGGTGACGCCGAAGTCGCGGGCGACCTCGCCGATGGCGGTGCCGCCGAGATACTCCGCGTCGAACTCCTCCAGCCCCTCGACCACCAGTCGCTGCTCGGAGGGCTGCTGCCGGCCCCAGAAGAGGTCGGCGTGCAGGGCGGGGCGGAAGCGCCGCCAGGCCAGGTTCAGCGACCCCCCGGTCCACGCGCCGTCCTGGCCGAGACTCCCCTGCGCGAGCCAGGTCAGGCGCCCGACCGGATCGGTGCGGGCGAACGTCGCATGCAGTGCGTTGCCCGCGGTGGCGAAGGTGCCGCCGGGCAGGACGCGGTACTGCGAGGGTCCGGTGCCGTAGAAGCGCGGCCGCGCGATGGTCAGGCGCGGCAGGGTGTCGGGGGCGAAGGCCGCGACCGCCGGGGCCGCCGGTGCGAGCCGGGGGTCGAGCGCCACCACCTCCTCCAGGAGCACGCTGTCCGGGTGGATCCGGTTGACGTCCACCCCGCGGCTGTGCAGCCGCAGGAAGTAGAGCGAGCCATCCCTGCGGTTGAAGTCCGGCGCCACCGCGGCTCCCGTGACCCGCGTCACCGGCCGTGTCCCGCCGCCAGCGAGGTCCAGCAGCTCGAGGTTGGGGATTCCGCCGCTCTCGGAGACGCAGACCAGGGTGCGGCCATCGGGAAGGAAGCTGGCGTCGTAGCGGCTCGCCCCGTCGTCCGGGTCCACATAGACGAGATCGCTGCCGTTGTCGTCCGTCAGCGCCAGCCGCCAGCGACCCGCCTCCTGCACCGCCACGACGATCTGCCGGCCGTTGGGAGAGTAGCGCGGCCGGTAGAAGACGCGATTGGGCAGCCCGTGGTGGATCACGTTCACCGAACCGTTCTCCAGCGCGACGCGCACCAGATCGCAGATGCCGTTCAGGCAGCGCACCGCCACGGCGGTGCGGCCGGCCGGCGAGGGATCCGCCTCCCGAATCCCCTCACCCCGCGTGACGCGCGAGAGGTCGCCCGCCTCCCAGTCCCAGAGGAAGAGGTCGGGGCGGGAGGTGCCGTCGCCCACCGGCTCGGAGCGCGTTACCAGCACCCAGCGTCCGTCGGGAAGGAAGCGCGGCGCCTCGTGCGGCCGGCCATCCACCGGATGCAGGGTGGCGATCGCCTGCCGGGGACGCGGCCGCCACTGGATGTCCGGAACGTCCAGCGGGTCGCGCTGCCGCGCCCGCTCGCGGGCGCGCGCCGCCTCCTCCGTATCGGGCTCCTCCTGCGTGCGCCAGATCACCACGCGCGAGGGCCGGTCACGCGCGCCGAGCACCACCGCGACCCGGCTGCCATCCGGCGAGAGCGCCGGATCGCCCGTCGCCCACTCGCGCGCCTGGACGATCTCGCCCTCAGCCAGCCCCTCCTCGCTGAGGAGCTGCCGCACCTCGAGCGCACGACTGGTGAGGTCCACCGTGAAGCGGGCGTACAGATCCTCCGGCCGCCCGCCGTAGACACCCGCGAACGCCTCCGAGAAGCTGCGGGCGCGGCGTGCGCTCAGCCGCCGCCAGAGGTGGTTGAGGCTCTCCTCACCCCGCTCCTCGACGAGCCACTCGAGAAAGGCGGAGCCCACCAGATACGCCATCGAGCCGCCCAGGAATCCCTGCGTGCCCGAGAGCTGCCCGTAGGTGGGAAGCCTCCCCTCGAGCGCCCACTGCCGCAGGATGGCGGGGCGGAAGGCGCCGTAGGGGCGGCCGCTCGCCGTCAGCCGTCCCTCGATGTAGGTGGCGTACCCCTCGATCGCCCAGCGCGGCGCGCGCCGGGTGACGGGGCCGAGCTTGACCGGCAGCAGATTCCAGAGCAGCCGCTGCCGTGAGTTGCGCGCGGGAAAGGTCAGGTGCGCCAGGTGCCCGAACTCGTGGACCGCCAGCAGCTCCGCCCACCCGGCATGGTGGCCGATCCCCGCCCGCGGGGCGGGAGGGGTCGGCCAGAGGATCATCGCCGGCGCGTCCAGGAAGGGGAGCGCCATCCCATTGGCCACGTTGTAGGGATCCACCACCACCACCGTCACCCGCCGCGCCGGGACATTTCCGACCAGATTCGAGACGGCGGTGTGCACCGACTCCAGGCGGGTGACGAGCGGAAGCGTCCACTCCGCCATCTCGTGCGGGTAGTGAACCACGAAGTGATCGGTCTCGACGGTGCGCCAGTCGGCGAAGGGGCGCGTGGGCAGCACCCCCTGCGCCCGCAGCGGATGCACCACCAGCAGGAGGAGGAAGAGAAGGGCAAACGTTCGCTTTTGCATGCTAACCCAGGTAAGACACCGGAATCACCGCGGCAGCTCCGAAAGGTCCGCGGCGACGTCCACGTCGGAAAGCGTTTCGAGTAGCGCAGGCTCGACCCCGGCCGCCCGCAGGCGCGCGAGCGTCTGAGAGAAGACCCGGTCGGTGCTCCAGGAGATATCCTCGAAGAGGCCAGGAAGATCCCTCCTCAGGCCGAGCAGGTAGTACCCCCCGTCGCGGGCGGGGCCCAGCACGGCATCCTCTTCCTCCAGCAGCTCGAGGGCACGTTGCAGAAGGGAGGCGGAGAGATGGGGCAGATCCGAGCCGACCACGACGACCGGAGCGAAGCCGGCCATGAAGGCTTCCCGGAACGCCTGCTCCAGGCGCTCGCCGAGATCGCCCGCTCCCTGCGGCAGGTAGTCGGCTCCCTCCCCCAGCCACCGCCGTACCGCCGCGGCGGCCCCGGCCGGAGTGAAGTGCACGCGGACCGTGACCTGCGGCGCCAGCGCCAGCGCCTCGGCAAGGGTGTGGCGGGCGAGGCGGGTATACACCCGCAGCGCCGCTTCCGCTCCGATCTCCGCCGCCAGGCGCGTCTTGACCCGTCCCGGCTCGGGCGCGCGCACGAAGACCAGAATGGCAGGTTCCGGGTGCGTCACCGAAGCCGCTCCTCGCGCTGGAAAGTCCGCCCTATTCTGACACGCGGCAGAGCGTTACGCAACCGCGACGGCGAAACCGCGCGACGCGGCAGCTCAGAGGTCGTCCAGCAGGCGGCGGAACTCCTCGCGCTCGGGCTCGTCCTGGACGGTGCTCTCGATGCGCAACCCGTCCGGGCAGAGCTCGTCGAAGTCGCGGCAGAGCTGCCCGAGCCGGTTCACCACGAGGTCGGTGCGCTCGGCATCTTCGTGGGTGAGCAGCAGCCGAAGCTCGCAGCTGCCGGTGCGGGCGAGGCAGTCGGAGGTGCGGACCGAGCCGGCGAAGCGGCGCGCGAGCCGGACGAGCGCCTCCGAGCCGCCCCCGTCGCAGCGGAAGGTGACGATGCTCACGGGAAATCCGTAGCGCTGTGCCCGCTCGAAGGTCCGCTCCACCTCCAGCCGGAACCCGTTGCGGTTGCAGAGCCCCGTCTCGTTGTCCGTCAGCACACGCTTCAGCAGGCTGTCTGTCAGGTCCATTCCATTCCTCCGCGAGCTTGCCTCTCCTGGATCGTTTGGCGCCGAATCCTAACGTGTTGTACGGTAAGAGGTTGGGCAATATGTGTGCCGGAATGACACCCGTGCGCGGCCGCTACCGGCGCCACAGACCGGGGTGGAAGAGCAGGAAGACGGTGTACAGCTCGAGCCGCCCCACCAGCATCAGGAACGCCAGAATCAGCTGGCCCTGCGGGGGGAGGAAGCCGAAGTTGTCGGTGGGTCCGACCTCGTCGAGACCCGGCCCCACGTTGCTGATGGCGGTGGCGGCGGCGCCCGCCGCGGAGGGAAGGGAGAGACCCAGCGCCGTCATCGCCAGCGTGCCGACGCCGAAGAGCCCCACGTACATGAGCATGAAGGCCACCACGTTCAGCATCACCGGCTCGGGAACGGCCTGCCCCCCGACCTTGACCAGCATCACCGCCCGCGGGTGCAGGTATCTGCGGATCTCGAGCATCCCGTGCTTGAGGATGAGTAGCACGCGGATGACCTTGGGGCCGCCGCCGGTCGAGCCCGCCATCCCGCCGACGAAGAAGAGCAGGAAGAGCACGAGCTGCGCGAAGGGAGTCCAGGCCTCGTAGTCGGCGGTTCCGTACCCGGTCGTGGTGGTCACCGCCAGCACCTGGAAGAGCGCGTCGCGCAGGATCCGCTCGAAGCCGAGCCCCGTCCCCGAGAGCGAGTACATCACGAGCACGGTCGCGGCGAGGATGATGGCGGTGTACAGCCGCCATTCCCGGTCCGCCCAGTAGGGGCGCGTCCCGCGGGAGAGCGCTCGGTAGTGCAGGACGAAGTTGATCCCCGCCAGGTACATGAAGACGATCGCCACCCACTGGATGAAGGGGGAGAAGGCGCCCATCGAGGCGTTCCTGGTGGAGAACCCGCCGGTAGGCATCGTCGTCAGGGCATGGTTCACGGCGTCGAAGAACGTCATGCCGCCGATGAGATAGAGGCCTCCCACCACCACCGTGAGCCCGGCGTACACCAGCCAGAGCAGCTTGGCGGTCTCGCGGATGCGGGGGCGCAGCCGCTCCTGCGTGGGGCCGGGCGCCTCCATGCGGAAGAGCTGCATCCCGCCCACGCCCAGATAGGGGAGGATGGCGACACCGAGCACGATGATTCCCATCCCCCCGAGCCATTGCGTGGTGCTGCGCCAGAGGAGGATACCGGGAGCCACCACCTCGATGTCGGTGAGCACCGTCGAGCCGGTGGTGGTGAAGCCGGAGATCGACTCGAAGAGCGCCGCCGCCGGAGCGGGGATCGCACCCGAGAAGAGGTAGGGGAGCGCGCCGAAGGTACCGACCGTGATCCAGGCGAGGCTGACGGTGGCGAACGCCTCGCGGAAGTTGATGTCCTCGGGGATGTGGGTGAAGTAGCGCGCCACGCCGCCGGCAGCAGCGGCGAGTAGCGCCGAGAGGAGGAGAGGCAGGAAGGAGCCGTCGCGCAGCACCACCCCGGCCAGCGCACAGAGCAGCAACGCCGCCGCATTGCCCAGCAGGATCGCTCCGACGAGATGTGTGACGTTTCCCCGGCTGAGGTGCTTCGCCCGATCAGGCAAAGAGCGCCTCCATCCGCGAGATCGCTCCCGGAAGCGCGAAGACGATCACCCGGTCCCCGACGCGGATCGCGTCCGTGCCGCGGGGGATGATCACCCGGTCGCCCCGGATGATGGCACCGACCAGGCTTCCGCGCGGCAGCTTCACCTCCGCGAGTGGCCGCCCCGCCAGCGGGAAGCTGGCGGAGACGTCGAACTCGATTCCCTCCGCATCGCTCCCCTTGAGCGTGGCGACGGAGAGCACGGTACCCCGCCGCACGTAGCGCAGGATGGCGTTCACCGTCGAGAGGCGCGGGGAGACCGCCGCGTCCACCCCAACCCGCGCGACGAGCGGGATGTAGTCGAAGCGGTCGATCAGCGAGATCACCTTGCGCGTACCCAGCGTCTTGGCGAGCAGACAGGAGAGCAGGTTGGTCTCGTCGCTCCCGGTGTAGGCCACGAAGCCGTCCGCGTCGCCGATCCCCTCCATCTCCAGCAGCTCGAGGTCGGTGGCGTCGCCGTGCAGGACCAGGCTGCGGCGCAGGTCCTCGGCAAGCTCGAGCGCGCGGAGGCGTTTGTTCTCCAGGATGGTGCAGCCGATCTTGTGGTCCTCGAGCATCTTCGCCAGGAACCACCCCTCCCGACTGCCGCCCGCGATCACCACCCGCCGCAGGTTGAAGCCGCTGTAGCCCGCCAGCGGCAGGACATCGGGGACCTGGCTCGGCTCCCCGATGACGAAGATCTGGTCCCCGGCCTCGATCCGGTCGCTCCCGGAGGGGATCGTCGTCCGACCGTTGTGCACCACCGCAGCGATCAGGTAGCGGCTGCGTCCGCGCGCCGCGCCCACCTCGGTCAGCGTCTTGCCCGCCATCGGCGCGTCGGGCTGGATCCGTAGCCCGATGAGGTGCACCAGCCCGCCCTCGAACTGCGCGAACTCGGTGGCCGCCGCGCTCTGCAGGAGCTGGTAGGTCTCGAGCGCGCACTCCCGCTCGGGGTTGATCATCAGATCCACCCCCAGCCGCTCGGGCGGAAGGATGCCGGTGTGGTCGAAGTAGTCGGGCTTCGAGACGCGGGCGATCTTGACGGGCACCTGGTACTGCGAGGCGGAGAGGCAGGCCATCAGGTTGATCTCGTCCTGGCTGGTCACCGCGAGCAGCAGGTTGGTCTTCTCGATCCCCGCCTTCT
The DNA here is from genome assembly GCA_051006015.1 of Longimicrobiaceae bacterium. Classification (GTDB taxonomy): domain Bacteria; phylum Gemmatimonadota; class Gemmatimonadetes; order Longimicrobiales; family Longimicrobiaceae; genus JBPCIT01. Next base: position 36,997 of record JBPCIT010000127.1, read on the forward strand.
CGAGGGTGGTGAGGCTGGCGCCATTGCCCTCGATCACGATGGCGTCCATGGCGTCCTGGATCGAGCGCACCCGCTCGCGATCCTGCTCGACCACGACCACGTCGTGATTCTCCTCCGAGAGCTGCTGGGCGAGGTGGAAGCCCACGTCCCCCGCGCCCAGGATCATGATTTTCACGCGTTTCTCTCCACTGGTGCGGTCTCCGGACCCGGCGTCAAGATCGTCTCCCCCATCGGCTTTCGCAAACAGCAGGAGCAGGCACTGTGCCGCCCCCGAGCTGCCCCGCGGTGGCGTATGTTGTGCAAGCAGAGGAAGCCACGCGTCCCATACAAAATAAGGTGATCCAATGCTCGCCTCGATTCCTTCAAGACGCTCCCTGGAGCTGCTCGGCGCCGCGGTGGTCGCTGGCGGCCTGGCGGGCGCAGCCTTCACGGCCGGTGTGCGGCGGGAGAGGCGCGAGAGCAAGCGCCTGCACCGGACGCTGGTTCAGCTCCTGCTCAACACCCTCTCCTCGGGCGACCCGGTCACCGCGCGCCACTCGCTGCGGGTGGCCGATCTGACCGACGCGCTCGCCGAGGCGCTGGCGCTGCCGCCCCGCGAGCAGGCGACGCTGCGTGTGGCCGCGCTGCTGCACGACATGGGAAAGATTGACGACCGCTTCTTCCACATCATCCACAGCCGCAGCCCGCTGAGCAAGCGGCAGCGCGCCGAGATCAAGCAGCATCCCTGTGAGAGCGCACACATCCTCGAGCCGCTCGAGCCCGTGCACCCGGAGATCTCGCGGATCGTCGCCTCGCACCACGAGTGCTGGAATGGCAGCGGGTATCCGAAGGGACTGGCGGGCGAGGAGATCCCGCTGGCCGCGCGCATCATCAGCGTGGCGGACGTATTCGACGCCGTCACCCAGCCACGCGCGTATCACGACCCGCTCAGCGTCGAGGAGGCGTTCGAGGTGTTACGCGAGGACGCCGGCTCCAAGTTCGATCCGGCGATCGTCGCGCTGCTCGACCGCCCGGAGGTGCGCGAGCGCTGGGCGCAGATCGCCCGCTCGGGGCTGGAGGAGGAGGAGCGGGTACAGGGGCGGGCCTGAGCGCGGAGTGCGAGGGTACGCCCCCTCCCCTGAGCCCCGCGTGCGCGGAAGCCGGCAGAGCGCCCCCTCCCCCGGCCCCTCCCCCAATGCTGGGGGAGGGGAGAAAAGCA
>JBPCIT010000128.1:0-2876 GCA_051006015.1 Longimicrobiaceae bacterium
CCGCGGAGGCGGAGAACTCGGGCTCCTTGACGTCCACGCCGCGCACCCGGTACCCCTCGGCGCTGAGGCGTTTGACCAGATGGCTGGCGATGAATCCACCGGCACCACAAACCAGCGCACGCTTCATCTACGGCTCTTTCTTGTCGGGGAACGGGATGTGAGACCGAACGGTCGTATGCTGCGGCGGCTGGCTTCTCATCCGCAGCTTCGCCGCGCGCTCTACATGAGAAGAATGCCGCAACGCCGCGCACGAGGCAACCGGCGGGCGCGCTGGTCGCGCGGTAGTTGCTGCGTCGGGTGGCGAACGCAAGCGCTGTGCGTGGTTGAGTTTACGCGCCCGGTCGCGCTCACGGGGCGCCATGCGGTGTCCCGTATCCGCGACATCCCCTCACCGAGCCTGTGGCGGTGTCGCAACACGCCTCTGCCGAATGAGTGAGCACGCCTCCCCGCCGCTGGTCTCGGTGCTCGTGCCGGTGTACAACGGCGCGCGCTACTTGCGGGAGAGCCTCGACTCCATCCTGGCGCAGAGCTATCCGCGGCTCGAGCTGCTGGTGCTGGACGACGCCTCGAGCGACGAGACGCCGGAGGTGATCGCCTCCTATGGCGATGCGGTCCGCTGCATCCGTCAGCCGCGGACGCTCGGCATCTACGCCAATGCCAACGTGGGCATCGAGCAGGCGCGCGGCGAGCTGATCGCGATCTATCACGCGGACGACGTCTACCTGCCGACGATCGTCGAGCGGGAGGTCGAGTTCCTGCAGCGCTACCCGGACGCGGGGGCGGTCTTCGCCTCGGACATCTTCGTGGACGCAGAAGGGCGGGAATACGCGCGGCTGACGCTGCCGCCGGAGGTGAGGGGAAATCGTCCGCTGAACTACGCCACCATCGTCAATGCGCTGCTCACTTACAAGAACACCTTTCTTCGCTGCCCGGGCGCGATGGTGCGGGCCTCCGTCTACCGGCAACTCGGTGGTTACCGGCCGGAGCGCTACCGCAACACCGCAGACCTCGACATGTGGCTGCGGATCGCCCGGCGCTATCCGATCGGCGTTCTCGAGGAGCATCTCTTCAAGTATCGCCACTTCCACGGCAGCTCCGGGGAGCGCTACCACCACCTGCGCACCGAGCCGGCGCGCACCCTCACCATTTTGGACGACCACCTCGCTGATGGCGCGGGCGCCGTCGCGACACCTCGGGCTCTCGCCGACCACGAAGCGCATCGCGCCGAGGACGCCCTGATGCGTAGCGTCAGCCACTACATCCGCGGGGAGCTACCACAGGCACGCGCCATCCTGCGGGAGACGGAAGCCCGCCGGCTGGTAGCGAGCGATCGGGTGCAGCGCGGGCGGCTGCTCGCCCTCTGGACAGGGATGCACGTTCTTTCCCGTCTTCCGCGCAGCGCCGCCGTGGCGGATGCCCTGTACAGACGCTGGCACGCCAAGGGGCGGAGGTGAGGGGCTGATGTGCGGGATCGCCGGCGCCCTCTCGGCTGCCCCTGTCGATAAGACAGTGGTGACGCGGATGCGCGATCAGCTCGCCCATCGCGGCCCCGACCACGCGGGGCTCTGGCGCGCGGAGGACGGGCGCGCCTGCCTGGGTCACCGTCGCCTGGCGATCATCGACCCGCACCCCGAGGCCGACCAGCCGCTGCTCTCCTGGGACAGGCGCTACGTTCTCACCTTCAACGGCGAGATCTACAACTACCGCGCGCTGCGGGCGGAGCTGGAGGCGCAGGGCGCCCGCTTCGCGACCCGCTCCGATACTGAGGTGCTGCTGGAGGCGTACCGCGCCTGGGGGGAGCGCTGCCTGGAGCGGCTCTCGGGGATGTTCGCCTTCGCCAGCTGGGACACCCGGGAGCGCCGTCTCTTCTGCGCGCGCGACCGGGCGGGGGAGAAGCCCTTCTACTACGCGGTGGTGGGCCAGAGCTTCCTCTTCGCCTCGGAGCTGAAGGCGCTCCTCGAGTGGCCGGGGATGCAGCGGCGGCTCAGCCATCCGGCGCTCCTCGACTATCTCACCTACGGCTTCGTCCCCGACCCGAAGTGCATCTGGGAGGGATGCGCCAAGCTCCCCCCCGGCCACTGGATGAGCGTGGTGCAGCGGGGGGAGGATGCCCCCGTCGTCTCCACACCGGTGCAGTACTGGGAGATGCATTTCGAGCCGGACGAGCGGGTGAAGGACTGGGGCCCCCTGCTGCGCGAGACGCTCGAGCGCGCCGCCGACGAGATGGCCGTCGCCGACGTGCCGCTCGGCACCTTCCTGAGCGGCGGGGTGGACTCCTCCGCGGTGACGGCGGCACTGCGCCGGACCGGGCACACGCCGCGCACCTTCACCATCGGCTTCCCGGAGGAGTCGCACGACGAGCGTCGCTATGCGCGCGAGGTATCGCGGCACTGCCGCACCGAGCACACCGAGCGGGTGGTGACCCGGGATGATGTTGCCCCGGTCTTCGAGCGGCTGCTCTGGCACTACGACGAGCCCTTCAACGACTACTCCTACTTCCCGACCTACTACCTCTGCCGGGAGGCGCGCCGCTCGATCACCGTGGCGCTCTCCGGCGACGGCGGGGACGAGCTGTTCGCCGGCTATCTCAAATATCAGCGCCTGGGCATGCGCGGCGACCTCTCCCGCATCCTCCCACGGCCTGTGGCGCCGCTACTCGCCGCCACCGCCAGCCATGCGCTGCCGGAGACGAGTCCGCTGCGCCGTACCCTGCGGCAGTACGCGCTGCACGAGAGCACTGCACTGGTGGACATGATGATGACCGGGCTCACACCCCCGGCGCTGCGGAGGGCCGTGCGTGGGCCGCTGGCGCAGACGCTCGCTGACTACGATCCCGCCGAGGTGGTCACGACGCTGCTGCGCCGGGCGCCGCCGCG
>JBPCIT010000129.1:0-8117 GCA_051006015.1 Longimicrobiaceae bacterium
GCGTGCTGGTGGTCGAGATGGGAGCGCGCAGCGGCGCCCAGCATACCGTGAACTACGCGACGGAGCAGGGAAAGGAGATCTTCGCCGTTCCCGGGCCGATCGCCTCCGCGGTCAGCGCCGGCACCAACCAGCTCATCAAGGACGGAGCGCGGGTCGTGACCTTCGTGGACGACATCCTCGAGGAGCTGGAAGGTGTCGGGCGCCCCGCCGCGCGCCAACGAACCGCCGACGACGCTCTTGCCGCATCTCCGGAGCCGTCGCCTCCGGAGCTGGATCTCTCCCCGGAGGAGGCGCGCGCGCTGGCCGCGCTCACAGGGGAGCCTCGCCATGTGGACGATCTCTCCGCGGCCTCCGAGCTGCCGCCGCAGCGCCTGCTGGCGGCTCTGCTTGCGCTGGAGCTGCGTGGCAGCATCGAGTCTCTGCCTGGCAAGCAGTTCCGGCGTGTCTAGCCGCCGCTCCGGCACGCAGCCGCGCTCGCTCTACATCCATGTGCCCTTCTGCGCACGGCGGTGCGCCTACTGTGACTTTGCGGTGCAGGCAACGCGCGAGCCGCCCGTCCATGCGTGGATTGAATCGATCGCCGCGGAGTTCGAGCTGCTGCGCTCCGAGCGCGGTTGGGAGGAGCCACTCGAGCTGGACACGCTCTACATCGGTGGCGGTACTCCCTCCCTGCTCGGCGTAGGCGCGATCGCGGCCCTCGCGGAGCGGCTGCACCGGCCCGCGAGCTGGGACCCGCGCGAGGTCGAGTGGACGTGCGAGGCCAACCCGGAGAGCTTTACGCCGGAGCTGGCGGCGGACTGGCGGGCGGCGGGGGTGAACCGAATCTCGCTGGGGGTGCAGACCTTTCACGAGCCGAGCCTGCGCTGGATGGGACGGCTGCACGGGCCCGGTGGTGCGGAGCGCGCGCTGGCGGCGGCGCGCGGCGCGGGACTCGATGATGTGAGCATCGACCTCATCTTCGGGCTCCCGGCTCGTCTCGAGCGAGACTGGGCGGCGGATCTCGACCGCACCCTCGCGCTCGAGCCGGAGCACGTCTCGCTCTATGGCTTGACGGCAGAAGCAGGCGCGCCGCTTGGGCGCTGGGTCGCGGCCGGGCGGGAGACGCTGGCGGACGAGGACCGGTACGCGGACGAGTACCTGCTCGCCCATGAGCGGCTCACCGCCGCGGGGTTCGAGCACTACGAGGTCTCGAACTTCGGTCGACCCGGACGCCGCAGCCGTCACAATTTCACCTACTGGAGCGGAGCGCCCTATGCGGCGCTCGGATCGGGCGCCCACGCCTTTTATCCGCCGCTCCGGCGCTGGAACCTGCGTGGCTGGGATGCGTACAGAGAGGCGATTCAAGCCGGAGAGTTGCCGGTGGAGGATGAGGAAACCGTTGGCGAGGAGGAGCGCGGCCTGGAGAAGGTCTGGCTGGCGCTGCGCACCGCCGACGGTCTTTGCGCGCGCGAGGCAACCGCCGCCCAGCGGGAGCGGCTGGCGGAGTGGGAGCGGCGCGGCTGGGCTGCTCGGCAGGGAGAGAGAATCGCTCTGACCGCGGAGGGCTGGCTGCTGCTGGACCGCCTCGCGCTCGAGCTTCACACGAGCGGAGAATGACGAGAGCAGAGCCCCTCACCGAGCGTGAGCACCTGATACTTGATGCGGTGATCCGCACCTATGTCGAGACGGCGGAGCCGGCGGGGAGCCGCACGGTGACGCGCCGCTTCAATCTCGGCGTCTCGCCGGCGACGGTGCGGAACACCATGAGCGACCTCGAGGAGAAGGGCTACCTCTACCATCCGCACACCTCCGCGGGGCGGGTTCCGACGGATCTCGCCTACCGGCTCTACGTGGATCAGCTTCTCGGCCAGGCGCGGCTGAGCCCCGCCGATAGGCGGTCGATTCGGCGCGAGCTCGCCGCCGCGAGCGATCGCTCTGCCGTGGAGCAGCTCATCCGCCACGCCGCGCAGGTGCTTGGGCTGCTCACGCAGGAGCTGGGGCTCGCGATCGCGCCACGGCTGGACGAGGCGGTGCTCGAGCGGCTCGAGCTGATCTCCATCGCGCAGGGCAACGTGCTGCTGGTGCTGGCGCTGCGCGCCGGCGGCGTGCGAACGGTCTACGTGGACGTGCCCGGGGAGATCCCGCCCAGCACCCTGCAGGCGGTGGCGCAGGTGCTCAACGAGCGCCTCGCGGGGCTGACGCTCAGTGAGATCCGGTCCTCGCTCTCCAGCCGCCTGCGCGACTCCGCACCCGCGGACGAGCCAGGCGCGTCGGAGCTGCTCAACATCTTCCTGCACTCCGCCGAGGAGTGGTTCAGCGCCTCCCCTGCAGAGGAGTCGCTGCTCCTGGGAAGTGCCGCGGCGCTCGTCGACCAGCCGGAGTTTCACAGCGGGGAGCGGCTGCGAAACCTGATCGCACTCACCGAACGTCGCGACCTGCTGCGCAAGATGCTCGGCGAGCGGCTCGGGGCACAGGGACTGCAGATCACCATCGGCGCGGAGCACGGCGATCCCGCGCTGGCGGACTTCACCCTCGTCACCTCCGAGTACCGGGTGAGGAATCTGCGCGGCGTGATCGGCGTCATGGGACCGACGCGCATGCCTTATGAGCGGGTGATCGCCTTCGTGGAGAGCACCTCGGCGCTCGTTTCCGAATTCCTGGATTGACCGCAACGCGGCGATATATGAGAGACTACTACGAGATATTGGGCATCGCGCGCGACGCGGACGCGGACGCAATCAAGAAGGCCTACCGCAAGCTCGCCCTCCAGTACCACCCGGACCGCAACAATAGTGATGCGGCGGCGGAGGAGAAGTTCAAGGAGGCCACCGAGGCGTACGAGATTCTGCGCGATGCGGAGAAGCGCGCCGCCTACGACCGCTACGGACACGCCGGCGTCAAGGCGGGCGCCGGCTACGGCGGAGGATATGGCGGCTTCGGCTTCGAGGATGCGCTGAACATCTTCATGCGCGACTTCGGCGGCTTCGGCGGCTTCGAGGATCTCTTCGGCGGACGGCGCGGCTCGCGTGTGCAGCGCGGCAAGGACATCCGCCTGAAGATGCGCATCTCGCTCGAGGAGGTCGCCGAGGGGGTGCGCCGGACGCTGCGCGTCAGCGTGCTCGATCCCTGCGCCACCTGCAACGCCACCGGCTCCGCGGACCCGAGCGCCCCCGTCGTCTGCTCGACCTGCAATGGCGCGGGTGAGGTCCGGCGGGTGCAGCGCAGCGTCTTCGGGCAGTTCGTCAGCGCCAGCGTCTGCCCCACCTGCGGCGGCGAGGGTCGCCAGATCCTCAAGCCCTGTCCGATCTGCCAGGGCGACGGCCGGCAGCGCACCGAGCGCAGCATCGAGGTGGAGATTCCGCCCGGCGTCACCTCGGAGAACTACCTCACGCTGCGCGGCCAGGGCAACATCGGCCCCCGCGGCGGGCCCCGCGGCGACATCATCGTCGTGCTGGAGGTCGAGGACGATCCGCGCTTCCTGCGCGACGGCGACGATCTCATCTTCGAGCTCCCGCTCTCCTTCAGCCAGGCGGCGCTCGGCGCCTCTCTCGAGCTGCCGACGGTCGGGGGCAGCGAGACGCTTCGCATCCCGGCCGGCATCCAGAGTGGCGACGTGCTCACGTTACGAGGCAAGGGGCGGCCGCACCTCGGCGGCGGTGGCCGTGGCGATCAACACGTCCGCGTGCAGGTCTGGACCCCTTCCGAGCTCTCGAGCGAGCAGGAGGCCCTCCTCCGGCGCCTGCAGGAGCTCGAGGGAATGCCGCATCGTGCCAACGGCAAGCCGCGCCAGGGTTTCTGGGACAAGGTGAAGGAGGCGTTCGCCGTTTGATCGATCCGGAGCGTTGGCTCGTCCTCACCGCCCGCATCCCCTCGGCCGACCTGCTCCCGCTGGTCGCCGAGGTGATGCTCGCGCTCGGGGGCGCAGCGGTGCAGGAGGAGGGCGACGCGCTCTCGACCTACCTCCTGCCGCCGCGCGACCCGGAGGCGTTCCTCGAGGAGGCGCGCGCGCTACTCTCCGAGTGGCTCCCGGCGGGTGCGGTGCCGCAGCTCTCCTGGCAGTGGCAGGCGAACGAGGACTGGGCGCGCGAATGGAAGCGCGGGCTTCAGCCCCGCCGGCTCACCGAGCGGCTGGTGGTGAAGCCGACGTGGACGGAGTGGGAAGCGGCATCCGAAGAGGTGGTCATCGACATCGATCCGCAGATGGCTTTCGGCACGGGTGAGCACGCAACCACGCGCGGCTGCCTGCGCCTGCTGGACGCCGCCATCTGCGAGGGGGATCGGGTGCTCGACGTCGGCTCCGGATCGGCGGTTCTCGCAATCGCGGCGGCGAAGCTGGGGGCGCGCGAGGTGGTCGCGGTCGAATACGATCCCGACGCCAACCTCAACGCCCGCGAGAACCTGCAGCGCAACGGCGTGGGGGATCGCGTCAGCCTCGTCGAGGCCGCCGCAGACGCGCGGCTACTGGCGGAGCTGGGCAGCTTCGATCTCATCCTCGCCAACATCCTCAGCAGCGTCATCCGTCCGCTGCTTCCGGCCTTTCGCGCCACACTGGCTGCGTCGCCGGAGGGGCGCCTGATCGTCAGCGGCATCCTCGAGAGCGAGCACGGCGATGTCGTGCGGGATGCCGAAGCGGCCGGATTTCGCGTCGCCCGCACCGATGAGGAAGAGGAGTGGTGGAGCGCCCTTCTCGTAGGGAAGGTCTGATCCAGAGCGTATTTACCGGAGGAGGAGAGCGTGGCCGATAAGACAATCTTCAGCCGCATCATCGACGGGGAGATCCCCGGCGAGTTCGTCTACCAGGACGAGCAGGTGGTGGCGATCCGCGACGTCAACCCCGCGGCGCCAGTGCACCTGCTCGTGATTCCCCGGAAGCCCGTTGCATCGGTCGCTGAGCTTGAGGATGAGGATCTGGAGCTTGCCGGCAGGCTGCTGCTCGTCGCGCGCAAGGTGGCGGAGCAGGAGGGCCTGGCGAGTCGCGGCTACCGGATCGTCATCAACACGGGGAAGGAAGGAGGGCAGACCGTGCCGCATCTGCACATCCATGTGCTCGGCGGCACGCAGATGGCGGGGCACGGAGTCGGCTGACTACGCAAGGCGCCCGTAGATCTCGTCGAGCGACAGCGTCATCTCGGGGCAGGGAATCGGGACCTCGCCGTCACCAGTGGTGGCTGCGTACTGCCACTCTTCCGCCTCGTCCCGCCAGTGGCGCTCGACACGCCGCTCCTCCTGGTCCACGATGAGGTAGACGCGCAGGCTGGGGATCTGCCGGTAGATCATCAGCTTTTCGGGCCGATCGATCGCCTCCGTGCTTGGCGAGGTCACCTCCACCAGCAGGCATGGCGCATCCTCGATGTAGGGGTCCTCGGGTTCCGCGCCACAGGTCACCGTTATATCCGGGTAGTAGTGGATCTCTCCGATCCGGAGTCGTACCTCGGCCAGGTGGAGCCGGCAAGGGCCGTCGCCCGCAGCGGCCGCGAGCCTTAGGAAGATGTTCCCAGCGATCCGGCTGTGCCGCCGGGTGACCCCGCTCAAGGCGTAGATCATCCCTCCGACGTACTCGTGCCGGACCGGGCTCGCGAGCTCGAAGTCGATGTACTCCTCGACGCTGAGAAGCCGTTGCTGGACTGCGGGCTCCGCCATGACTCACCTCCCTGCCGTTGCCAGCTCCGCCTGCGGCTCCCAGGCGACGATCCGCCCCGCCATCGCCGAAGCCGCCACCGTGTACGGGGAGGCGAGATAGAGCTGCCCCGGTCCGCTGCGGCCGGGGAAGTTGCGGTTGATCGCGCTGATCGTCACGTCCGTCGGCTTGCGTGATACCCCCGGACCCGCGTTGATGCAGGCGCCGCAGGAGGGCTCGATGAAGGTGGCGCCCACCGCCTCGAAGACGCGATCGTAGCCCATCTCCTCGCAGTAGCGGTAGACCTCCTGCGAGCCGCACTGGATGTAGAGCTGCACATGCTCCGGCTTGCGCTCGCCGCGCTCCGCGTACTCGCGCAGCACCGCGGCGTACATGTCCATGTCCTCCTTCTTCCCCGCCGTGCAGCTTCCCGCGTAGGCGATGTCGATGCGCACCTCCTCCTCGAGGTCGTCCAGGTAGAGGCCGTTCCCGGGATCGCCGGGGAGCGCGAGCATCGGGCGGAGGGTGGAGGCGTCGATCTCGATCGTCTCGACATACTCCGCGCCCCCGTCCGAGTAGAGCCCTTCGATGAGTGCCTCCGCCTCCTCGCGGCTCATCCCCCGCTGCTCGACGAGGTACTCGACGGTCTTGGCATCCGGCGCGACGATGCCGGTGAAGGCGCCAACCTCCGCCGCCATGTTGGTCATCGTGGCGCGCTCATCCACCGAGAGCGCCTCGACGGCGGGTCCGGTGTACTCGATGATCTGCCCGATCGCGTGCCCGTCCTTGATGTACGGTTGCCGCAGGATCTCCAGCATGAAGTCCTTGGCGGAGACGTTCGCCGGCTTTTCGCCACGCACGATCACCCGGAAGGAGCGCGGCACCTCGACGCGCACGTCGCGGGTGATCCAGGAGTTGAACATCGCGGTGGTGCCCACCCCGAAGGCGACGCACCCGACAGCGCCGGCGTGTGGCGTGTGCGAGTCCGAGCCGATGATCACATGGCCCGGAAGTGCATAGCTCTCAAGGATCTTCGAGTGGCAGATCGCCTCCGAGCCATGGCGGCCCAATCCCAGCTCGCCATAGAGCCTGATTCCCTGCTTCTCGGCGAACTCGCGCTGCTTCACCTCCAGCTGGTTCGCTACGTTCAGCAGGCCGAGCTGCACCCGCTCCGGCGGCATCACGTCCTTGAGGAAGGTGAGGTGATCGCGGAAGAAGAGGACGGACTCCGGCTCGAGCACCTTCTCGTCCTCGCCGACCAGTGTCTCGAAGAAGATCGCCGCCATCGGCGTGACGTACTCGTGCGAGAAGCGGATGTCGGTCTGCAGGAAGCCCGAGTCGCCCGGCTGGACGAAGGGCACCCCGATCTCACCCCGCGAGAGATCGGTCACCCAGTGACGCGTGAAGATCTTCTCGGCGATCGTCATGGGCCGCGGCCTGGCGGCGTGCCGTGTGCCGGCCGGAGCGCCGTAGGAGTCACTGTTCACGTTCGATGTCGAGGTGGCGACGAACTGCGCGGCCGCCGCATCCAACCCCGTCTCCGGGCCCGGTGCGTTGTACTCGCCGCTCCCGCGCATCATGCGGACTTCGTCGCTCGGCATCGGGTCCGCGGGTGAGCTACCCTGCATTTCATGGTGGCAGGAGATCGGCGGGGTATGCACCCTTCCCTGCAGCCGCGCGACGTTGTAGTTGAAGAGGCCGCCGTGCTCGATGATCCCACGGGTGATCTCGTCCGCGCCGTCGGTGAACTCCGAGAGCGGGATCGGCTCTCCGCGCCGGACCTTGTCGATCAGCTCGAAGTTGGTGGAGGTGAGCACTCCCAGGTTCTGGCAGTTCTCCCGGTAGATGCGCTCGATGTTCTCCGCGATCACCAGCCGGATCCCCGCCATCATCTCGGCGTAGGGGCTCTGCTCTCGCGAGGATCCCTTTCCGCGCCGCTTGCCGGCCACCGACGCGACGAAGCCGCCCTGCCTCACCAGACCCTGCTTGATCGGGAACTCGTTTCCTGCCTTCAGCCCGAGGTAGGGGAACTCGCCGAGCGTCTCATCGAAGTAGTAGCAGATGTACGCGGGGGTGATTTCATCGGTCGAGATGTTGTCGCGCAGCGCGCCGCGGACTGCTTCGTCGAGGTCGAGGTCCTCCCCTTCCAGCTGCCGGCGGATGAGCTCCGCGTCATCGACGAGGAAGAGGACGCGGCCGTGGAGGCGAACCTCCGGGGGGAGCTTTTCCACGGTTCTGGCAAGCAGCGAAGGGATCATCGTTCACGCGCGCGGTATGAGGAAAAGGTACGTGCGGGGAGAATCCGCAGGCTCGGCCATTTCTCGGAAGTATGTGGGCAATACACCCCCGGGGCAAGGCAGGTGCCGCAGGGTGGGGGCCGGAGGAGAAGTGTAAGCTGCGCCTTGAATAACGCTCGAGAATTCGTTAGATTCTGCACCCGGAACACGAGGGGCCATAGCTCAGCTGGGAGAGCGCCTGGTTTGCAACCAGGAGGTCACCGGTTCGATCCCGGTTGGCTCCA
>JBPCIT010000130.1:0-10318 GCA_051006015.1 Longimicrobiaceae bacterium
CGAGCCCCTCGACAACCGCCCCTTGCGCGGGTGCCAGCATCGTCGCCGGCACCCGCGCTCGGTCATCCCAACGCGCAGGCAGGGCCCGCGCCGCACCGGTCCGCTTTGTCCTTTCGCTTCCTCCCACGGGACCTTGTGAGGTCCCGCTACTATCTGCCCCGCGTGCGGAACTGTTCCACTGCGCGGTACAGTGCTTGCTCGGTCTTCCGCATCAATCGATTTCATGAACCCGTAGACACCGTGGATGCGCCGATACCTGATAGCAGTTGTTCTCCTGCTCTCTGGCTGTGGTGACCGCACTCCCGCAGCACCGCTCACCGGCCGGGTCATTGACCTCGAGGGTCGCCCCGTAGCAGGTGCCAGCGTCTCCACTCCACCAGGAAGCACCGCCACGACCGACAGCCTCGGCGAATTCCGTCTCCCCGCCACCCGCGGTGCCCAGTGGGTGATTGCTGAGCACCCGCGGTTCATCTCCCGCACCCGCGGCGCCGAGCCGGGGCGGCCAGTCGTGATCCGGCTGACGCCGGACGACGGTGAGACCATCGCCCTGCACTTCGTGGGCGATGTGATGTTCGGGCGGCGATTCTTCGATCCGAACGAAGATGGCAACATCGTCGATGGCCTGCTGCGTCCCGGCGCCGACGCGGAGGACCACGTCCGCCTCCTCCGTCAGATCCAACCTCTGCTCTCGAATGCCCACGTGTCTGTGGTGAATCTCGAGAGCCCCCTGCACCCGGAGCCGTTCTTCGATCCCACAGGTCCACGGCCCGCTCACTTTCACTCAACCAAGGACTACGTCTTCGCGAGTGAACCAAGCGCCGCGGTAGCGCTGCAGAAGGCCGGCGTCACCGTTGTCGGTCTCGCAAACAACCACCTGTACGATGCGCTCGAGGAGGGTGTCGCGGCCACGCTGCAGGGACTCGAGCGTGCAGGCTTCCGCAGCGATAGCACCTACTTCGGAGCTGGGCATTCCGCTGAACAGGCGTGGCGGCCGGCGTTTCTGACCATCCGTGGGCAGCGGATCGCCTTTCTCGGCTGCACTTCCATCACCGGGGACGAGCACCCGATCAGCTACGTCGCCACGGAGACCAAGGGTGGGGCCGCCCGCTGTTCGGAGGGGAGGATCCGGACGTCGGTCGAGCAGGCTCGCGCGGTGTCGGACCTGGTGATCTTCCAGATTCACGGAGGGTACGAGTACGGCCGCTCGCCTTCTCCTCAGGTGCGGAGACTGTCCTACACGGCCCGCGAAGCGGGAGCGAGGCTGATCGTCAACCACCATCCTCATGTGGTCGGCGGCTTCGACTGGGATGGTTCCTCCTTGGTGGCTTGGACGCTCGGCAACTTCATCTTCGATCAGACGGTGTGGCCCACCTTCGAGTCCTACCTGCTCGCAGTGCATGTGCGGCGCGGTGAGGTGGTGCGCGCTTACACTGAGCCGTTGATCATCGAAGGCTATCTTCCTCGAGGCGTAACCGGCGCGCTCGCCGATTACGTTGCCCGCGGCGCGGCGGGACGCGAGCCAGGACCGTTCCGCGTCGAGGATGGCGCGATGGAAGTAGACATCGCCGGCCATGCCTCGACACGGGACACGGTCATCCCGGTACACGGCAATTCCGAAAGGGGAACGATCTTCCGCCTCGGTCCAGGATGGTCGATCACAGGCGCCAAAGAAGGGCTGGTTGTCCGGCTGGGGCGTGATCTTCTCTGGACCGGCTCTTTCGAGGACGAGGTGGTCGGCACCGAGTACCGGGGGCGCCCCCCGCTGTGGACCTTTGCAGGTCCGGGGAAGGAGGCGAGGCCGGAGTACACCTTCGCGGGCAGCGCCGGTGTACGGCTGCGCCGCGCCGCACGCAGCGAGGCGGATGTGGTCTTCGCCCCCCTCCATCGGATTCTGGTAGACCCCCGCCGCGAGTTGACCGTTCTCGGAACGTTCCGGGCGAGTACGGAGCAGACGCTCACCGGCGCGCCCGCAACGGGGAGCGTGCAGCTCAGCTGGTACCCCGATACCCGCGGCCCCTCCGTGTACCAGACCATCGAGCCACTGAATACCGGGGACGATAATGACTGGCAGCCGTTCCGGATCGATGAGACCGTGCCTCCTTATGCCATCGCCGTCGGCCTCTATCTCCGCCTCAGCCCGCCGGCGCGTGGGCAGGCAACCGCGGACTTCGATGATGTTCGGCTGATTGAATGGGCACCGGAGGGTGCGCGCTTCAGTCCCCTCTACACGCATTTTCTGGTGAAGGGCTCGGGAGAGGTGCGGTTGAGCCGGGACGTGCTCCCGGGCGAGAGCTACCCGGGCCCTCTGCCGGTCCGAGGGTCCACTAAACAGCGGTGATGCGGAAAGCGGGTGAATCTGCTCTGCGGCCGGTAAGGAGTTTGCAACGCGAAATGAGCCGTGTTCATTTCGTAGATGCTGGAGGGCGCATCCCCGTTACGATAAAGCAATGCCAGTACTCGAGAACCCCGAACGTCTCGCCGAGCTTCGGCGCACGCAACTGCTCGATAGCCCGCCGGAGGAGTCGTTCGACCGTCTGACGCGGCTCGCATCACGGTTGCTGAACGTGCCGGTGGCGTTGGTCACCCTGGTGGACGAGGATCGGCAGTTCTTTAAGAGTCAGCAAGGTCTTCCCGAGCCGCTCGCCTCCACCCGTCAGACGCCTCTCCTGTATTCCATCTGCCAACACGTGGTCGCCTCCGGGGAGCCGCTGATCATCCCGGATGCGCATACGCACCCGCTTTTGCGCGAAAATCCGGCCGTGTCGCGCCTGCAGATCACCGCGTATGCGGGCATTCCCCTCACCACGGGGGAGGGCCAGGTGCTGGGGAGCTTCTGCGTCGCCGACCACCAGCCGCGGCAGTGGACGCCGGAGGAGATCCAGCTCTTGCAGGACCTGAGCGCCTCCGCGATCACGGAGATCGAGTGTCGCCTGCAGGCAGACGAGGTGGAGCGGTACCGTAGAATCCTGCAGAGGTTTCGCGCGCCGCTGGCGGAGCTGCGAGACCACCTGGATACGCTCAGCCGTGCCATCGCGCGCAGACAGGACGAGCAGATTCGGCATTTCGTCCAGCCCGCCATCACGCGCGTGGAGCAACTGAAGAAGATCGAGGGAGAGCTCGCAGATATTGCTCCGCGGCCCGACCGCGATCCGCAGTCGGCGGCCAGCACCACGGATCTGCGACGCTGTGTCGCGATCGCGGTGGAGATGGCGCAGGAGCTTGCGCAGGATCACCCGATCCGGCTCCACATCCAGGGAACTCCGCTGCGGATCAGCGGCGATGCCACCGCGCTCCAGAAGGCGTTGCTGAGCCTGCTGACGACCGCCACCAACTATGCGACTGCAACCAACAGCATCGACGTGCGCCTGCAAAAGGAAGAAGGCGAGGCGGAGTTGGAGGTCCAGGCTCGAGGACGCGCGATACCGGCTGCCGATCTCACGAGGATGCTCGCTCGGTTTCACCGTGCGCCCTGTGAGAGCCCGGAGCTGCGCCGGCGGGGAGGAGTGGGGCTGAAAACGGGAAGCGGGGTGGTGGAGGCGCGGGCACCCGGAATCGTGGCGCGCAGCGTCGAGGGCGAGGGAACCACCTTCCTGATACGGCTACCGCTGGTGAAGGAGAGCACGCAGAGCGGGGCCGCTGGCACAGAGTAGTTCTCGTTTGCCTGTATTGCGAGCGCCTGTACCGGGCGTGGTTCGATCCCGAGATCTACACCCGACCGTCGGCTTAAGCGACGTCGCCCAGACTCTGATCACCCGACCCTGACGCCACCCTCAGGCGGCGAAGTACACCCGAGCCGCGTCCGCCAGGTTCATCACCGCGAAGACCGCCACCGCGGTGATCGCCGTTCCCCACAGCGTGCGGTAGATCCCCTGCCGCTGCGAGTCGTTCGCTAGCAGCGCCGGGATCATCAGCGTGATCACGTGGAAGCCACTCCAGGGGATGTACGCGCCGCCCGTAAGGTTGCGGATCGCGATCTCCCCCGCCCAGGCGAAGACCGCCGCGGTGAGCACCATCATCCCCAGCTTGCGACGACCGAAGAGGATGAGCTGCTTCATCAGGAAACCGGTGACGAAGACGTAGGTGACCACCGCGACTCCCGCCGCGAAGAGCAGGTCGAGGGGGCGCAGCATCACGAGCGCCAGGTACGCCCCGGAGACGAATCCCCCGGTGCGCAGCCCCAGCTTCGAGAAGACCAGCATCCCCACCAGCACGCTGGTGATCACCGCCAGCAGCAGCATGTCCAGCGGATAGCCCAGATCCTGCCCTGCGAACGCCGGCACCTCGGCCGGCGCGTACCAGGGGGCGATCCGCAGCAGCGAATAGAAGATGTACACGATGAGCCCGACGATGGCCACATTGGCCAGCACCGCGACGACGGTCTTGCGAGGCGTCTGCCGGAACATGTCGTGCGCGAGGATCCCCGGGATCACGAAGCCGATCCCGTAGAGCGCCAGCAGCAGCGGATGGAAGCGCACCACGAAGTGCGCGATCGCGGTAGAGACGGCGATGATCACGAGCCCGGTGAGGATCTCGACCTCGAACTTGCGGCGGCCGTAGAGGATGTAGCGCCGGGCGAGAACGCGGTTGACGATGTAGAAGGTCAGGTACGCGGCCGCCAGCGTGAAGACGATGAAGAGCGGCGTCGGAAGGAAGAGCGCCAGATACCCGGGTACGATGGCGCCGCCGGTGGTGAGCTGGACGTGCTCGTAGAAGAGAGCGCTGATGATCACCCCGACGACGACCGCCACCCTCACGGTCTCGACGTCGAAGAGGTAGCTATGCACCTTGCCAGTCGTTCGGGCCGGAGAGGTCGCGCGGCGGCCGGGCCGCAGCGCGCCGCAGCCGCTGCACCCCGAGCGGCATCCGGGCCGGATCGCGCGAGAGATCCAGCTCCGCGTCGCCGTGGTTGGTGCCGCGCGCGTGATCGAAGTACTCCATGAGCATCTCTGCCTGATGCGTATGGATGTTCACCAAGCCGATCAGCACGCCCTGCTCGCCCTCGACAAGACTGGCGATGGTGTCGAGGATCTGATCCAGCGTCGGGTGCACCGACTCGCCGAGGTTGGTGATCCGCTCACGCGGATAGCCAAGCTCGGTCATGATTTGCGTCACCTGCTCCTCGTAGCCACCGAACGTGATCACGTGGTCGAGGTACGAGGAGAGGTCCAGGGGCACCAGGCGGGCGAAGAGCTCCGCACGCCGCCCGCGGTCCCAGCGGTTGTTCAGGATGCCGATGACCGTCGCATCTTCCGGATAGTACGCCTGCAGCACCTCGAAGGTGAGCACCACGCTCTCCCGGTCGTTTGCCGCGAAGAGCGGCACCCAGAGGATGTTCTTGCCGCGGATGTCGTAGTGAAAGAGGCGGACGACGCCGATGTCAGGGACGGACTTCCACATCCCGCGGATCGCCGCGTCCCCGTCGATGCCGAGGATGCGGGCTACCGCCAGACCGATCGCGACGTTGGACTTGAACTGCAGGTAGTCGAATCCGCGCATGTCCTCATCGCTCACCCACGCGGGATTCGCGTAGACGAATCGGCAGTCGCGCCGGCGCGCGTTGCGCCGCAGGCGCTCCCGCAGGTGCGGGCGCTCCTCAGCGGTGATCAGCACCCCGCCGCGAGGGATGGTGACCGACATCGAGTCCGCGATCTGCTCGAGCGTCTCGCCCATCTCCTCCTGGTGATCCTCGCGCACATTGGTGATGATGGTGATGTCCGACTTCACCATGAACTCCTGCGAGTACTGCTGGTAGAGCGGCTTCACCGCCATGCACTCGATCACCAGGGCCTCGACACCCGGCCCGACGTGCTCCTCGACGATGTCGACTTGCTCGTTGATCGTGGCCGCGCCGCGGCGGAAGATCTTCGACTCCTCCCCTCGCGGTCCGATGACCCGCGCGGCGCTGCCCGTCGTCTTCGCCACGGTGACGAACCCGCCCTCCCGGAGCAACCCGGCGACCAGCCGCGTTACGGAGGACTTGCCGCGGATGCCGTTGACATGCACACACACCTCGAGCTGCTCCAGGCGCCGCTCGTGACCCGCCAGTACCCGCCGCCAGTAGATTGCGACGGCGAGACCCACCAGGACCAGAAAAACCAGACCGGCGAGTCCCTCAGTCAAGGCGCGACTCCTTTACGGCGGGAGCGCGATACTCGGTTGAGTGTCGAACCACCGCGCGCATCGCCGGTCCGTTCTCCGCCTCCCCGGCATCGCGAGCTCCACCGGAATTCTGCGCGCCACCCAACCGTCCGATCGACGTGATCACCGCTGGGACGAGTGGGATTTCCGCTGGCGACTCGATCTCCACTACCGTGTGCTCGACCACTGTGGCGTAGCCGATCCCGCTCTGCTCGCGGTAGCCCTGCACCGCCGCGTGCGTAACCTCCAGCAGCTCGGCGGCCGTCTCCCCGTGCTCGGGAAAAAGGGCAAACGCGAAGTAGACGCGAGCGTAATCATGCAAGCAGAGCCCGCCGCCTTTGCTCCGCACCAGGAACGTAGCGTGAGTGACTGCGTCCACGATCGGCGAGAGAACCAGCAAGGCGCCCGCCGCATGAGTTTCCGGCAGGATGGCGCCCAGCCGGCATTCCTCGTAGGCGAAGGGCACGTCGGTGGGACGCAGCATGCTCCCCACCAGCCGCGCCACTGTCCGGTAAAGTCCTCCCTGCTCGGCAGGCGAGAGACCGGCTTCCTCGCGCAGATCGGTGACGACGCGGAGGATGGCGAGTGGCCGGTGGTGCAGCCGCGCGCGCTCGACCTCCTCCTCGAGGCGTAGCTCTCCGAGGTCGCTGCGCAGCAGGCCTAGAGAGTAGAAGATCGTCGGCTCCTCGAGTGATGCGCTCGCCTCGCCGGCCCGAATCGGAATCCGCCGCAGCGCGTTCCCCGCGATCCCCGCCAGCAGTCCGGTGGCGATGAAAAACGCCGTCTGCAACGCACTCGCGGCGAACGCGGGGCGCACCCATACGCCGGAGAGCTGCTCGAGCAGGATCATGCACGCGGCGCCGACAAGACCCACGACCAGCGCGATGAACGGCTCGAAAGTGAGCCCCACCACCGCCGTGGCAGCGAACAGGACGGAGATGGCCAGCGCGAGCCAGAGATCGTCACCCCAGGCGGCCACGGCGGTGCCGACAGCGGCGGTGACCAGCACGGGTAGCAGCCGCGCGTGGGCTTCAGTCCACTCCGGGGTCAAACGGGTCATCGCTGCTCCGGGTCCGCACGAACTGCCACCACGCGCCAGCGAGCAGGACCGCGAGCAGTGCAAGCCCTAGCAGCGCGCGCAACAGCGGCGTAAGCCACGGCTGGCTCTCCATTCTCTGCTCCTCGGTGCGGGGCGCCGCGCCTCACCATCGGTACCTCACGGTGCCCGCGACGCGGTGGCCGCTGAACTCGCGGCCGGGCTGGTTCGAGAGCCGGGTGTCGTAGCGATACTCCACATCCAGCCGTAGATCCCGCCATAGATCGTGGATCCAAAGCACGCTCGGCGTCCAGCGGCTCTCCTGGCGCGGCACCTCGACTCCATCCACCTCGACCTGCCGTGCTGCGTAGCGCCACGTGCGGTAGGCGACACCCGCGCGGAGGCGGTCATTCCGCCCTAACGGCCGCGCATATTGTGTGCTGAGGGTGGTTCGAACGAGGCTGCGGCGCTCCAGCTGCGCGCGGATGGTCTCGTAACGCGCGTCCGAGTCCCAATAGTGCCAGCTCCCCCAGCGAAAGCGGTAGTCGGCACCCACATAGGGGCTGAAGGCGCTGGTCCGATCCTCATCCCGGTACCAGCGCTGGCGCACGGCGCCATAGCCTCGGATTCGGTGAGTGCGGCTCGGGCTGTACTCGAGCCGCGGCACGAGCGCGACTTGATCCGCAAGCCGGAATTCCGTGGTAAGGATGCCGACCGAGCCGACAGCGGCAGTCTCCAGGCTCCACTGCGGCGCAAGCTGCAGGAGCCGCGCGCCGCGGAGGCTGTGGCTCACCCGGTCCCAGCGGTCCGTTCCCGTATAGTGGTGGAAGGCGGGTGCATAACGGAGCTGGAGCGTCGGGCGACGTGCACGGTTTTGGTAGCGGACCACGCCGCCCGCCACCACTCCCTGCGAGTCCAGCTCGTCCTCGCCACGTGTGACATTTGTGTCGTAGATGCCTGAGAGGGAGAGATCAAAAGACCAGAGGCGAGGCGTCGCTTGCACAGTCGGCGCTCTAGCGCGGGTATCGCGGGCGCGGCGCGGGCGAACCTCTGCCGTATCGCCTGCCTCCGATACGTCCGCTTCTGCGGGCTCTTGTGCGTCCAGGAAGCTCGCCGATACGAAGAGAGCGATGAGCAGCCAGAGCCCTCGGTTCATCATCCTCCACAACAAGCACATAGCTGCTCCATGTTCCGGAGTGGGACATGCGCACCCCATCATGGGGTAATTCTTTGACACCGAGGGTCCGTCGGGTGATGCCGTGTGGAGTGAATAATGTAACAGTAGTATATCAAGCCTGCAAGCGGCAAGATCTTTGCTACTCCAGCCCAGCGTCTCTCCCGCCAAAGGGTGCCGCTGAGACATCTGTTCCCCGCATGAGTTCCCAGATCCGATTCCGAAAGGCGGTGTGAGAGATGGATTTTTCCATGCCGAGGCAGCGCTGCCCCACTGCCGATGAAAGATCGTGGTTATCTCGGAGGGATCGTGTGTGCGGGTGAGGGCGAGCATCAGGAGGATACGCGCCTTCTGCGGGTTCAGGTCGCCCGCACCGAGGATTCCGCCCTCTGCCGACGTGGCTTCGGTGGGGTCTTCGCCGCGTCTGACCGGCACCCGGCCGCCGCCGGTGCGGCTGCTTACCACCACATGGACGCCGCGCTCCCGTGCACGGCGCAGGGCGGCGGCCTGCCCTGGCGTCATCCCCCCACGTCCGACGCTCGCCACCACCAGCCCCCGCGCGCCTGCCGCGACCGCGGCATCGACGGCGACGCTGTCGGCGCCGGCATAGCTATAGACGATCTCCACCCGCGGCAGCGAGGTGACCTGCTCGACGTCGAACGCCGCGCGCTCGCAATCGCGGCGTGTAGGCTCGCGGTGGAAGACGACGCTGTCGGGATCGGCGACCCCGACGGGACCAGCGCCGGGCGCGACGAAGGCGTCCATGCGCGAGGTGTTGCTCTTGGTCACCTCCCGGGCGCCATAGATCTCGTCGTTCAGCAACAGCAGCGTGCCGCGCCCGACCGCCTCCGGCGCGACGGTCGTGCGGATCGAGTTCAGCAGGTTGGCAGGCCCGTCGGCACCCACGTCGGTGGCGCGGCGCATCGCCCCGGTGACGACGACGGGGCGGCAGCTCGCCACCGTCAGGTCGAGGAAGTACGCCGTCTCCTCGGCGGTGTCTGTGCCGTGCGTGACCACGATCCCCGCGAGGTCACTCTGCGTACGGTACAGCTCGTTGACGCGGCGGGCGAGGTTCAGCCAGTGCTCGGAGGTGATCGCGCCCGAGGCGACGTTGCTGAACTGCTCGACGGTGAGCTGCGCCACCTGCTCGACGCCGGGGAGGGAGCGGACCAGCTCGTCGCCGGTGAGCCGCTCCGCGCCGCCGGTGTTCGAGATGGTGCCGCCGGTCGCGATCACGTGCACACGGGGCAGCGCCTGCTGCGCCCGGGCCGGCCACGGTGCGCAGAGCAGCGCGAGCAGCAGGACGATGGCGGTGCGCGGCACGCGCCCCGCACCTTTGCGCGTCATTGCTCCCTCCCCCGCCGAAGCACCCGGCCGGCTCGTGCCTCACTGAGAACCGCACCGTCTACGGTCACGATGCCGTTGACGATCACGAAATCGATCCCCTCCGGGTACTGGTGCGGCTCCGCGAAGGTGGCGCGGTCCCTCACCATTCGCGGGTCGAAGATGGTGATGTCCGCGAACGCTCCCTCGGCGAGGCGGCCGCGGTCGGAGAGGCCGAGACGCTCCGCGGGCATCGAGGTCATCTTGCGGATCGCCTCCTCCAGTGGCAGCACCTGCTGCTCACGCACATAGTGGCCGAGCACGCGAGGGAAGGTGCCGTAGGCGCGCGGGTGGGGGTGCCCCTCGCCCGGCCGCGACAAGCGGCCGTCGGAGGCGACTATCGTCTGCGGGTGGCGCATGATGCGCTCGACATCACCCTCGTCGAGGACATGGTAGATCGCGGTGACGCCGCCGCGCTGCGCGGCCTCGATCACCAGCGGCGCGGCGTTCTGCGGCGTCGGCTCGATGCCACGCGAGACTGCCAAGTCGTGCAGGGTCCGTCCCTCCAGCTCCCGCTGGGAAGGGAAACCGGAGAACTGCACGCGCCGCAGGTCGCCGCCGCCGCGGTCGTTCAGGATGTTGAAGAC
>JBPCIT010000131.1:0-9694 GCA_051006015.1 Longimicrobiaceae bacterium
GAGCGTGGTCCCCCATCTCCCCGCAGGGAGGACGCCGGCGCGCTCTGTGTTCATGGGGCTCTCCCCTCGCCGGCCGCGGCGGCACCCTCGGGGTCGCGCGCCCCACCGAAGCGGTGCTCCTCCCCGCGCAGGATCCGCCCGATGTTGGCGCGGTGCGCGAAGATGACGAAGGCGCCGACCGCTACTCCCAGCACCAGCACCGGCGTGCGCCGCTCGACCGCCAGCAGCATCAGGATGAGGGTGACCGCCGCGGCGAGCGAGGCGAGCGAGACCATGCGGAAGAGGGCGACGGCCCCCGCCCACACCAGCGCCGCTACGCCTACCGCGGTCGGCGCGAGTGCGAGGAAAACGCCGGCCGCCGTCGCCACGCCCTTGCCGCCGCGGAAGCGCATGTAGATGGAGAAGATGTGGCCGACGATCGCGGCGGCGCCGTAGGCGAGAGCCCAGGTCCACTCGGTGCTGCCGTCCCAGAGGGAAAAGAACCAGACGGGCGCGAAGCCCTTGAAGACGTCGAAGAGCATCACCGGCACCGCCGCACGCGCACCGAGCACCCGGAAGGTGTTGGTGGCGCCGAGATTGCCGCTGCCGTGCTCGCGCAGGTCGATCCCCCGCGTCCAGCGCCCCGCCAGGTAGCTGGAGGGGATCGAGCCGAGCAGATAGCTCGCGACGAGCCAGAGCCAGGGGGTCATGCGCCACCCCTGCTCCGCCCTGCCGCTCCAGGAAAGAGGAAGGAGGAAAGTGGAAAGAGGGATGGGTGGCGCTGCATTGTATGCGCCGTACTGTTCCCCCTCTCCCAGAATTGGGAGAGCGGGCTAGGGGGTGAGGGCCGCGAGCGACGCCACATCAATCCTCCCCTTCGCGCCGCGCCCGCAGGTGGATGCGCAGCGGCACGCCGAGGAAGCCCCAGTGGCGGCGGAAGCCGTTATGCAGGTAGCGCTGGTAGCTCTCCGGAACGGCCTCGGGCATGTTCGCCCAGATCACGAAGGTGGGAGGCGCGACCGCCACCTGCGAGGCGTAGAGCAGCTTGACGGGCCGGCCGGAGACGTGCGGCGGCTTGCTGTGCGCGAAGAGCTCGCGCATCACCTCGTTCACCTCGTGCGTCGCGACGCGGCGCTGGCGCTCCTCCGCCACCTCGATGATAAGCTCGAGCGTCTTCTGCACGCGCTGCCCGGTGATGGCGCTGGTGAAGAGGATCGGCACCCACTCGAGGAAGGGCGCCTTCTCGCGCAGCGCCTTCTCGAAGCGCGGCGCGGTCATCGTCTCCTTCTCGACGAGATCCCACTTGTTCGCCACCAGGATGAGGCCGCACCCGGCGTCCCACGCCTTCTGGGCGATCTTGAGGTCCTGGTTGTGGATCGGCTCGGTGGCGTCGATCAGCAGCAGGCAGACGTCGGCGCGCTCGATCGCGCGCTCGGTGCGCACGCTGCTGTAGAACTCGACGTTCTCGCTGACGCGCGCCTGCCGGCGCAGCCCCGCGGTATCCACGAAGATCAGCGTGCGGCCGTGGTAGCGCAGCGGGGTGTCGATGGCGTCGCGGGTGGTGCCGGGCACCTCGGAGACGACCAGCCGCTCCTCGCCGAGCAGCCGGTTGACCAGGCTGGACTTGCCGACGTTCGGCTTGCCGATCACCGCCACCCGCAGCCCCGGATCCTCCTCGAGCGCCTCGGTATCGGGGAGCAGCGCGATCATGGCGTCCAGCACGTCGCCGCTGCCCTTGCCGCTGAGGCTGCTCACCGGCAGCGGCTCACCCAATCCGAGGTCCCAGAATTCGTGGTGCGCGACGGCGGTATCGGAGCCGAGATTGTCCACCTTGTTGACGAGCAGGAGTGCCGGCCGCTGCGTGCGGCGCAGGAACTCGGAAATGCGGTAGTCGAGCGGGTGGGGACCCGCCTTGCCATCGACCATCTGGACGACCACGTCGGCCTCCTCGATGGCGGTGACCACCTGGCGGCGGATGAGCTGGTCCATCGGCTCGTCCGAGCCCTCGACCATCCCGCCGGTATCCACCACGTAAAAGTTGCGTCCTGCCCACTCCGCGCGCGCGAAGTTGCGGTCGCGCGTCACGCCGGGCCAGTCCTCGACGATGGCGAGCCGCTGCCCGAGGACGCGGTTGAAGAAGGTGGACTTCCCCACGTTGGGGCGTCCTACGACGGCGACGACCGGAACCTTCACGTTGACCTTGCTTGCTGGGGAAGGAGAAGCTGCCCGCCGCCCGGGGTCAGACCAGAGCGGCCCCGCAGTTGGTGCACTCCGTCGCCCCGGGCTCGTACGCTTCGCCACACGCCGGGCAGGCGAAGCCCACCTCGCCCTCGGTGTCCATGTGGTCGCGGATGAGCTGCAGCGCCGGCCCGTACTGCCAGACGGGGACGAGCACCCGGACGATGGCGAGCTCGCCGAGATCGACGGTGAGGATGCGGTCCTTCTGCGAGAAGATCTGCGCATCGATCCCCTCGGAGAGCAGATTCTCCCGCACCAGCTGCGCGTCGAACTCCGCGTTGGTCGAGTAGACCTGCGCCCAGCCCTGGATGACGGGGACGGTGCGGTGCTCCGGGCAGAGGTACGCGTGGTGCTCACCCTCGGCGCACTCCTCGCACACCGACGTGCCGCAGATCACGCAGAGACCGACCGCCTGCCGATCGGCGTGGCGCGCGCAGAACTGCTCTTTCCCAATCGCCCCGCACACCGGACAGGCGTCACCTCCCCGGTACTCCTCTCCGCAGCGGCCACACACGAATCCCTCGGCGCTCTCCTCCCCGCAATTGGGGCAGCGCTGCAGGTCGTCGGCATACTCGGTGTGGCAGTTCGGACAGTGTACCATGAAATCGCCGGGAAAGGGGGAAATGAAGCGCGCACGCTCCTCGCGGAAATGCAAGAAGCGTGCGCTCCACGGCCTGCGCCGTGCCATCGGAAGAGGTGGCTGCCGCCCCCGGCTGCCCCTCTCGTGGAGGGGCCCTCACCCCCCGGCCCCCTCTCCTTCATGCGGGAGAGGGGGAGGGACCCACAAAGTGGGAGGGGTGAGGGTCAGCGTCGGCTGCTACCTGCTCAGCCGGTTCAGAGTTACCGCACCACCTCGTACCGGTAGCCGTTCGCCGGGGTGGCGTTCTGCAGAACGGCCTCGAAGTCCGCCGTGGCACCCTGCGCGGGAGCGCTGACGGTCACCGTCTGCTGGCCCAGCTCGCGGCCGCCATCGAAGAAGGTGAAGCGCAGCTGCACCGGTGTGCCGGCGCGTGCCGCCTTCGGCTGCGCGGTGCCGCGGAGGGCGGTGCGGCCCTCGGCGGCGCGGAGCTGCAGGTTGTCCAGGAGCACCGGGGCGGCCTCGTTGCGCTCGAGGATGCGCAGTGCGTCCTGATTGCGCCGCTGCTCACGATAGGCACGCGCCAGGATCAGGTTCGCGTTCTCGTTGAGCGGATCGAGCGCCACCAGGCGCTCGCCGGCGGGGATGACGTCCGCCCAGAGGTTCTGCGCATACAGCGCGTTGGCGAGATTGTACCAGGCATCGCGGTTGTTCGGGTTCATCGTCGTGATGCGCTGGAACGCCTCTGCCGCCTGCGGATACTGCTCGGCCTGGAAGAGGCCGACGCCGACGACCATCAGCCCCGCCTCGTCGAGATCGGGCGACGCGAGCAGCCGCTGGTAGGTCTGCATCGCCTCGTCGCCGCGGCCCTGGCGCGAAAGCACCACGGCCAGGCTGCTCTGCGCCGCGATGTCGTCCGGGTGCTGCTGGAGGTAATCGCGGTAGAGGCGCTCCGCCTCGCCGAACTGCTCGGTGGCGAGCAGCAGCTGGCCGAGGTTGGTCATCGCCGCCTGACGGCTCTCGGTACGCTCCTCGACCTCCTCAGCCGTCAGCTCGCGCGTCGGCTGGCGTCCCAGCGCCTCGATGGCGCCGCGATACGCCGCGATCGCCCGGTCGTTCCGCCCCTCCTGCGTCTCCACTACGGCGATGTTGAGGTACCCCTCGGGGCGCATGTTGTAGATCTGGTTCGCCTGGCCCCACAGCTGGAGAGCCCGCTGCGTGTCCTGCTCGTTGAAGGCGGCCACGGCCTCGTTGAAGAACCTAACCCAGGCCGCCTCCCGGGCCCCCTCGACGTCCCCAGCGTACGCGGGGTACATCTCGGTGGCACGCGTGAACATGCTGTCCGCGCCGGCGGTGTCGCCGATGCCCGCGTACGAGATGCCGGCCAGGTAGTAGTGCTGCGGATTGTTCGGAGCCGACTCGACCCCCTGCAGCGCCTGCTCGAGCGCCTGCCGGTAGAGCCGCTCGCCCTGCTCACCCGTGGCCCCCTCCGCCTGCGCCAGGAAGAGCTTGGCGGAGGTGGAATGCCGCGTCTCGGCCGGGCGTACGCCTCCCGGACCAGCCTCACCGCCCCCTGCCGATGCGCAGGCACCCAGCGAGAGCGCGGCCCCCAGGGCAACGATCAGCGCGCGTTGAAACTTCATCTTCGTCCTCCGGTTATGGTGATCATACCGCACCCCATACGAGGTGCGAACCTGCAGCTCTGAGCCGCGGCGGCGCGTCACTCCTCGGCGGCGATCCCCTCCGACAGCATCGCCCGATAGGCGGCGAAAGGGGGAATCCCCAGCGCCTCGGCGGCGCGGACAACGTCCTCGAACTCAGGCTTGGCGCGCTCTCCCCCGCCGGGGAGGGAGGAGCGCTTGACGCGGATCTGCTGGCCGCGCCATTCGACGGTCTCTTCCCGCCTGGCCAGCGCCTCGCGGCGCACCGTCCAGGAGCGCACCCCGATGGAGGGGCTCGCGCGAAAGAGCACGCTCGAGATCTCCCCCGCGCGCGCCGGCGAGACCAGCGCCTCCACCCGCACCCCCGGCCGCCCCTTCTTCATCACCTGCGGTACGGCCGTGCAGTCGAGTGCCCCCGCGGCGAACACCGCCTCCATCAGCGGGGGGAGATACTCCGGCGAGAGATCGTCGATGTCCGTCTGCAGGAGCACCAGCTCCTCCGACTCCGCCGACTCTCCCTCCACCTCCGCGATGATCAGCCGCAGGCAGTTCGGACGATCTTCCGGATCGCGCGAGCCAGCGCCGAAGCCGTTCGCCAGCGGCGTGAAGGTCGTCGGCGGCGCTCGTCCGCCGGTAAACGCCTGTAGCAGGGCGGCACCGGTCGGCGTGGTACACTCCCCCTCGAAGTCAGGGTCCCTCACCGGAATACCGTTCAGCAGCTTCAATACCGCGGGCGGCGGCACCGGAAAGTGCCCGTGCGCCATGTCAACCCACCCCCGGCCCAGCGTCACGGGGCGGGTGAAGAAGGCCTCGAAACCCAGCTCCGCGCACGCCGCGGCGACCCCCAGCACGTCAACGATGGCGTCCAGCGCGCCCACCTCGTGGAAGTGCACGCGCTCCGGGGTGGTGCCGTGGACCTCTGCCTCCGCCCGCGCGAGCAGGGTGAAGGCCTGCACCGCCCGCTCGCGCACCTCGGCGCTGGCGCCGGTCCCCTCGATGATGCGGACCACATCCTTGAGGTGGCGGTGCGCATGCTCGTGCGGCAGCCGCAGCAGCAGCCGGGTGCAGGCGATCCCCTTCCGATCCACCCGCTCGGCATCGACCTCGATCTCTCCCAGCCGCAGCTCCCGCACGAAGTGCTGGAGCCACTCGAGCGGGAGGCCCAGGTCGAGAAGGGCGCCCAACGTCATGTCGCCGCTGATCCCGCTGAAGGGATCGAAGATCAGTGCCCGCACGTGCCTCCGTACCGCTCCTGGAAACAAATGAGTATAGGACCACTTGGCACGCCCGTCAAATCCGCGCCCGCTCGGCGGAGGGCACCTCCCCGGTGGAGGTATCGGGTCGTGCTCGGAGCCGAGTGGGTGCTCACATCCCTCAGTGCCGGAAAAGTCGCCGGCCGGTGAAGACCATCGCCATGCCGTGCTCGTCGGCGGCGGCGATCACCTCCGGGTCGCGCACGGAGCCGCCGGGCTGGATCACTGCGCGGATGCCGGCTTCGGCTGCGGCATCGACCCCGTCGCGGAAGGGGAAGAAGGCGTCG
This sequence comes from Longimicrobiaceae bacterium, assembly GCA_051006015.1. Lineage (GTDB taxonomy): Bacteria > Gemmatimonadota > Gemmatimonadetes > Longimicrobiales > Longimicrobiaceae > JBPCIT01. The sequence goes on from JBPCIT010000131.1 coordinate 5,996, forward strand.
GAGGCGAGCACCGCACCCTCCAAGTCGAAGCCGTTCTCCCGCGCCTTCATCGCCGCGAGCCGCGAGGAATCCACGCGGCTCATCTGGCCGGCGCCGATCCCCACCGTCATCCCACCACGCGCGAGCAGGATCGCGTTCGATTTCACGGATGCCACCGCACGCCAGGCGAAGCGAAGGTCGTGCCACTCCTGCTGCGAAGGCACCCGTTGCGTCGCCACCCTCCACCCCTCCTCCGGGAAGAGCATGCGCAGCCGCTGCTGGACGGCGAAGCCTCCCCAGACGCGCTTGAAGTCGAGCTCCTCCGGCTCGGGTGGAGCCGGTGGCAGGACGATGAGGCGCAGGTTCTTGCGCTCGCCCAGCAGGGTGAGGGCGCGCGGTGTGAACGCGGGGGCGACGACCACCTCGACGAAGTTGGGGCGGAGCAGGACCGCGGCCTGCTCGCTGACCTCGGTGTTGAAGCCGACCACCGAGCCGAACGCACTGGTCGGATCGGTGCTGCGGGCGCGCGCGTAGGCCTCGGCGGCGTCGGCCCCGACCGCCAGCCCACAGGGGGTGGTGTGCTTGATGATCACACACGCCGGGGTTTCCTCCGGCTCCCAGGCGGAGAGCGCGAAGGCGGCGCCCTCGATGTCCAGCAGGTTGTTGAAGGAGAGCTCCTTGCCGTGGAGCTGGTGCATCCCGGGAATCCCCTCGTGCCGCCGGTCCGCCTCGGCGTAGAGCGCCGCCGCCTGGTCGGGATTCTCGCCGTAGCGCAGCTCGCGCACCCGCCGCAGCGTCAGGGTGCGCTCGGCGGGGAAATGGGCGGCTTCCGCTTGCGCGGCAGGCGCAGTCGGAGCATCCCGGGAATCGGTTCGCCCGGTGAGGTAATCGGCGATGGAGCCGTCATAAGCGGCGGTGTGGGCGAACGCCTTCGCCGCGAGGCGGCGCCGGAGCGCCAGCGCCTCCTCCGGCGATGCCTCGAGGGCATCGAGGACCAGCTCGTAGTCGGCAGGATCGACCATCACCCAGACGTGCTCATGGCCCTTCGCCGCGGAGCGCAGCATCGCGGGGCCGCCGATGTCGATCTGCTCGATCGCCTCCTCGCGGGTCGTGTCCGGGCGCGCGACAGTCTCGCGGAAGGGGTAGAGGTTGACCGCCACCAGGTCGATCGGCTCGTAGCCGTGCGCGTCGAGCTGCTCGCGGTGCTCCGGAAGGTCGCGGCGGAAGAGGATGCCGGCGTGAATCGCGGGGTGCAGCGTCTTGACCCGCCCGGCCAGCATCTCCGGGTGCCCGGTCGCCTCGCTCGCCTCGACGACCGGAAGACCCGCCTGACGCAGCTCGCGCGCCGTTCCGCCCGTCGAGAGAATGGTCCAGCCGCGCTCGCTCAGCGCCCGGGCGAAGGGTACGATCCCCTGCTTGTCGGAGACGCTGAGGAGGGCGCGAGGCATGGGCGGGGAGGTCAACGCGATGGGGGAGGCGTAATCAGCCAGCGGAGCGCCTCTTCCGCCGGAAGCTCCTGCAAGGCCAGATCGAACGCTACCGGCGAGGGCGATTCCGGCAGCTCCACCTGACCACGCGCCACCTCCTCGACGACGCGCGGAAGCAGGAGGTGCTCGATCGCGAGAACACGAGCGGCCAGGCGCTCGGCCGTGTCGCCGGGGAGCACAGGGACCGGCCACTGTGCCAGGATCCCTCCCGCGTCGTAGCGCTCGTCCACGAGGTGCACGGTGGCTCCGGTGACACGCACGCCCGCATCGAGCACCGCCTGATGGACCCGAAGCCCGTACATCCCCCTGCCTCCAAAGGCCGGCAGCAGCGCCGGGTGGATGTTGAGCATCCGTCCGTGAAAGCGCTCGACCACAGCAACCGGGATCAGCCGCAGATATCCGGCCAGCACCACCAGATCGATGCGGTGACGCTCCAGCTCGCCGAGCAGATCGCCGGCAACCGCGTCCACATCGCGCAGTTGCGGATCCTGCACGTGCGCGCGAATGCCCGCCCGCTCGGCCCGGTCGAGCGCCCCGATGCCCGGACGGCCGGCGACGACCAGCTCCACCCGCGCCGCCGGTCGCGGCACGGCATGGAAGCGGTCGATCAGCGCCTGCAGGTTGCTCCCCCCGCCAGAGGCGAGGACGGCAACCCGTGCGGGTGCTTGCACGGCGATCTCCGGTTCGCAGGTTTGGAGCGGCGGAAGATAGAGGGGCGCCGGAGCAGCGTCAACGATCGCTGACCACCTCCGGGCTACGCAAATCTGCTCCCCCCGAAATCCGGCACCAGGAACGGATTGCTCACCCGCTCGTGGCCGACCGTAGTCTCCGGGCCGTGGCCGCTGTAAAGCACCGTCTCATCCGGGAGGGTGAGGATCTGCTCGCGGATGGAGCGCATGAGCGTCTGAAGGTCGCCGCCGGGCAGGTCGGTGCGGCCGATCGAGCCCATGAAGACGCAGTCGCCGACGATGGCGACGCCGTCGCCGACCAGGATGACGTGACCGGGGGCGTGGCCGGGGGTGAAGCGCACCTCGAAGCTGCAGTCGCCGAAGCGGAGGGTGTCGCCGTGCTCGAAATGACGGTCCACCGGCGGCAGGGGCTCGAACGGGACGCCGAACATCTGCGCCTGCCGGGGCGCGGCGTGGTAGAGGGGCTCGTCGGCGGCGTGCAGCAGCACCGGGGCGCCCGTCTCCCGTCTCGCGAGGGCGACGCCGTCCACATGGTCGAGGTGTGCGTGCGTCAGTACGATCGCCTCGATCTCGATCGCCTCGTCGCGCACCGCCGCCAGCATCTCGGGCGTCGCGCCGCCGGGGTCGATCAGCAGACCTTTTCTGCTGCGCGCACAGGTCACCAGATAGCCGTTCTCGTCGAACGGACCGCCGGTGAACCCGCGGATGATCACCTCTCCGCTTCCCTGCGTCTGCTTCTCCTCAGCCACGAAACACCTCCCGCCTCGGTTTCGGTCGTCGATGGACTCCGGAATCACGCCAGAGATGCAAAAAAGGGGCGGCTCCGGAAGTGGAGCCTCCCCTCGAGGTCCGAGTACGCTCGGAATCGCGCGATCAGGCGGTGAAGGAGCTGCCGCAGCCGCAGCCACCCGTCGAGTTCGGGTTGTTGAAGGTGAAGCCCGAGCCCTGGAAGGTGGTCACGTAATCGATCTCCGTGCCCTGCAGATACTGCAGGCTGAAGGGATCGATGAAGAGACGCAGCCCGCTCGATTCGAGGATGATGTCGTCCTCGGCGGCCTCGTCCTCGATGTTGAGGCCATACTGGAAGCCGGAGCAGCCGCCGGGGAGCACCCCGACCCGCAGCCCGGCGCCCTCGGCCGCGCCGTGCTCGTCGATGTACTTCATCACCTCGGCCACGGCCGTCGGTGTCAGCATTACTGGCGTCGTCGCGTTCTGAGTCTCCATAATACCTCTCCCGGCAAACGTGTAGACGGACGAGCTTTGCAGAAAGTGCCGCAGCGGCTCGCGTCGTCGGAAAACCGCATTTCTGCTAGGAAAATATAGCGCGACGCGAGCGGAGCGTCAATTGCGCGGCGGGTGAGACCCCCCTCCCCCGCAAGGGGGGAGGGGTGAACAACAGATGGGGACGCGGGGTGGGCGTCCGCGAGGACGCTTGCAGTTCCCTGCCGGGTCGTTTATCGATACGGTTGGGAGTTTCGGTGCAGCCGGCAAGACGCCCCCTCCCCCGGCCCCTCCCCCAATGCTGGGGGAGGGGAGAACAGCAT
>JBPCIT010000132.1:0-2950 GCA_051006015.1 Longimicrobiaceae bacterium
GCATCCATCAGAGGTTGTCGTTGGGGATCGATCATGGCCGGGGCAAGCAGGTGCACGGTCGCCGGTGGGTGCGACAACTTACAAAGCCGCCGTGGCGGGTGTCAACGTGGGGAGCGGCTGTCCCACCGGGCGGCCGGCCGATGATCGACCCGGCAGAGAGTCGCCCGGCGCACGATGGCGTGCAGCGCCGCTGCGGGCGTCCTCCGGACGCACTCGGCTGCGGGCTTCCGCCCGGGAGGAGGGCCGTAGGTTACTGCCGGGGGTTTTATTCCCCCGGTGCGGCGGTGCCCGATATTTACAAACCTTGGCATCCAGGGTACGTTGCGCCCCCGTGAACGCCTCCTGCTCGAACGGGCTTCGCCCTTCCTCTCGGTGCCGCTCATGATCCGTTTCGGCTGGCTCTTCGCTGCGCTCTGGATGCTGCTGCCCGTCCCGTCGGCCCTTGCACAGGAGGTCACCGGGCGCGTGCTGCCGCAGGTCGCCCAGCCAGCGGCTGTGCTGGGGGGCAATGCGTTCGACCTCACCGTACGGCTGCCTGAGGATGCCGCTCCTCTGCCCTATTCGCTGCGCTCGGCGCGGGGGGAGCTGCTCGCAACCGATACGCTGCGGCCGGGGGAGACGAAGATCGAGCGGGTGGTGGTGCGCTCCGGAGAGGAGCTGCCGCTGGTGCTCGCCACCCCCGGCGCCGACACCCGGATCGACGCGCGATTCCTCCCCGGCTGGCTCTCGCTGGTACCGCCGCTGCTCGCCATCGCCTTCGCTCTCATCTTCCGGGAGGTCGTGATCTCGCTCTTCGGCGGGATCTGGCTGGGCGCGCTCCTGCTGGCGGGCTTCAACCCGATCACCGCCACCCTCTCCTCGGTGGATCGTTTCGCGCTCGGCGCCCTCACCCAGGATGCGGACCGCGTGGCGATCGTGATGTTCAGCCTGCTGCTCGGCGGGATGGTCGGCGTGATGACGCGCAGCGGGGGGACACAGGGGATCGTCGAGGTGCTGCGGCCGCTAGCGACCTCCGCGCGGCGCGGGCAGTTCATGACCTGGCTCGCCGGTCTGATCATCTTCTTCGACGACTACGCCAACACGCTGATCGTCGGCAACACAATGCGTCCGGTGACCGACCGGCTGCGCGTCTCGCGCGAGAAGCTGGCCTACATCGTGGATTCGACCGCCGCGCCGATGGCGGCGATCGCGGCGATCTCGACCTGGGTGGGCTTCGAGATCTCGCTGATCGGCAGCGCGCTGGAGAGCGCCGCCGCGCAGGCGATGGATCCGGTGGTCGCGGCGAATCTGCGGGCGGGAGCGGAGAACCCGTTCAACGTCTTCATCCACTCGATCCCCTACCTCTTCTACCCGATCCTGGCACTGCTCTTCGTGCTGATGATCGTCGTCACCGGCCGCGACTTCGGCCCGATGCTGACGGCGGAGCGCCGTGCGGCGACCGGCGGCGGGCTGCTGCGGCCGGGCGCCACCCCTGCCGCCGACCCCTCGGCGACGGTGCCGGAACCGCCGGAGGGCAAGTCGCACCGCTGGTACAACGCGGTGCTGCCGGTGCTGACGGTGATCGCCGTCGCACTGCTGGGCATCTACAATACCGGGCTCGCCAGCCTCGGTCCGGGAGATCACGCGATCTGGGACGTGATGGGAGCCGGGGATCCCTTCCGCGCGCTGCTCTGGGCCTCCTTCAGTGGCTGCCTGGTCGCGATCATCCTCGCGGTGGCGCAGCGGATCCTGAATCCAAAGGAGGCGATCGAGGCGTGGGTCGGCGGCCTGCGCGCGATGCTGATGGCGATCGTGATCCTGGTGCTCGCCTGGGGGCTGGGCGGAGTGACGGAGGCACTGGGAACCGGCGGCTACCTGGCGGAGCTGCTGGGGGACGCGCTGCCGCTGCCGGCACTGCCGGCGCTCGTCTTCGTGATCGCGGCAGCGACCTCCTTCGCCACCGGCACCTCGTGGGGCACGATGGCGATCCTCTTCCCGGTGGTGATCCCGCTGGCGGTGGCGATGGGCGCGGGGGTCGGCTTCGATGGCGGCGAGCACTACACGATCCTGCTCGGCGCGATCAGCTCGATCATGGCTGGCTCGATCTTCGGCGACCACTGCTCGCCGATCTCCGACACCACGGTGCTCAGCTCGATGGCGAGCTCCTGCGACCACATCGACCACGTGCGCACGCAGCTCCCCTACGCGGTCGCCGTCGCGCTGGTCGGCATGGCCGTCGGTGATATTCCCTCCGCGTTCGGGCTGCACCCGGCGATCTCCCTCACGCTGGGCGCGGTGATCCTCTACGCGATCGTGCGCCTGCTCGGCAAACCGGTGGCGTCGGAGGGGGTGCCCCCCCGCCGGGTCGTCATGAACGAGGCGGCGGCGGGAGGTCGGGTTCGGGAGGTGTAGCGGCACGGCGCGCGCGGAAGAAGGCGCGCAGCAGCTCTCCGCACTCCTGCTGCAGCACCCCGGGGATCAGCTCCACGCGGTGGTTGAGGCGGCGGTCCTGCACCAGGTTCTCGAGCGAGCCGCACATCCCCGCTTTCGGGTCGCTCGCGCCGAAGACCAGCCGCGGGATGCGGGCGAGGACGATCCCACCGGCGCACATCGCGCAGGGCTCGAGCGTCACGTAGAGGGTGGTGCCGAGCAGCCGCCAGTGGCCGAGCGCCTGCGCGGCGCGGCGGATCGCCACCATCTCCGCGTGCGCCGAAGGATCGGCGAGGGTGTGCGTCAGGTTGTGGCCGCGGGCAAGGACCTCTGCGTCCAGCACGATGACCGCGCCGACCGGGACCTCGCCGAGCGCCTCCGCCGCGCGCGCCTCCTCGAGAGCGAGCCGCATCCATCGCTCGTGCTCCGTGAGCTCGCTCATCATGGGTACGAAAAACGAAGCGGAACCCAGGGGGGGGACGGCAGGGGGGCAGTCGAGTGGGGGGGGAAGGTCGGGCTGGCGCGGGGCTGGTTTCTTTTC
>JBPCIT010000133.1:0-9563 GCA_051006015.1 Longimicrobiaceae bacterium
ACCTCGATCCTCCACTGCTTTCGGTGCTCTATCCCGCTCCCGGTGAAGAGGCCGAGGCGCAGGCGCTGCTGGATCAGACGCTCTACACGCAGCCGGCGCTCTTTGCGATCGAGTACGCGCTCTGCGACCTGTGGAGGTCCTGGGGGATCGAGCCGCACGCGCTTCTGGGGCACAGCGTGGGCGAGTACGTGGCTGCCTGTGTGGCGGGGGTGTTCGGCCTGGAGGAGGGGCTGGGGCTGGTCGCCGAGCGCGCTCGCCTGATGCAGGCGCTGCCGGCGGGCGGCAAGATGGTCGCGGTGCGGGCGGAGGAGGCGCTCGTCGCCGAAGCGATCGCGCCATATGCAGACGCGGTATCCCTGGCCGCGGTGAATGGTCCGCGGAGCGTGGTGATCTCGGGCGCGGGCAGCGTGGTGGACCGGGTGGTCGCCGGTTTGCGAGGGCAGGAGATAGACTGCAAGCTGCTCACGGTTTCCCACGCCTTCCACTCGCCGCTGCTGGAGCCGGCGCTCGACGCGCTGGAAACCGCAGCCGGCCGAATCTCGCTGCGGCTGCCCGGCCTGCGGCTCGTCTCGAATCTTACCGGGGAGGTCGCGGGGGCCGAGCTTACGCATGCGGCCTACTGGCGGCGGCACGCGCGCCAGCCGGTGCAGTTCGCCCGCGGAATGCGCACCCTGGAGGAGCTGGGCTGCAATGCCTTCCTCGAGATCGGCCCGCACCCGGTTCTCCTGGGGATGGGGCAGGGATGCGTCGCCGAGGGGGATGGTCTCTGGCTTCCCTCGCTGCGCCGCCACCGCGAGGATTGGTCTGAGATGCTCGGCAGCCTCGCGCGGCTGCACACCGCCGGCGCGCAGGTGGACTGGAAGCAGTTCGATGCCGGCCGCGGCCGACGCAGGGTTTCGATCCCCACCTATCCGTTTCAGGGCAGCCGGTACTGGATCGAGACGCCACGGCTGCGCTCCGCCGCCGGCCCGCGCGCGCACGCGAGCGGTCATCCGCTGCTGGGTGCGCCGCTGCGAGCTGCCGGCAGGCAGCGAATCTTTGAGAGTCACATCGGCGCGACTCGGCTCGCGTACCTCGCCGACCACCGCGTGCAGGGCGCCGTCGTGCTTCCGGCCGCCGCCTACCTCGAGATGGCGGCGGCGGCCGGGGAGGCGGTGCTCGGCGGACGTGTGAGCTCGATGGAGGATGTGGTGCTGCACGAGCCGCTTGCGCTTCCGGAGGACGACCTGCGCACCGTGCAGGTGGTGGTCACACCCGACACGAGCGACGCCGCTGCTTTCGAGGTCTTCAGCCTGCACGAGAGTGGCGGCACGGACGAATGGCGCCTTCACGCCAGCGGCAGGGTGCGGCGCGAGTCGTCGGATGCCGCGCATCCCGACACGGTCTCTCTCTCCGCCCTCACTGCCGCGCTCCCCGAGCAGCTCTCCGGCGCCGCTCACTACGAGGCGTTGGCGGCGCGCGGCCTCCACTTCGGCGACACCTTCCGTGGCGTGCTGCAGGTTCAGCGCGGCGAGAGTGAAGCACTCGCCCGGGTTCAGCTCCCCGAGCTGCTCTCAGGAGAGGTCGGGGCCTACCGGATGCACCCCGCTCTGCTGGACGCCTGCCTGCAGGCGGTGGGCTCCGCGCTCTCTGGACCGGCGACGACCACCTACCTCCCGCTGAGCTTCGGGCAGATCCGCGTGCGCGGACGGCTGGATGGCATCCTCTGGAGTCACGCCGCCCTCCGGCCGGCGGTACCGGGTGCCGCGACCATCACCGCCGACCTTCGGGTCTTCGATGAGAATGGCCACACGCAGATGGAGATCGAGGAGATCTCCCTCCGCCCGGTGCATGGCCATGCACTCGACTCCGCACGCACGGACCTCGACGACTGGCTCTACGATGTCGTCTGGGAGCCGCAGTCCCGCGACACCGGCGACGACGTGAGTGGACGCCGTCGCCTGGACGAGCTTCTGGAGCCCGCCGCCGCCCACGCCGGTGCGCTCAACGACAGCCCGGACGCGGCGCTGCTCGAGGCCCTCTGGCCGCAGCTCGACCGGCTGAGCGCCGCCTACGCTGCCCGCGCGCTGCACGAGCTCGGGTGGCATCCCACCCATGGTGAGCACGTAACCGAGGGGAATCTGCGCGAGCGGCTCGCCATCGTCGGCCGCTACGCGCGGATGCTCGGCCGCCTCCTCGAGATTCTCGCGGAGGACGGGGTGCTCGCACCGGAGAACGGAGGGTGGCGCGTGGCGCGCGCGCCCGCCTACCCGGAGCCCGAAGCACTGCTGGCCGAGCTGCGCGCGCGCTTCCCGGAGAGCGCTGGCGAGCTGGAGCTTCTGGCGCGCTGCGGAACGGCACTCGCCGAGACGCTGCGTGGGGCACAGAACCCGCTCGATCTGCTCTTTCCCGGCGGCTCGCTCACCGAGACCGAGCACCTTTACCGCGTTTCGCCGCTCACCCGAGAGTTCAACGCGCTGGTAGGAAGTGCGGTCGCCTCCGTGCTGGATGCACTCCCCGCCGACCGCGATCTGCGCGTCCTCGAGATCGGCGGCGGCACCGGAGGCACCACGGCGTACGTGCTGCCCACGCTCCCCGCCGGGCGCACCGACTACCTCTTCACCGACATCTCCCCGCTCTTCACCCGGGAGGCGAAGGCGAAGTTCAGCGCCTACCCCTTCGTGCGCGCACGCCCGCTCGACATCGCGCGCGATCCCCAGCCGCAGGGGTTCGCTCCCCACAGCTTCGACCTCATCATCGCGTCCAACGTGCTGCACGCCACCGCCGACCTGCGCCGCACCCTGCGCCAGGTGCGGGATCTGCTCGCGCCCGGTGGCGTGCTCGTGCTGCTCGAGGGCCTGGTCAAGCAGCGCTTCGCCGACCTGACGGTGGGCCTCACCGAGGGCTGATGGAGCTTCGCCGACCTCGACCTGCGCTCCTACGCACTGATCGGAGCGGAGCAGTGGCTGGAGCTGCTGCGCGAGAGCGGCCTCGAACCCCGCGCGATCACCGGCGATGGCCCCTTCGCCCGCCAGGCGGTGCTGGTCGCCCGTGCGCCCGTCGAGCCCGCTCCGCTCGATGCACCCGGCGCCTGGCTCATCCTCGCCGACGAGGGAGGCGTGGGACAGAGCATCGCGCACCGGCTGCGGGCGCGGGGCGAGGAGTGCGTGCTGGTGCAGGCTGCCCCCCCCACCCCCGACCCCTCCCCCACGAGGGGGGAGGGGAGCACTGCAGATTTTGCCGTAGCACCGGAGCCGAGGTCTGGCAGGATAGAGTTCCCCCTCTCCCAAGCTTGGGAGAGGGGGTTAGGGGGTGAGGGCCTCCTGCCGAGCACACCAGATCCTGCATCCGGCACGAAACAGTCCCCCCTCTCCCGCCTGCGGGAGAGGGGGCCAGGGGGTGAGGGCCCTGCCGCCTTCCGCCGCCTCATCGCCTCGGTGAGCGCCAATGGCAGGCCGCTCCGCGGCGTCATCCACCTCTGGGCACTCGATGATGCTCAGCCGCTTTCGCCTGGCGCGGATCCGGCTGGTGAGGTCCTGGACGCTGCGCAGCTCCGCGTCACCGGTGGTGCGCTGCACCTGGTGCAGGCGCTGGCGGAGACCGGTGCCGCCCCGCGGCTCTGGCTCGTCACGCGCGGTGCACAGGCCGCCAGTGCGGGAGAGGCTGCCTCGCCGCTGCACGCGCCGCTCTGGGGACTGGGGAAGGTGGTCGCCCTCGAGCATCCCGAGCTTCGCTGCGTGCGGGTGGATCTGGCTTCCGAGGGTCAGGAGCAGGAAGCGGACGCCCTCTTCGCCGAGCTGCAGGCGAGCGGCGAGGAAGATCAGGTGGCGCTGCGGGAAGACGCGCGCTACGTGGCGCGGCTGGTGCGCCGCCAGCCCGCCTCTGCCGCGATGCTCCCGCTCCTGGGCGGCCAGCCGTACCAGCTCTGCTCCGCGGGGCCGAAGGTGCTCGACAGCCTCGAGTTCCACCCGCTGGAGCGGCGCGCGCCCGGTGCCGGTGAGGTGGAGGTCGAGGTGCTCGCCACCGGGCTGGCGTTCCGTGACGTGCTGAACGCGCTGGGGCAGTACCCCGGGCCCGAAATGCCGCTGGGCGGTGAGTTCGCGGGCGCGGTAACGGCAGTCGGCGAAGGGGTGGAGAAGCTCCGCGTGGCGGATCCGGTGCTCGGGATGACCGCGGGCGCCTTCCAATCCTTTGTGACGACCCGTGCCGAGCTGGTGGCGCCAAAGCCGGCGGGTTTGACGATGGCAGAGGCCGCCGCCCTCCCCTCCGCCTTCCTCACCGCCCACTATGCGCTGCATCACCTCGCCCGCGTCCACGCGGGGGACAGGGTGCTGATCCACGCAGGGGCCGGCGGTGTGGGTATGGCGGCGATCCAGATCGCCCGGCAGGCGGGTGCGGAGGTCTTCGCCACCGCCGGCAGCCCCGCCAAGCGCGCCTTCCTCGCCTCGCTCGGCGTGCGCCACGTCTTCGACTCGCGCTCGCTCGACTTCGCCGACGAGGTGCTGCGCGCGACCGGCGGCCGTGGCGTGGACGTGGTGCTCAACTCGCTCGCTGACGACTTCATCCCCCGCAGCCTCGAGGCGCTGGCGGAGAACGGCCGCTTCGTCGAGCTCGGCAAGCGCGGGATCTGGGATGCCGCGCAGGTCGCCGAGGTGCGGCCTCACGCCTCGTACTTCACGGTGGACCTGGGCGCCGCCGCGGTCGAGGATACAGCGCTCATACAGCGGCTCCTCGGCGAGGTGATGGCGGGCTTCGAGAATGGCGGACTGCGCGCGCTGCCGATCAAGACCTTCCCCATGCCGGAAGCGATCTCGGCGTTCCGCTACATGGCGCAGGCGCGGCACATCGGCAAGATCGTGCTCACCCACCACCGTGCGGCCGCGATTCGCGCGGACGCCACCTACCTGATCACCGGCGGCCTCGGCGGTGTGGGGCTGAGCACGGCGCGCTGGTTCGTCGAGCAGGGCGCTCGCCACCTGGTGCTCGCGGGACGGAGCGCTCCGTCCGAGGCTGCACAGAAGGTCATGGCAGAGCTCGAGCAATCGGGCGCACGGGTGGTCACCGCGCAGGTGGATGTCTCGCAGCCCGACCAGGTGGACGAGCTGCTGGAGACGATCCGCCGTACCCTCCCGCCGCTGCGAGGCGTCTTCCACAGCGCCCTGGTGCTGGACGACGGCGCCCTGGTGCAGCAGAGCTGGGAGCGCTTCCAGCGCGTCTTCGCGCCTCGCGTGAAGGGGGGCTGGCTGCTCCACGCCCGCACCGCCCATCTGCCGCTGGACTTCTTCGTGCTCTTCTCCGCCGCGGGCGCGGTGCTCGGCTCGGCGGGGCAGGGGAACTACACCGCCGCCAATGCCTTCCTCGACGTGTTGGCGCACCACCGCCGCAGCATGGGTCTCCCGGGACTCAGCGTCCAGTGGGGTGTGTGGTCGGAGGTCGGCCGCGCGGCGGATCTGGGGATGGGCGAGCGCGCGAAGGAGCGCGGGATCGGCACGATGACGCCACCGCAGGCGCTCGCCGCTCTCGAGCGGGTGATGCAGCAGGTGCATGCGCCTGCGCAGGTCGCGGTGATGCAGGTGGACTGGCCACGCTTTCTGGAAACCGCCGGAGCCAGTGGAGCCTCGCCCTTCTTCGCGGCGCTCGCCGGCGAAGGACGCCGCTCCGCACCGGCCGCCACCGCGACACCCGCGGGGGTCACCGCGCCGCCGCGGCCCCTGCGCCGCGACCTGGAGGAAGCCTCCCCGGCGAAGCGCGCCAGCCTCCTCACCACGCACGTCCGCACGCAGGTGATCAAGGTGCTGAGCCTCGATCCCGCGCACCCGCTGGACCCGCGGCAGCCGCTGCAGGAGCTGGGGCTGGACTCGCTGATGGCGGTGGAGCTACGCACCCTGCTGGACCGCGGCCTGGAGCTCTCGCGCGGGCTCCCGGCCACGCTGGCTTTCGATTACCCGACGATCGAGGCGATCACCGGCTTCCTGTTGAAGGAGATGTTCGGCGCGCCTGCCCCGACGGCGAACGGATCGGCGAAAGCCGAAGCTCTAGCCGGAGCCGGGGCGCTCGCCGGCGTGGCGGAGCTCACCGACGAGGAAGCCGAGGCGCTGCTGCTCGCCGAGCTCGACGAGATGCGCAGCATGAACCCATGAGAGACACCACTGTATGAGCTCTGAGAAGGTTCCCGGCAGCGCGGAGGAGATCTCCCCCATCAAGCGTGCGCTCCTCGAGCTGCGCGAGATGCGGGCGAAGCTCGACGCGGCCGAGCGCGCGCGCAGCGAGCCGATCGCCATCGTCGGCATGGGCTGCCGCTTCCCCGGCGGCGCCAACGATCCCGACGCTCTCTGGCGGCTCCTCGTCGAGGGGGTGGACGCGATCCGCGAGGTGCCTGCCGACCGCTGGGACCTCGACGCCTACTACGATGCCGATCTGGCGGCGCCGGGGAAGATGTCCACCCGCTGGGGCGGGTTCATCGAGGGGATGGACGAGTTCGACCCGCACTTCTTCGGCATCTCGCCGCGCGAGGCGATGGCGATGGATCCGCAGCAGCGGCTGCTGCTCGAGGTAGGCTGGGAGGCGCTCGAGCACGCCGGACAGGCGCCGGACCGGCTCCGCGGCAGCGCCAGCGGCGTCTTCATGGGGATCTCCAGCTTCGACTACGTCCACCTCGCGATGGCCGCGCCGGAGGAGACGCTCGACGGCCACCTCGCGCAGGGGATCGCCCACAGCGCCGCCTCCGGACGACTCGCCTACGTGCTCGGCCTGCAGGGGCCGGCCGTCTCGCTGGACACCGCCTGCTCCTCCTCCCTGATGGCGGTTCACCTGGCGGTGCAGAGCCTGCGGCGCGGCGAGTGCCGGCTGGCCCTCGCCGGCGGTGTCAACGCCATACTTCTGCCGACCTTCCTGATCGGCTTCTCGAAGTCGCAGATGATGGCGGCGGACGGCCGCTGCAAGACCTTTGATGCGCGCGCCGACGGCTTCGTGCGCGGGGAGGGCTGCGGTATCGTGGTGCTGAAGCGCCTCTCCGACGCGGTCGCCGACGGAGACAACGTCTGGGCGGTGATTCGTGGCTCGGCGGCCAACCAGGACGGGCGCAGCAGCGGGATGACCGCGCCGAACAGTCTGGCGCAGGAGGCGGTGCTCCGGGCATCACTTGCGGACGCAGGCGTCGCGCCCGGTCAGGTCGGCTACGTCGAGACGCACGGCACCGGCACCGCACTCGGCGATCCCATCGAGGTGCAGGCGCTCGGCGCGGTGCTGCGCGAGGGCAGAACGGCCGAGCAGCCGGTGCTGCTCGGCTCGATCAAGACCAACCTCGGCCACATGGAGGCCGCGGCGGGCGTCGCGGGCGTGATCAAGACCGCTCTCGCCCTGCGCCACGACGAGATCCCGCCCACGCTCCACTTCCAGCAGCCGAACCCCTACATCCCCTGGAGCGAGCTGCCGGTGGCGGTTGCCGCCGAGCGCACGCCGTTCCCGGCGATCGAGGGGCGGCAGGTGGCGGGGGTGAGCGGGTTCGGCTTCACCGGCACCAACGTGCACGTGGTGCTGGAGGCGTGGAGCGAGGAGCGAGGAGCGTCGGGCGTGACTGCTGCCGCCGTGAGCCGCCCCGAGCAGCCTCTGCATCTTCTCAAGCTCTCCGCCCGCGATGACGGTGCGCTGGATGAGCTGGTGGAGCGCTGGACGAGCTTCCTGGAGACAGCCGCCGAGCCATTCGCCGACATCTGCTACACGGCCAATGTCGGCCGCGCCGACCTGCACGAGCGCCTCGCGGTAGTAGCGGGCTCCGCGGCCGAAGCCCGTGAAAAGTTGTCTGCCGATGCGGCGGGGGAAGAGACGACCGGCGTCTTCCGGGGAAGCGCCGCGGACAGCGCCCGCACCCAGGTCGCCTTCCTCTTCACCGGCCATGGCGCACAGTACGTCGGGATGGGGCGGCGACTCTACGAGACGCAGCCCACCTTCCGCGCCGCGCTCGAAGAATGCGACGCCCTGCTGCGCCCCTATCTGGAGCGGCCGCTGCTCTCCGTACTCTATCCGGAGGACGCGGGCGACGGCGAATCCCCGCTCCTGAGCGGCATGACCTACTCGCAGCCGGCGCTCTTCGCCTTCGAGTACGCGCTCGCGCGGCTCTGGCGCTCGTCGGGGATCGAGCCGGCGATGGTGCTGGGTCACAGCGTCGGTGAGTACGCCGCGGCGGTGGTTGCGGGCTCCTTCGGTCTGGCCGACGGGCTCGAGCTCGTCGCCGCCCGCGGGCGGCTGATGGACTCGCTGCTCGAGCGCGGGGCGATGCTCGCCATCTTTGCGGGCGAAGCCGAGGTCGCGGCGCTCGTCGCCCCATACAGCCGCCAGGTCTCGCTCGCTGCGATCAACGGCCCGGCCGAGGTGGTGGTCTCCGGCGAGAGCGCGGCCATCGAGGCGATCGCCGCCGACCTGACGGCGTGCGAGATCGAGTTCCGGCGGCTCGCCGTGGCGCAGGCCGGCCACTCACACCTGCTCGATCCCATCCTCGACGAGTTCGAGCGGGTCGCGGCGACGGTGCGCTACCAGCCGCCGCAGATTGAGCTGGTCTCCTGCACCACCGGCTGGCCAGTAACTGCCGCAGAGATCGGCGATGCTCGCTACTGGCGCCGCCACCTGCGCGAGCCGGTACGCTTCGCGGATGGCGTCGAGACGCTGCACCGCGAAGGCTGCGAGATCTTTCTCGAGATCGGCCCGCACACCAACCTCGTGGGGATGGGCAGCCGCAGCCTGGATTCTGGGGAACAGGGAACAGGGAGCGTAGCGAGCGAGTGCCCGCAGCTCCACAGGGAACAGAAGGTAGAGTCCCCCCTCTCCCAGAATGGCGCTGCGCTACGCGCACCGGACTACAGGGAGAGGGGGCTAGGGGGTGAGGGCCTCTGGCTTCCCTCTCTGCGTCGCGATTGGGACGACCGGCAGCAGATCCTCGAATCGCTCGCCAGCCTCTATGTGCGCGGCATCGAGGTTGATTGGCCGCGTTTCGAGCGCGACCGCCGGGATGCCGGCGGCGCGCCGCGTCGTCGTGTCCCGCTTCCGACCTACCCCTGGCAACACCGGTCCTACTGGCTGGAGCACGCCCCCCGCGGCGGTGTCCGTGCACCGCGGCTGCGAGCGCCGGAGAAGGTGTGGGAGCAGGTCGAGGTGGCGGGCCGGCGCCAGGAGCAGCAGGGGCCGCTCGACCTGGCACTGCAGACCTTCCCCGCCCGCTGGCGCGCCCTGGAGCGACTCAGCACCGCAATGATCGCCGATACGTTGCGCGAGCTGGGCGCCTTCCGTGCCCCGGGTGAGGCGCGCGGCGCCGCGGATCTCGTGGCGGAGCTGGGGATCCTCCCCCGCTACGAGCGGCTGCTCGCCCGCTGGATGCGGCGCCTGGCGGGGGCCGGGCTGCTGCGGGAGGCGGGAGAGGAGCGGTTCGTGGGCACTGTGCGCTTCGGCGACGCGGGGAGCGAAGCGGCACGGGTGGAGGCCGCCGAGATCCTGGCTGACTGGCCCTTCATGCTCGACTACCTGCACCGCTGCGGCGAGCTGCTCCCCGCGGTGATCACCGGGCGGGAGAACCCGCTGGAGACCATCTTCCC
>JBPCIT010000134.1:0-4980 GCA_051006015.1 Longimicrobiaceae bacterium
TCTTCCACGATATCTCGCCGCAGGGAGTTCCGCTCGGCCAGCATTTGACGCTCGGCCGTGTGGGGTCTGGCTCGCGGTGCGCCGCGCGGCGCTTCCGGCGGCGGCGCCGATCCGGCACCCGGTGCTACCCGCGGCTCAGCGGCCGAAAGCACGAGCTGGTCGGCGAGGCGGAGGAGCGTCGTTGCCTCCGGGCGACGGTGGATCACCGCACGCGAGGTATCCAGCGCGAGGTAATCCCGCAGCAGCTGCGTCGCTTGCTCCGGGTTCCACTCCGCATTTCGCGGATCCAGACTCACAGCGCCAAGGTAAAAGAGCGCCTCCCGCCCCTCGTCGGTTCTCGGGAAATCATCCGCGAGTCGGCGGAAGGTCGTCCGCGCTTGCCGGAAGTCCTCGGCGTGGAACGCCAGGTGCGCGTCTGTCCAGAGATCGGCTCTCTGGCGCGCCTGGACATCCGTCCCGCGCAGGTGCGCACAGGCCGGCAGGAGCGCCAGCAGGAGCAAGGCGGAAATCCGCTGCATCTCGTCTCTCAGGTCCGGTAGGTAGCTTCAGTCGTTCGCCACCGGCGGCGTCTGCGGCAGGAGCACGCGAAAGGTGGTGCCCCGCCCCAGCTGACTGTCTGCAGTGATTGTGCCTCCATGGGCTTCGACGATCTCCCGCGCGATCGCCAGGCCGAGGCCGGAGCCGACGGAGCGCGGCTGAGCTTCGTTCTCGACCTGAAAGAATTTCTCGAAGATGCGGGGGAGCTTATCGGCCGGAACGCCGATCCCGGTATCCGCCACCTCGAAGACGACACGCCCATCGGTCGCCGCCGCTCGCAGGCGGATTTCGCCGCCCCGAGGCGTGAACTTGAACGCGTTCGAGAGCAGGTTGCCCACCACCTCGTTGAGCCGCTCCGGGTCGGCGATGATGGTGGCCGGGAGCGTCTCGGCCACCTCGACCGTGAAGCGAGTGGCGTTCTGCAGCGCGAGGGCGTCGAAGCTGTTCGCAAGGCCCGACAGGAACTCTCTCAGGTCCACCGGCCGGAGATCCAGACGCCCGCCACCGGCCTCGAAGCGGCTGATGTCCAGAAGCTGCTGCACGAGCCGCCCCAGGCGGTCGGTCTGGTCGATCACCGAGGCGAGCGGCTTGCGCTGCTCCGGCGCAATCTCCCCGTAGATGCCTTCCAGCAGCAGCGAGACGTAGCCGCGGATCACGCTCAGCGGGGTCTTCAGCTCGTGCGACGCAATCGAGATGAACTCGGCCTTGAGGCGGTCGAGCTCGGCGAGCTGCTCCGTCATCCGCTCGAAGGAGCGCGCGAGATCCCCCAGCTCATCCTTCCGGTTAGGAGAGATCGCCACCTGCGGATTGAAGTCGCCCCCGGCAACGACCGCCATCGCCTGACGGAGCTCGTCGATGGGACGCAGCAGGCTGCGGGTGAGCACGGCGGCGATGAGCAGCGCAAGCAGCAAAGCGATACCCACCGCGATGAAAACAATGGTCGCCGCCCGAGCAGCGACGCGCTCGGCGCTCTCGACCTGCCGCTGCCCCGCCTGCTCGATGGCGGTGCCGATAGGCTCGAGGGCGGCGTTCATGGCGAAAAACGCCTCGTTCACCTCCTCGAAGCGGAAGGCCTCCGCCGCCGCGCCCTCGCCAGCCTCGATCAGCTCCCGCTCGCGTTCGATCGCGTGGTTGACTCGCGCCCACTCCCCCTGCGCGCGCGTGGTCGCAGCAGCATGATCGGCCGCCGTCAGATCCGCGAGTGCCTGCTCGACATCCCTGCGGTGGGCTTCCACCCGCTGGAGCGCCTGTGCACGCTGCGGGTCCATACCGAGTCCCAGCACGAAGTAGCTGCGCTGCTGGTTCTCGGCCGCGACGAGCGAGGTGCGCAGCTGACCCAGGTGCCGCAGGCTCGCCGCCTGTCCCGTGCGCAGGTCGCTCGCGATGCTTTCGAGCGTGCTCAGGGAGGTGAGAGCGTAGACTGCCGGCGCGACCAGAACGCCGGTGATCACCAGCAGCGCCAGCGCGATGCGCGTGCGCAGCGTCATGGCGCCTCCCTCTCCGCTCGCTTCGCCTCATCCCAGAGCTGGTCGAGCAGCTCGAGTCCGGCGTCCGTCAGCACGATTCCGCGCGCGGCTGCCAACCCCTCGAGCGCAGCGAAGCGGCGGGAGAACTTCGCGTTCGCCCGTGCCAAACTCACCGAAGCATGAGCGCCGGCCAGCCGCGCCAGATTCACCACCGAGAAGAGAAGATCTCCCAGCTCCTCCTCGAGCGTCTCAGCCCTGCCGCTCTCGAGGTCTGCCGCCACCTCCTCGACCTCCTCGCGCACCTTGTCGAGCGCCCCGCCTGGATCCGGCCAGTCGAATCCGACGCGGGCGACACGCTCCTGGATTCGCTGTGCCCGGAGCAGCGGGTCCGGCCCGTCGCCCACGCCGGCAAGCAGGCTGCCAGCTCCATCGGCACGCTGCCGCTCCCTCCGCTCGCGCGCCTTGATGCTCTCCCAGGGTTCGGCATCGCCGAGGCCGAAAAGCTGCGGGTGGCGGCGGGCGATCTTGCTTGCGAGGCCACTCACCACCTGCGCACGGTCGAAGGCGCCCCGCTCCTCCGCGAGCACGATCTGGAAGGCGAGGTTGAGCAGCAGATCGCCGAGCTCGTCGGCCAGCGCCGAATCGTCGCGCAGGGTGATCGCGTCAGCGACCTCGTGTGATTCCTCGAGCAGGTGTCGCTGGAGGGAGTGGGGAGTCTGGGCGGCGTCCCACGGGCACCGGGCGCGGAGGAACTCGACCAGCAGAAGAGCATGGTCGAGTGCTCCATCCGCGGACGGAGGTGGCGGCGGCAGATCGGCTTGCGTGGGATTCACGGTCAGCCTATACTATACCGTCTGTGACTTGCCCGTCAACCGCTCTCCGGTCGCGTGCGTGGGTCGAGGTCGACCTCGACGCTCTCTGCAGAAACGCCCTCCAGGTGCAGCGTGCTGCCGGCCCCGACGTGCGGCTCGTCCCGATGGTCAAGGCCGATGCGTACGGCCTTGGCATGGAACGGGTCGCAGCCGCGCTCGCGCAGGCGCTCCCCGAGGGGGCGCTCTTTGCGTTTGGTGTCGCGGCGGTGGCCGAAGGAGAGCGGCTGCGTGGGAGTGGGTGGACGGGACGAATCCTGGTCTTCTCTCCGTCGCCACCCTCCGAGTACGATCGCGCCGCCGACGCGGATCTCACCCTCTGCCTCTCCGACATAGACGCGGTGGAGCTGTGGGCGGAGGCGGGGACACGAGCGGGCCGGCAGCTCGGCTTCCACACCGAGGTCGACACCGGCATCGGGCGCGCCGGCTTCGCCTGGCACCAGGCGGCGCTGTGGGGAGCGGAGGTGATGCGGCGCGCGGCCGGACGGCTGCGGTGGGAGGGGTGCTTCACGCACTTCCATTCCGCGGACGAGCCGGATCTCCGCCCGACCGAACTGCAGTGCGAGCGCTTCGAGCAGGCGCTCGCCGGCCTCCCCGCCGAGCCCGCAGGCGAACCGCGGCGGCTGATCCACACCGCGAATAGCGCCGGGGCGCTGCGCGTTCGCGGGCGCAGGTGGGATCTCGTCCGCCCCGGAATCTTCCTGTACGGTGGCACGGCAGGAGCGGAGCTGCAGCCTGAGCCTGTCGTTTCCGTCCGGGCGCGAGTGGTGCTCGTGCGGGAGGTGCCGCCGGGTACCACCGTCGGCTATGGTGCCACGTACGTTGCCGGCGGGTTGGAACGGTGGGGAACGCTCGCGATCGGCTACGGCGACGGCCTGCGCCGCGCTCTTGCCCCCGCGGGCGGGAGTGCACTGCTCCTTGGTCGCCGCGTCCCGCTGGTCGGCAGGATCAGCATGGACGTGAGCGTCGCTGACCTCACCGGACTGCCGGAGGTGGGAGTTGGAGAGGTGGCGACGCTGATCGGAAACGATGGGGCGGAGGAGATCACACTCGATGAGGTGGCGGCGCGCTGCGGCACGATCTCCTATGAGGTTCTGACCGGCCTCACGGCGCGGCTGCCGCGGCTGTATTCTCCCGCCGAGGCAACATAATCCCGTCTCGCTGGTATATGTGACGGTGTTCACGACGGCAATCACGTTATTTAGCACCATCGGTGATCTTGTGATGCAACGCTCTTCCAGCCGCGCGGGGCTGCTCCTCGCGGCTTTTGTAGTTCTCTTCGTCACCGCCTGCCGTGACGAGCTGCCCACGGCCCCCGGAGAGGATCTTTTCCCGCGTGGTACGCGCGCGGCGACGCACGTGCTGGAGCTTCCGGTCGGCGCCTTTCTGCAGGAGATCGGCCGCTTCACCGGATACACCAGCCCTCGCGATGCGGGATACCTCCTGGTCGCGGATCGGTTCGACGAGGGGCTGATCGCGCATTCGCTCGCGCGCTTCACCGGATTTCCGACCTCCGTGACCTACAGCGTCGGCGGCGTCTCGCAGACGGATTCGGTGTTCGTCTACGGCGCCGGTCAGCTGGTGGCGCCGGTCGATACAGCGGCGAGCGCAGCCGCCGGTGAGGTTCAGTTCCAGCTCTGGAGCCTCGCCGAGCCGTGGGATCCCGCCTCGGTATCCTGGCAGCGGGCGACGGACACGACAGGGGTGCAGATTCCCTGGAGCGTTCCGGGCGGCACCCGCGGCCAGCTCCTCTCGCAGGTGACCTGGCCGCCTGGCGACGATCTCCCGCGTGACACGCTCTCCTTCGCACTCGATTCCCTGACGGTGGAGGCGATGGCGGCGGCAGATTTCCCTGGGGTCGTAGTCACCGTGAACGGCTCTCCGGCGCGATTCCAGCTGCGGCGCATGACGCTACGCACGACGGTGCACCCGGCGTCGCGGCCGGACACCACGCTGGCGCAGACGATCGCCGAGGGACCTCAGACCTTCATCTTCACGCCCGAGCCTCCGCAGACGGCCGACAGCTGGTATGTAGGCGGGGTTCGCTCGGCGCGGGTGCTCTTCAGGGTGGACCTTGGCCGGCGCTTCCCCTGTCCCGCTGCGACCGG
>JBPCIT010000135.1:0-13125 GCA_051006015.1 Longimicrobiaceae bacterium
ACCCGGCAGGCGAGCCACCTTGCAGCTCCGCCGCGCGAAAAGAGACCCGTGGAGGGGCCACGCGCGGTTTCGTTCGCTGCGCCCCCCGCCGCGGCGGCGGCGGCGGCACGGATCACCTCGTGACGCATCGCGATCAGCCGCCGCGTGTCCTCCGTAGCGGAGGTGCGGCAGGCGGCAACGCTGAGCGACTGCAGCGCGCGGTCACGCGCCTGCTCGACCGCCGCGAAGCGCTCGTCGGGCGACGCATTCGCACCGGCGGTGAAGATGGCGCGCGCCATCTCTTTCGCGGTGCGAATGCGGGCGGGTCCGTAGCCGTCGAGCGCCCATTGGCGAGTCTCCGGCACCACCGGCGCCATGTGGTCGAGGATCGCAAAGAGGGAGGGCACCGTCTGCCCGCCGCCGTCGGGGCTCCGCGTGGTGCCGTAGCCGGTGATCGCGGCGTCCTGGAAGGAGGTGAGATAGCCGCCCATTCGCCCCTCACGTGCCAGTGCCGCGGCGACGAACCAGTCCGTGCCGCGCGCGAAGACCTCCGCGGGCCGAACGTCATGCGGCGCGGTAACGCTGTCGCTCCCCTCGCGCAGCAGCGAGGCAGCGAGACCGCTCAGCGAGGTCGCGAGCCGGTCGCCGGAGCGCTGCCGCACCGCCATGTCGGTGGCGTACCCGCCGCGCCTGCCGTAGCGGCGCCGCGCAAGCTGCCAATCCAGGTCGTGCGCGATCTCGTGCGCCAGCGTGCCGGCGGCGGTGTGCGGTGGAAGCACGATGGTGCGGGTACCGGGATCGTGCAGCGCGAGCGCGCGTGCCTCGGGTCCCAGCTTGCCGACGCGTACCGTCAGCCCGCGGAGCGAGGCGGTGGGCAGTACCCGCTGCAGGTCGCCCAGCGCCCGCCCCAGCACCCGCCGGTAGTACGGCCGCCAGTGCTCCGGCACCTCCTCGTCGAAGAGCAGCTCGGCCAATCCGAAGCGCGCCTCGAGCTCCTTCGACGCGGGGGCGGGGTCGCCAGCGACCCAGGGCTCCTCCTGGTTCCAGCTCCGCAGGAAGACGGCGGTCTGCATCGCGATCAGCGGCAGGCGCGGCCCGGCGCCCGCACCCGAAGCGCGGAGCTGCGCCGCGCCGGCCACCAGGCGCTCTTCGTTCCACGCCTCATTCGCGAAGCGAAGGCGCTCGGTGCGCTGCCAGCGCTCCAGGTCCGGACGCGCGAGCAGCGCCTCACGATTGATGGCGACCGCCACCGCCACCGGCGCCTGCGGCGGGTAGTCGTACGCCGCCGCCAGCGCAGCCAGACGGGTAGCGACCTCCGGCCGCAGCCACGACTCCCGATCGGTCGCATCGGGTCCAGCCCCGTATCCCGATCGCGCGTGTAGCACGGGCGCGCTCAGCCGCTGCGCCAGCCGCCGGATCCCGAGCGCAACCTGGATCCCCGTCCTACCCTCGGCGATCTCCTCACGCGCGGAGAGCGGGAGGAGAGCAGGCTGCTCTACGACGAAGCGTAGCTGCCGTCGCCACTCCTCGAGCAGTACGAGCGGATCCGACCCGGCCGACGCGGCGGCGCGCAGCAGATCGGCCGCGTCCTGCCTCGCCTTGTAGCGGTCAGCGATCAGCGCAGCCGCGTGCGCGACCGCCCCTGCCGGGACACCCTCCAGCGTCCGCTCCGCCTCCGCCAGCTGATACCCCAGGCGAATCGCCCGCTCTCCGCTGCGCGGCGTGGGGGCGCGCTCGATCACCTGCTCCATCAACTGCAGGTGATACCGGCCCGACTGCACCCCTGCCGCCACCTCGGCCAGCCGGATCCGGTCGAGCACCTCGGGGCTCACCTGGTAGCCTCGCCTGTCGAGAGTGTGCGCGAGCACCGCGTACGCGAGCCTCTCCCGCTGCCCCGGCTGAAGGCGCGGATCCCGGACGGCGTAGGCCACCAGCCGGAAGGGGCTGCCGAGCCCCAGCCGCGCGCGCTCGAGGTAGCCCAGCGCGATCACCTCCTCATCGCTCAGCCGGTCCGCGGGACGTGTGGCCAGCTCCGCAGCGAAGCTCCGGCCGTCCGTCAAGAGCTCGTCGATGTCGTGACTGAACTCCGTGGAATGGATGCGGCTGCACCCTGCCGCCACCAGGAGGAGGAGGAGCGTGAGGAAGCGGAGGTGGCGCAGGCCAAGCGTCGACGGCATCGGGGATTGTGAGGTTGGGACCGGAGCTGGAGATGAGCGTCCTGCGGGTCTACCCGGCAGGAGCGCCGAGGGTCCCGCCAGCATCAGGAAGATCAGTCGAGTGAGTGCTACCCGGCGGGAAGATCCCGGAAAAGCGGGACTCGTGGCTGGTCGCAAGCGGGCGAGAGCGGTGCGAGCAGATATTCACCCGCACGCACGATAATCAAGAATTCGATTTTCGGCAAGCCGCCTGCTCGATGGCGCGCCGCAGCCGGGGCCATACTCCCCCGGCGAGGCGCAGGAAATTCGCGCGCTCCCCCGGGTGGTCGGCAAGGAAAGCCCAGGCGGGGAGCGAGCCTTTGCGCGCGTTGCAGTCGCAGCAGGCGGACACCAGATTCCCCTCCGACCAGTCGCCGCCACGCAGCCGCGGCTCGACGTGGTCCAGCGTGAGGTGATCGCCGGGATAGTGCTGTCCGCAGTAGACGCAGCGGTATCCGTCCCGCTCGAGGATCCGCTGGCGCAGCGCGGCCCGGCCCCGGCCGCTGGCCATCTACTCCTCGCGCACCGCGTAGCCCTGCTCGTTCAGGGCGGCGACCAGCTCGCGCACGTGGGAGCGGCCGCGCGTCTCGAGGCGCAACGCCACCTCGGCCTCCGTCAGCCAGAGCCCGCGCATACCGCGGCGGTGGTCCAGCTCTAGAACGTTGGCGCCCCGTTCGGCGAGCAGCGCCGTCAGCGCGGCAAGCGCACCCGGGCGATCCTCCACACGCACCCGCAGGTGGACCAGGCGCCCGTCCTTGATCAACCCACGATCGATGATCCGCGATAGGAGATTGACGTCGATGTTGCCCCCGCCGATCACCACCACCACGTTGCGGCCGGTGACCGCCGGGACGTGGCCATAGATCAGGGCGGCCAGGCTCGCCGCCCCGGCCCCCTCCGCGACGGTCTTCTCGCGCTCGAGGAGGAGGAGCACCGCGCTGGCGATCTCCTCCTCATCCACCGTGACCAGCTCGTCCACATAACGCTCGATGTGCGCGAAGGGGAGCTCGCCGATGCGGCGCACGGAGATCCCCTCGGCGATCGTCTCTCCCGCGGGGATGGTCACCAGCTCGCCCGCCTCGCGAGCGCGCAGCGCCGCAGGAACCGCGGCAGCCTCCACGCCGATCACCCGCACCTCCGGCCGCAGCTCCTTGAGGGCGGTTGCGATGCCGGCGATCAGCCCGCCCCCGCCGACCGGGACGACCACGGCTTCCAGCTCCGGGACCTGGTCCAGCAGCTCGAGGCCGATCGTTCCCTGCCCCGCGATCACCTGCGGGTCGTCGAAGGCGTGCACCAGCGTCGCCCCCTCCGCGTCGCGCAGGCGGAGCGCCTCCTCGAGAGCCTCATCGTAGTTGCGGCCGTGGAGCACCACGCGCGCCCCGAAGCGCCGGGTGTTCGAGACCTTGATGAGCGGAGACCGCTCCGGCATTACGATGGTCGAGGGGATGCCCAGCCGCGTCGCATGGCAGGCGACCCCCTGCGCGTGGTTGCCGGCGCTCGCCGCGATGACCCCGTGAGCGCGCTCGGCAGCGGGGATGGCGAGCATCCGATTCAGCGCCCCGCGTTCCTTGAAGGAGCCGGTGCGCTGCAGGTTCTCGAGCTTGAACCAGAGCTGCCCCTCGAAGCAGTCGGCGAACACCTCGGAGCGCGTGCAGGGGGTGAGCATCAGCTCGCCGGCGATGCCACGTGCGGCATCCCGTATCTCGTCGAGTCGCACCATGAGAGTCTTCCTTCCGTGGGGCCGCGGCTCTCCGGGACGCGTGTGGTGCCGCCGGCACGTTGCAGGGCCGCAGCGAATGTGATAACCTGCGGGCCCGACACGGGCAAGAGCAGCCACCATCGATCGGACCCGCGATTGACCGATCCGCGCATCGAGGCGCTGCACGAGCAGCTCCAGCGGCTGCCCGTTGTCACCGTCCCGCCGGAGGCCGGGGTTCGCCGCGCGGCGGTGGCACTGGTTGTGCGGCCGGAACCGGGCGATCTGGAACTCCTGCTGATCAAGCGCACCGTCTTCGCGGGCGACCCCTGGTCGGGCCACATGGCCTTTCCCGGGGGGAGGAGTGACCCTGAGGATCCCGACGCCGTCGCCACGGCCGTGCGGGAGACGTGTGAGGAGGTGGCGGTCGATCTCCGTGCCACCGGCACCCTACTCGGCGCGCTGGACGAGGTCCAGCCCGGTACGCAGACCCTGCAAATCGTGGTGTCTCCATTCGTATTCTCCGTACCCCCTGGCACCCCTGCGATTCCCAATCATGAGGTCGAGGCGACCGTGTGGATCCCGATCCGCGAGCTGCTCCAGCCCGACGCCGCGCTCGAGCACCTCTATGAGTACGGAGCCGGCGAACCGCTCCGCTTCCCCGCGCTCGGCTACGGAGGCTACGTGATCTGGGGACTGACGCACCGCATCCTCCTGCAGTTCCTGGAGATCGCCGCCCCGGCGTACAGCGCGGGGAGGAGAGGGTGAGCGAGACGCGCGCGCTCATCCTCGGCTGCGGCTACGTGGGGCTGCGCCTGGCGCGCACGCTCGCGCGGGAGGGCGTGGCGGTGGCGGGCACCACCCGCACCCCGGACCGCTTCGCGGAGATCGAGGCCGCCGGGGCCCACCCGATGCTGGCGGAGGTGATGGAGCCTGCTACCCTCCCGCCACTCGCGGAGTGGGAGCCGGACGTGATCTTCGATCTCGTCCGGCCGCAGCGGATCGACGTGGATCGCTACACGGTATGGGGCACCCGCAACCTCGCCGCCGCCTTAACGGAGGCGCCGCTCCAGGCGCTGGTGTACCTGAGCAGCACCTCCGTCTACGGGCGGCGCGAGGGCGAGTGGACGGACGAGGAGACCCCCGTCAAACCTTCCTCGCCGCTCGGTCAGGCGCGGGTGGAGTCGGAGGAGATCTACCTCGATCTCTTCCGCGAGCGTGGCTTCCCGGCGCGGATCTGCCGGGTACCGGGCATCTACGGCCCCGGCCGGACCCTGCGCGAGCGGCTGGAGACCGGCGCGTACACGCGCTCGGACGACGAGACGCAGTGGGTCTCGCGCATCCACGTGGACGATCTGGTGAGCGGGCTGATCGCCGCCTGGCGCGCGGGCCGGGCGGGTGAGATCTACCTGCTCTGCGACAGCCAACCGGTCACCGGCCGCGAGTACGCCGAGCTGACCGCCAACCTGCTCTCCCTGCCTCTGCCTCCCCCGGCCGACCGGCAGGACATCCGCCATGAGCTGACCAAGAGCGCCTTCGAGCGGCGCGTCGCCGCGCGCCGCTGCAGCAACCGCCGGATGCGCGAGGAGCTGGGGGTGGTGCTGCAGTACCCGACCGTCCATGAGGGTGTCCCCGCGGCACTGCGGGAGGAAGGAGCTCTCTGACCACCCATGCCCAACGAGTCCTTTACTCTCTCGCTGACCCCACGGCAGGCCGAGGCGCTACGCGCGCTCGCCGCGCTCGAGGAGCTTCCGCCGGAGGTCTACGCCGCCGAGGTGCTCGTCAAGCACCTCTACCACGCATACACGCCGGAGGTGGCGCGCCGTCGCGCCGGCCTGGAACGCACCGAGAACCCATGACCGACGCCTCCCTCGCCTTCCTCAAGCAGCTGCTGGACACCCCCGGCCCCTCCGGCTTCGAAACCGCCCCCGCACGCATCTGGCGCGAAGAAGCAGCCGCCTTTGCAGACGCCACTGCGGTGGACGTCAACGGCAACTCGACCGCGACCCTGAATCCGGAGGGCTCCCCGCACGTGATGCTCGTCGGGCACATCGACGAGATCGGCCTGATGATCACCCACGTCGATGAGGAGGGCTTCCTCTACTTCAAGGGGATCGGAGGATGGGACGCCCAGGTGCTCGTCGCGCAGCGGGTGCGTATCCTGACGCGCGACGGCGATGTGCTGGGCGTGATCGGGAAGAAGCCGATCCATCTGCTGAAGCCCGACGAGAAGGAGAAGGCGACGAAGCTCACCGACCTGTGGATCGATATCGGCGCGCGCGACCGCGCGGCGGCTCAGGAGCGTGGCGTGCGCATCGGCGATGCCGCAGTGCTGGACGCGCGGCTCGTCGAGCTGGGGAGCGGGCTGATCGCCTCCCGCTCGGTGGACAACCGCATCGGCGCCTTCGTGGTGCTCGAGGCGCTGCGGCTGCTCGCGGAGGGGGAGCGTCCCGGCGCGCGCGTTACCGCCGCCGCCACGACGCAGGAGGAGATCGGCCACCATGGCAGCGGCGCGGGCGCGCTCGCCTTCGGCCTCGAGCCGCAGGTCGCGCTGGTGGTGGACGTCACCTTCGCCACCGACTCGCCGGGGATGGAGAAGCGCGAGCTGGGCGAGCACAAGCTCGGCGGCGGTCCGGTGCTCGCCCGCGGCTCCGCGAGCAATCCGCGCGTCTTCGAGCGCATCGCTGGCGTGGCCGAAGCCGAGGGCATCCCCTTCACCATCCAGGCGCAGCCCGGCAACAGCTTCACCGACGCCGACCACATCTACTTCTCGCGGGCGGGCGTGGCTACCGGCCTGATCTCCATTCCCAACCGCTACATGCACTCCCCGAACGAGCTCGTCGCCCTCGAGGACCTCGACGCGGCCGCGCGGCTGATCGCAGCCTTCTGCCGCAGCATTGAGGCGGACCCCGACTTCATTCCCGGCTGACCATGTACACCTTCAACGAGATACGAATGCGGGCGCCGCTCGCGGCCTGCCTGCGCGCGGGCGCCGACGTCGAGCGCTGGCCGCAGATCCTGCCGCACTACCGCTGGGTGCGCTTCCAGCGCAAGGATGGATTCGCGACCGGACGGGTCGAGATGGCTGCCCGGCGGGCCTTCGGACCGCTCGCCTACCCGGTTTGGTGGGTCTCGGAGATGGAGCTGGACGAGGAGCGCCCCGCCGTCATCTATCGGCACGTGGATGGGATCACCACCGGAATGCTCGTGGAGTGGCGCTTCCACGAGGAGCGCGAGGGGATCACCCGCGTCGAAATCGTCCACGAGTGGGACTCGGGCCCGCGCTGGCCGCTTCCCGGCTTCGCCCGCCGGCGCATCGCGGAGTGGATCATCGGCCCGATCTTCATCCACCAGGTGGCGGGGCGCACACTGGCCGGAATCAAGCGGCAGGTGGAGGGAATCCGCGAGGGGGCGGGGGCCGACCTGGTACCGAAGCACGGAACATAAGCACCCATCGTATACTATTACCCCTCGAACCCGCGCACCGACATGGATGGAGAGGTAGGGTTTGACTTTTTCGGCCACCGCGCTATATATTCTGCTGGTTATGATCCAAACAGCCGGGGACGATCCTCTCAATCCGGATTCCGAAGGCAGCGGGCGTCGCACACCGACGAGGCTCGCTGCCCTTGTTGTTTCCCCCTCTGAACGAGCCGAACTATGTTTTTCAGCTCCCGCGCCCTCGATTCCTTCGACCAGTACCTGCACGACGTTGAAAAGTATCCCCTAATCGATGACCCCGCCGTCGAGCGCGAGATCGCCCGCCGCGCACGCGCGGGAGACAAGCAGGCGGCGGAGCGGTTGGTCACGGCGAATCTGCGGTTCGTCATCTCGTATGTGAAGAAGTATCAGGGGCGCGGTCTCGGCCTCGCGGAGCTGGTGTGCATCGGCAACGAGGGGCTGCTCAAGGCGGTGAAGAAGTTCGATCCCGACAAGGGTGTGAAGTTCATCTCCTACGCGGTGTGGTGGATCCGGCAGACGGTGCTGCAGGCGCTGGCCGAGCAGACCCGCTCGGTTCGCATCCCGCTGAACCAGAACTCGAACCTCGTACGCCTCTCGCGCACGGATACGGCGCTCACCCAGGTGCTCGGACGGTCGCCCACCGATCAGGAGATCGCCAGCGAGATGGGCGAGCCGATCGAGACGATCCGTGCGCTACGCCGCGTCGCAGCGAGCGAGCTCTCGCTGGACGCGCCGCTGGACCGTGGAGACCGCGACTCCTCCTCCTTCGGCGAGCGCTTCGCGGGCGCCGAGGCCGAGGAGATCGAGGGTGAGGTCGAATCGCAGGCGCGGCGCGAGTTCCTGGAGCGGATGTTCGACAAGTACCTCACCGAGCGCGAGCGCAAGATCCTCTATCTCTACTACGGCCTGGACGAGGGGGAGGAGCGCACGCTCGAGGAGATCGGCACCCTGCTCGGCGTGACCCGCGAGCGCATCCGGCAGATCCGCAACCGCGCCTTCGAGAAGCTGCGCGAGAGCCCCGACGGCTCGGCACTGGAAGGGTTCTGGGCCATCCCCTGAGCCGGAGCGGCCACCGGCCGCCGCGCACGAGTCGGAAGCACAGTTGATCCGGGCGGAGAAGAAAGCCTCTTCTTCGCCCGCTTTTTTCGCCCCTGAGCCGGGATTCTCCCGATGACCGTCTTCTCCGAGGAGCTGGTAGAGCAGATCCGCCGGCACTTCCCCGCCCTGCAGCGCGAGGTGAACGGCCGTACACCCGCCTTCTTCGACGCTCCCGGCGGCACACAGGTGCCGCGGGTGGTGATCGACGCGATCGCCGAGTATCTGGCGCTGCACAACGCCAACACCGGCGGCGCCTTTCCGGCCAGCATCGAGACGGACGCGATGATCTGGAGGGCACGCGAGCGAATGGCCGCCTTTCTGAACGCCCCCTCTCCGCGCGAGATCGTCTTCGGCGCGAACATGACGACGCTCACCTTTGCCCTCTCCCGCGCGCTGGGGGCCGAGTGGGGCGCCGGCGACGAGGTGGTGGTCACCACGCTCGACCACCAGGCCAACATCGCGCCCTGGGTGCGGGTGGCCGAGGAGCGGGGGATGACGGTACGCACCGTCCCCTTCGATCCAGAGAGCGTCACGCTGGACTTCGACGTGCTGCGCGGCAGCATCGGACCGCGCACCCGGCTGGTCGCGGTGGGCTACGCGTCGAACGCGGTCGGCACGATCACCGACGTGCGGCAGATCGCGCGGCTGGCGCGGGAGGTGGGCGCCCTCTGCTTCGTGGACGCGGTGCACTTCGCTCCGCACCGGCTGCTGGACGTGCAGGAGATGGGGTGCGACTGGGTTGCCTGCTCTGTCTACAAGTTCTTCGGGCCGCACGTTGGGGTGCTCTGGGGTCGGCAGGAGCACCTGGAGCGCTTCCGCCCCTTCAAGGTTCCGCCCGCGCTGGACACCGCCCCCGAGCGCTGGGAGACCGGGACGCTGAACCATGAGGGGATTGCCGGAACGGCGGCCGCGGTGGAGTGGATCGCCAGCCTCGCCCCGCACGCCGCGGCGGAGGGAGAGCGCCCGGCCATCGAGAGCGCGATGCGGTTGATCGAGCGGCAGGAGATGGCGCTCTTCTCGCGCCTACTCGATGGTCTTCAGGAGATCCCGGGTGTGCGGATCTACGGACCGCCCGCGGGAACAGCCCGCACCCCCACCGTGGGATTCAACCTGCGCGGATACACGCCGCGCGAGGTGGCCGCTCGTCTCAGTGAGGAGGGAATCAGCGTCTGGGAGGGGGATTTCTACGCCTCGACCGTGGTGCAGGGGCTGGGGCTCGCCGAGCGGGGAGGGCTCCTACGCGCCGGACTGGCGCCGTACGTCACCACCGAGGATGTGGATCGGCTGCTTGAGGCGCTGCGAGCCCTCACCCGCTAAAGGCCCGTCCGCATTCCGGGAGCGGGCTCGACGCTTCCCCTTGCACCGAACAACTCCCCCTCTCCCGCGTCCGGGAGAGGGGGTCAGGGCGTGAGTGCCGTCACTGGCAGGGCGTACCCAGCGGCGGCACGCGCTGATCGACGCGCGGGCGCTGCGGCTGGTTCGCGACTGTCTCGGTCAGAGACGCAGTGAGCTGCGCCACCCGTGCGAGCTTCTCATACTCGATCTTCTCGGGCGTATCGGAGGGCTGGTGGTAGTCGTCGTGGAGGCCCGAGCCGAGCTTGACCACCGGGATGCCGTAGCGGGCGAAGTTCCAGTGGTCCGAGCGGCAGTAGAGCATCTCCGGGTGATTCGGCGCATCGAAGGTGTAGTCCAGGACGAACGGCTGAGAGAGGCCCGCATTCGCCGCCTCGACCCGCTGACCGTACTCCGTCGAGAGCCGGCGCGATCCCACCACGAGCAGCGAGTCCGGACTGTTACGGCCCGCCATGTCGATGTTGACGTGGGCCACCATCGCCGAGCGCGCCACGGTGGGATTGTCGGTGAAGTGCTCGGATCCCAGCAGCCCCGCCTCCTCCGCCGCGTGCCAGATGAAGAGGATCGAGCGTGCCGGCCGCTCCACCGGCGGCCGGTGGGCGAAGTACTCCGCCACCTCGAGCAGCGCGGAAGTTCCGGAGGCGTTGTCGTCGGCGCCGCTGTAGATCGAGTCGCCGTTCACCGGCGTTCCAACCCCCACATGGTCGTAGTGGGCGCCCAGCGTCATGTACTCGCCGCGGCGGGCGGCATCGGAGCCCGGCAGCACGGCAACCACGTTGCGGTCCTCCACCTGCTCCGCGGTGTGGGTGAGCTGGTAGCGGAAGCTCCCCAGCCCGGTGCGGGGAGCGCGGGCATCCTCCAGGGAGGCGCCGAGCAGCCGCGCTGCGGCCTCCGGCGTGATCAGGAAGACGGGTGCCGCACGCGTTGACGCCGCCGCACCCTGCCGCAGCGCCACCACCCCCTTGGGCGCGACATCCGACGCGTGCTTCCAGAAGTCGGCGACGCTCCCCTCGGCGACCAGTAGCACCGCC
This sequence comes from Longimicrobiaceae bacterium, assembly GCA_051006015.1. Taxonomy (GTDB): domain Bacteria; phylum Gemmatimonadota; class Gemmatimonadetes; order Longimicrobiales; family Longimicrobiaceae; genus JBPCIT01. The sequence continues at coordinate 10,815 of JBPCIT010000135.1, forward strand.
GAGGCGGCGCCCGTCGGAGCGAAGAGCGAGCCGATCGCCGCGCGTGGGCGAGCCGCCGCCGGATCGACACCGGGCGGCGTTCCGAGACGGACGATCACCACGGCGCCCGAAAGCTGCTGGGCGGTGAGTTCCTGGCTGCCCACCGTGGGATCCGCCAGGTAGCCGCCGAAGACGATCTCCCCCTCACCCTCGGTGCGCGAGGTCGCCGGCAGGCCGCCGAGGCCGGAGACCGGCACCATCTCCACGGGAGTGACCTCCCACGCCCCACTCGCCGCCTGCACCTGCGCCTGCATGCGCGTGGTGCGTCGCTCCAGGGGAACGGTCTGGAAGAAGGTCCCGTTCTCCCCCGCCGGCCGAAGTCCCAGGCGGGCCATCTCGGCAGCCAGGTAGTCGGCGGCCTTGCGCTTCTCCGGGGTACCCACCTCGCGGCCACGCATCGAATCATGGGCGAGCAGCCCCACGCGAACCCGCATGTCGTCGGCGGTGATCTGCGGCGAGGTGGCTCCGGCGGCGATCGGCCTGGCGGCGGCCGCGGCGTCGGGCGCAGGCACCACCGCGGGCGACGCTGGCGCGCAGGCGCCCGCCGCGGCGAGCAGGAGCAGGAGAACCGGTGCGGCGGATTGCACTCTGGTCAACAGAACCTTCCTGGTTGAGTTTCGAGGGGAAACGACGCGCGGTGATACGACCCACCGACGCGATCTGTTCCCGCCGCGCAGGAAGGCGTAGGAGTACGGAGGCTGGAGGGAAGGGCGCGAGCTCGGCGGCGCGCGCCTGCATCACTGCAGTAAGCGGCCTCTGGCGAGATCGAATACCAGCGTCTGCGACGCGAGATTCTCGAGCGGAAGGGTGATCTCCGGCGCGCTTCCCAGCCGCAGCCGAACCAGGCGTAGCCCGGCGGGGAGCGTGAGAAGATAATCCGCGGACGCATCGGCCGCGTTCTCGACGCGGATTCCGTTCGGCAGCACCAGCACGTCCTCCGCCCGCTGCCCCACCACCTGCGCAGTGGCGTGGGGCACGTCGGCAACGCGCATGGTGACAGTCCCGCGCCGCTGGGGATGCCGCAGCTCGAGCAGGAACACCTCGCCTGTCGGCTGGAAGGCGATCAGCGGGCTCTCCTCCCGGGCGCTCTCCGGAGCCGCCGACGCGGTGGGGTGCTCGGCATGCATCGCAGAGGCGAGCTCCTCCCACCGCTCCGCTACCCATGCGCGCACCGGCTCGACCGTAAAGGCCGCGGCGAAGATCACGGCGATGCTCGCCGCCGCGCGCAGCGGCCAGCGCGCTCCCGACCTGCGTCGCGCCAGAGTCTGTGCCTCCGCACGACTCATGGCGGCAAGGGTACGGGCGCGGCGCAGCTCCCCGTATTGCGGGACCGGCAGGCGCACGACCAGCTCGGCAAAGGAGTCGGAGTGTGCCTGCAGCGCCCACAGCCGCTCGGCGCACTCACCGCAGGTCGAGGCGTGCGCGAGCACCCGCTCGCGGTCGGCGGCGCTCAGCTCCTCGTCCAGGTGCTGAACCAGCTCACCTTCCGTGAGATGGGGAACGGGCCGGGTCGTCATGTTCATTCCAGGATCTCCTTGTCGTACACCAGGCGGGTGGAGAGCTTCTGAAGCGCGCGCGCCACCATGCTCCCCACCGATTTCGTCGTCGTCCCCACCGCATCGGCGATCTCCCGGTGGGTGAAGCCCTCCTCCCGCATTAGCAGGAGGGTGCGGTCGCGCTCGGAGAGGCTCTCCATGGCGCCACGCACCGAGCGCCGCAGCTCCTCCCTCTCCAGCACCGCGTCCGGCCGCAGTGGCGAGTCGCCTACGGGGACGCGGTCGGGCGATCCGCTCAGCAGCTCGAAGCGGCGGCGGCGCAGGCGCGCGTCGTCGCGCACCACGTTCGTCCCTACCGTAAAGAGCCAGGCACGCACCCGCTCGTGCGGAGGGGGCCGCTCGACCAGCCGGACGAACGCCTCCTGCGTGGCGTCCGCCGCCAGGTCCTCATCGCCGGTGAGGCGCACCAGGTAGCGAAAGAGGGCCTCGTGGTGCTCCTCGAAGATCTCCGCGACGTTCACACGCTCAGATCAGAAGATCACGCGCAACCCGAAGACCGGCAGCCGCGGCAGCCCCGGCTCGAAATGGTCCTGCACCCCCAGCGGAAACGCACAGCTTCCCGCCCGCGTGCCCGATCCCTCCTGCGGACAGATCAGCTCGCTGCCCGAATAGGTGATGGCGTTCTCGCGGCCGAGCGCGTTGCGGAGCTGCAGATAACCGCTCAGCTCGACGGCGCGCACGCGGCGGGTGTACTCGGTGAGCAGATCCAGCGTCGC
>JBPCIT010000136.1:0-5833 GCA_051006015.1 Longimicrobiaceae bacterium
CCGGCATGCCCCCTCCCCCACCCCCTCCCCCGAGTCCGGGGGAGGGGAGCGCTGCACATCCTGCCGCGGCACCGGAGCTGAGGTTCTGCAGGGTCGAGTTCCCCCTCTACCCTTGTGGGAGAGGGGGTCAGGGGGTGAGGGCCCTATGAGCATCTTTCGAACAGTCCGGCTCGCGCTGCCGGTCCGACGCGCCGCGGCGGCCCTCGGGCTGGCTGCGGCGCTCGCCGCGTGCGCGCCTGCGCTCTCGTATCCCGCGTACCCGTCGCCGGGATCGCTGCCGGCGGGCTCGCCGCTGACCAGCCGCACCCTCGACCAGGGGGATGCCTGGCTGCGCCACTACCTCATGCGCGGCGAGTACGACGAGGCGCTGAAGATGCTCGACCGCTCCTCGAAGCTGGTGGCGCGCGACCGCCTGCTCCGCCAGCTGCAGAGCGCGATCGTGCTGCACTACGCCGGCCGCTACGAGGAGAGCAACCGCGCCTTCGACTGGGCGGAGCGGGAGGCGGATCTGCGCTACACCAAGAGCCTGCGCGAGGCGGCGGGATCGCTGCTGCTGAACGACAAGGTGCTTGCCTACGTGCCCTCGCCGGCGGAGATGGCGGTGATCCCCTACTACCGGATGCTGAACTATCTGGCGCTGGGGCAGATGGATGGTGGGGTGGTCGAGGCACGGAAGGCGGGCGCCTACGTTGCTCGCATCGAGCGGGAGTCGGGCCGGAAGTGCGCGGGGAACGCCTTCGTGCAGTATCTCTCCGGGCTGGTCTACGATGCGGCCGGGGAGCGCAATGATGCGCTCGTCTCGCTGCGGCAGGCGGAGCGCTCCTTCGCCCCCTGCACCGCGGTGGGGAATGCCGGTGCGCCGGCCTACTTCGGGTCCGATCTGCTGCGTCTCGCGCGCCTCCTCGGGGTCGAGGAGGTGATGGAGGGCGGGGCCCTTCCCTCCGCCGCCGCGGCGGAGCCGGAGCCGGCGGGCACCGGCGACCTGGTGGTCCTCATCGAGAACGGCTTCGTGGCGCATCGCGCGCACCGCGACCTCTACGTTCCCATCCTCCCCTGGGAGATGGAGGGGCTGGAGAGCGGCGAGGCCGGCGAGATCGCCGCCGCGGCGGCGCGCATCACCACCCGGTTGATCAGCAACTTCGCGGAGCAGGCCACCTGGGGCACCGCGCTTGACGCCTCGCCCTTTATGCAGGCGAGCCAGATGGCCGAGGGGGCGTACGTGCTCAAGCTCGCCTGGCCGGTGGCGCATCTGGAGGCCAATCGCGCGGCCACCGTTCGCGTGGTGGTGGACGATCAGGTGGTCGAGGCGCCGCCGGTCGAGGATGTCTCCTCCCTCTTCGCGCGGGAGCTCGAGTCACAGCGCTCCCACATCGTGGCGCGCATGGTGGCGCGCGGGCTGGTGAAGTACGTGGTGGCGAACGAGGCGGAGAAGAAGGCGGAGAAGAAGGGCGGGGAGGTGCTGGGCTTCCTGACGGGGATCTTCGCCAACGCGGCGGCGAACGCGCTGGAGCAGGCGGACACCCGGAGCTGGTCGCTGCTGCCGGATCAGATCTCGATGGCTCGCCTGCGCCTGCCGCCGGGAGAGCACGAGGTACGGATCGACGTGCTCGGCGCGGGCGGAATGGTGGTTCGCACCCTCGACCTGGGACGGGTGACGGTGCGTTCCGGAGAGCGCGTCTTCCGCAGCGGGCGCGTCTGGGGCTCCGAGGTCGGCGACCGCGAGCGTCTCACCCGCCTGCTGGTCGGGCTGCAGGCGGACGCGCCGGAGGGTCGCTCGGCTACATTCCGCTGGTAGGGGTCAGGAAGGTCACCATCAGGATTGGCACCAGGGGGATCATCAGGATGCCGACGATCCAGAAGATCACGTCGCCCATGGTGTAGTCGTCGGGGGGTAGCTCCGACTCGTGCTGCACGTCGATGTCTGCCATCTCTCGAGAAGGTTGGGGTGGGTGGCTGACTCTCCCGGACTATCTTATCGTGGCTCCGTCGCCCTGTCCAGACGGGGCCACTTCCGTTATCGGCGCCAGACCGCGGTAGAAGAGCGCCGCCATCGTGGGCGCCGTGGGCCCGAGCGGCCGCGACCTGTCGCCGAGCAGCCACTCGAGCTCGATCTCTTCCAGCGCCCCGATGAGCATACGCCGCGCCAGCGGCAGATCCGCGTCCTCGCGGAATGCTCCCTCCGCGCGCCCGCTCTCCAGCAGCTCGTCGATCGCGGCGGCGTAGGAGCGAAGCACATCTCGTACCGCCCCCCCGTAAAAGCTGCTCGATTGGCGAGACTCGACCAGCAGCACCGTGGCGAGCGCGGGATCCTCCTCGATCCCCTCGAACTGCAGCTCGATGAAGCGCGTCAGCCGCTCGGGAAAGGAGCTCTCCTCCGCGAGGATGCTGTGCACCGCGGCGCAGAACTCGTTCACCCGCTCACGGAAGGCGGTGACCAGCAGGTCGTCCTTGCCACCGAAGTACAGGTAGATGGTGCCCTCCGCCACCCCCGCCCCCGCGGCGATGTCGCGAATGCGTGACCCGAAGAAGCCGTGCTGCGCGAAGGCACGTACCGCCGAGTCGAGGATGGCGCGCCGCCGCGCCTCCCGCGGGTCCCGATCAGCTTCATTCATGGCGGGAACGTACGGGCGCCACCCGAAAACGAGTAAGGCCGGAGACCCCGAGGATCTCCGGCCTTGCTTCCGGTGGATTGGGTGCCGCTCAGAAACCGGGCTGGAGGCTGAGCTGCCAGTGCCAGCCGCGATCACGGTCGAGCGGGTTCACGTAATCTACCTCCACGATGAAGTACCCGAAGAGGTTGACCCGCGCGCCGACGCCGACGCTGGTGAAGAGGCCACGTTCCGAGCACAGGGCAACCGGCGTCGCCGCGTCCAGACAGCGGTCCGGGATGCCTCGCTGCAGCACCGGCTCCGTCCCCTTGCTCCAGGTCACTCCCGCGTCCGCGAAGGCGATGCCCTCGATGGGCGGGAAGCCCACCGGCGCGAAGCCCAGCACCAGCGCGCGGATGAGCGGGAAGCGCAGCTCGGCGTTCACCACGCCGATGCGGCTGCCGACCATCTGGTCGAAGAGCTCGCACGCGTTGCTGTTGCTCTGCAGGCCGCTCTGCTGGCACTGGTTGCTCATGTCGCCCGAGCCGTAGCCGCGGATCAGGAAGGGATAGCCGAGGAAGATGCTGCCGCCCTGCCGGAATACCTCGGAGTCCTCACCGTAGCGCCCGAAGTGCATCCCCCGCACTGCCAGCGTGAAGGGCCGCGCCCAGATGTAACGGCGGTAGTCGGCCAATCCCTCCCAGAACTTCAGCGAGCCGTAGGTCGGCGTCACCTCGAAGCGATAGCGCTGCCCCGCGAAGGGCGAGGTGAAGCCGAAGAGCGAGTTGTCGTACACCAGCGCCGCCGAGGCCTCGGCCATGTTGTAGACGGGTCCGGGGAGCCTCCGCTCCCGCACGTCGAAGGGCTGCGCTCCGACGATCTGACCCGCGGTGTTGCGGATCGGCGCGGCGACGATCTCGCGGACCTGCTCGTCCACGGCTACCCTGCGCAGGCCGCCGCTGAACTCTACCCGCTGCACGCGCGAGATGGGATACTGCGCGAGCCCGAGCAGGCTGCTGTTGAACTGCCGGAAGAAGACCAGCTGGTCCAGAACCACATCCTGCTCCTGATCATACGCCAGCCGCCGGAAGGGATAGACGAAGGGGACACGCTGCACGAGCGCCCCGTAGTTCCACCGCTGCCGCCGGTACAGGTACACCGTCTGGAAGCCGATCTCGTCGAGCTGTCCGCTCGCCTGCACGGCGCCGAAGACGGTGTGCCGACCTAGCATGTCGCTGAAGATCCCGGCGATACCGCCGTAGACCCCGCCACGGCCGTACGCGCCCACAGAGGAGGCGCCGACGCCGACGGTTGGCTGGCCCAGGTAGTCGAGGCCGAGCCGCGGGCGGTAGTCCACCACAGCGAACTGATCGCCGGCGGCCGCACTCGGCAGGCCGAACTGCGGGTCGGCGATCAGGTTGGCCACGCGGTTGAACTCCGCCTGCGCCGGGCGGGGCATCGGCGGCAGCAGTGCGGGCATCGGCGCCGCCGTATCCCCCACCGCTACCTCGACCGGTTCGACCGGGGTTCCCGCCAGCTCCGCCGCCGCGGTCATCGCGTAGACGTTGAAGCTGTTCCGCTCGAAGGCGGTAAAGAGCAGCCGATTCGCCTCGCGCGCCGTGGTGATCGCCGGGCTCAGGTCGGTGATCCCGCTGACGCCCGTGAAGATGTCGGTGACCTGGAAGAGCGCGCCGTCAGCCAGGTTGACACGGTAGATGTTGGAGATCCCGGTCCGGTTGGAGATGAAGTACAGCGCGGTGCCGTCGCGGCTCCAGGCGGGATTCACGTTGTTGCGCCCCTCCTCCATCCCCGGCGCGAAACGGATCTCGCCCGTCGCGACGTCGAGCAACGCGACCCGGTACCCGGTGAAGCGCATCTCCTCGATGTTGGTATTCGGACCCCGCTCCGTGACGAAGGCGATCGTGCTCCCGTCCGGGGAGAACTGAGGCTGCAGATCGCCCAGGGAGTCGTCCGTGAGCTGCCGCGATTGGCTGGTCTGTAGGTCGAGCAGGAAGAGATTCGAGACACCGCCGCGCAGCCCCGAGAAGGCGATCGAGCGGCCATCCGGCGACCAGCTCGGGTTGGTGATCTCACCCACGTTCGGGATGCGGATCTCGCGCACCACCTGTGCCCGGTCCACGTCCAGGATCACCAGCACGTCCGCGCCCTCGCGCAGGGCGCTGAAGGCGAACTGCCGCCCGTCCGGCGACCAGGTGCCGGAAGAGCTGATGAAGCGCAGGCTCCCGTAGTGCGGATCCAGATTCGCCCCCCGCACCAGCCGCCGGATCACCTCGCCGCTCTCCGCGTCGGCGACGTACAGCTCGACGTCCAGATTCCCCAGCTCGGAGAGGAAGGCGAAGCGGGTGCCGTCGGGCGAGAGAGAGGGAGCCAGGTTGTAGCGGCCCCCGCGGCGCGTAGCCGTCACCAGCGGGCGCGCCAGCTCGCGCGCCTCGCGCCGCTCGGCGAGGAGCGGCAGGTAGGCGCGCCGGATGGAGGTCTGCCACTCCTCGGAGATCTCCTCCAGCGACATGTTCAGAATGCGCTCGAATGCCTCCGGGTAGGGCACCCCCTGGCCCGTCTGCTTGAGGATCTGGCCGATCACCGCATCCCCCCAGCGCCCGCCGACGTACGACCAGAGCGCGTGTCCCCACCGGTAGGGATTGTAGCGGCGGTCGCGCGTCATCTGCTCGATCGAGGGGATCTGTCCGGTGATCGCGCCATCGCGCAGGACCATCGAGGCGATCGGATCGATGGGACCGACGGAGAGGTACTGAGCCATTCCCTCGACGAACCAGAGGGGCACCTGGAAGCGCCGCGCCGCCTGCTCCAGACCGCCGCCCGCGCGGCCGAATCCGGAGATGTCGTACTGGAAGGCGTGGACGAGCTCGTGGCCGATCAGGTGGTCCGTGTCCTGGTAGGAGTGCATGAAGGGCATGACGATGCGCTGCTTGAAGACCTCCGTCACGCCCTGCACCCCCTCGCCGAGATCGCCCACCACGTTGTTCTGCTGGAACTCCGGGTGGTTGGCGAAGAGGATGAGCGGCTGCCGCTCGGTGAACTCGTGGTCCAGGATACGCGAGAAGCGGGCATACCAGCGCTCGGCCAGGCGCCCGGCGTCACGCGCGGCCTCCTCCGCCTCGGGATAGTAGTAGACGTCGAAGTGTTCCGTTTGCAGGATCCGGAAGTCGAAGGTGCGGTATTGAACCTGATTACGGCCGAAGTACTGAGCGGCGAGGGGTGGGGGC
>JBPCIT010000137.1:0-24779 GCA_051006015.1 Longimicrobiaceae bacterium
GGGGGGGTGGTGGGGGTGGGGGGGTGGGGGGGGGGGGGGGGGGGGGGGGGGGGGGATTTGGCCCCCCCCCCCCCCCCCCCCCGCTACGCCTGCAGATCGAAGACACTTCCACTTCCGGCGGCTACCACGCGTTGATAGGCGATCGCCGCCGCTGCGACGTTCTGAAGCGCGGTGCCGGTGGAGTCGAAGACGATGACCTCCGATTCGGAGCTGCGGCCCGGCTTCTTCCCCGCCACGATTTCTCCGAGTTCGCCATAGGCATCCTCGGTGTCCATGATTCCGGCGTCCAGCGCATGGTGCAGCTCACCCACCCGGGCGCACTGCTCCAGGATGTCCGCCACGAGGGTGCTGGAGGCTACAAGTTCGGGGTGGAGCTCCTGCTTGTGAGGGTTGTCGGACCCAACCGCCGCCACAAACGCGCCTGGAGAGACATCGGCCTCTCGAAGGAGCGGCTCCCGCGAGGGAGTGCATGTCACGATCACATCGCTCCGGCGTGCCGCTTCCGCGAGATCCCGTGCGGGAATGACCTCGATCCCCAGCTCCGCCGCCATCTCCACCGCGTAGCGCCCGACGCTCTCGTCGCGGCGACCGAACGCATAGACCCGCTCGATGGGAAGTACCCGTTTCAGCAAGCGGAGCTGCGCCCTCCCCTGCGTACCGGTGCCGCAGATCGTGGCCACGCGGGAGTCCGGGCGCGCCAGGTACTTCGCCGCCACTGCCGTTGCTGCGGCGGTTCGCTGGATCGTGATCTCCACCGAGTCCATGAGGGCGAGCGGAACGCCGGTCTCGCCGTCGAAGAGCAGGATCCCGCCATGGACGTAGGGCAAGCCCCGCTCCCGGTTCTGCCAGAACGCGCCGTTCACCTTGACGCCCACGTACGTGCGGTCCAGCGCGAGCCCCGAGGACTTAATGTGGAATTCGCCTTCGTGCGAGTCGATGTGCAACAGGCCCGTGCTCAGGCTCGTCCCACTGCCGTGGGCCGCGAATGCGCGCTCGACCGCCCCGATGTAATCGTCCGCGGTGAGCAGCGATGCGACCTCCGTACGGTTCAGGAGCAGCATGCCCTCAGGCTGCATGAGAGTCTCCTTGGGTGAGATTGTCGGGAGCGGAGGGGCTCCGCTCTGAAACACCACTCTACGTGCGCGGTCTCACGCCGCGCCGTTGAGCCGGTGCGGTGCGGCCATGCTACGCATCCATCGTACTACTGACCAGCGGGATCACCTCTTCGGCGAAGCGCTCCATCTCCTCGTGCTGGGGAGAGAACTGTAGCAGGAGCAGGTCGAGCCCCGCCTCTTCGAACGCCAGGATCCGCTCCGCCACCTGCTCGGGTGTGCCGACCAGCCCGGAGCGGAGCCCACGGTTAGAGACGGAGTAGTCTTCCAGGCTGACGCGCTGCTCGGCTCTCAGTAACAAGAACATCAATTCGACCGATTCGTATCTCTCCTTCCTGCAGGAGGAGATCGACCGAAGCAATACTGGCAGGGCGAGCTCTGCCGGGGCGAGATCTCGCAGGTGAGTTGTGCTGAACGGAATCTCCATCCGCATTCACCAGGAGATCCCGCACCAGGGCCGGTAAAGTTCAAAGAACGGGGAGCGGAGCACGGGGGAGGTGCTCCGGGAAACCTTCCAGCGGATCCCCTTCCATCGCGGTACCGTCGGCCTTCTCCAGCACGAAACCGGCATCGCGGATCATCTCGATGTCCCGGCGCGCCTCCTGCCCCGCGGTGGTAAGATAGTCGCCGATGAACACGGAGTTCGCGGCGTACAGCCCCAGCGGCTGCAGGGAGCGTAGGTGCACCTCCCGTCCGCCCGCGATGCGGATCTCCTGCGACGGCAACAGGAAGCGGTAAAGGCAGAGCACGCGCAGGCAGCGGCGTGGATCCAGTTCTCGACGGTGCTCGAAGCGGGTACCGGGGATCGGGATCAGGAAGTTCACCGGCACGCTGGTGACGTCCATCTCCCGCAGCGTCAGGGCCAGATCGATGATGTCGTCATCCGTCTCTCCCATACCGATGATTCCGCCCGAGCAGGTGGTGATCCCCGCCGCCCTGACGTTCTCCACCGTGCGGCGCCGGTCCTCGAACGTGTGCGTGCTCACCACGTTCGCCGTGTGAGCCTCGGAGGTGTTCAGGTTGTGATTCACCCGGTCCACGCCGGCCTCCGCCAAGCGTCGGGTCTGCTCCTCGCTGAGGAGCCCCAGGCAGGCGCAGATCTTCAGGTCATGGCGAGATTTGATCTCGCGCACGGCGTCTAGCACCTTGCCGAATACCCGCTCCCCGGGGGTGCGGCCGGAGATCACCATGCAGAAGGTGCCCGCCTTGAGGCTGGCCGCCCGCTCGGCCGCGTCCAGGATCCGCTCCTGCGCCATCATCGGGTACTTCTCGATCTCCGCCGCGGAGATCTTCGACTGCGAGCAGTAGTGGCAGTCTTCGGGGCAGAGGCCGCTCTGCGCGTTCAGGAGGAAGTGCAGCCGCACCCGGTTTTCCCAGAAGTATCGGCGCACGCGGTACGCGGCCGCCAACTGGTCCAGGACCTCTTTGTCGGGGGCTGCGAGTACGGCGCGCGCCTCCTCCCGCGAAAGGATTTCGCCCGCGAGGGCACGCTCCGCCAGGTGGTTCCAATCGGGCATTCCAAGACTCCGGCTCGACATAGATTAGACTCGTGTTGAGGTTGCGGCGGATCAGCCCTCCGGCTGACCGGCGGTCCCAGGAGGCGGCCCGGAAACGGCCGGCAGCAGTTCGGCGAGGCCGCTCGCTTCTGCCGCGCTTACCAGGCGGTTGTGGTCCCGGGGATCGGACACCCAGGGAAAAGTGACCACTGGCACATCGGGCAACAGCTCCACTAGGGCGTCCCGGTTGGTCCGTTCCGCGGTGCCCGGACAAGCCGCGGAGAGCTGGTTCAGGACCACACCCCTTACCGGCAGCCCCGACGCGCGGGCGGCGCGCACCGTGAGCAGCGCGTGGTTGAGGACGCCGAGGCGGTTGCCCGCTACGACCACCACCTCCAGTTTCCAGCGGCGGAACAGGTCGTCGAAGGCGACGACCCTCGTCAGCGGCACGAGCAACCCTCCCGCTCCCTCCACCACCACCACGTCCCTGCCCCCGCACAGGCGGACGAAGGCACGGTCCAGCCGCTCCAGGTTGACCCGGGTGTTCGCCCGCCGAGCCGCAATCCATGGGGCAAGCGGCTCCGGCAGAACAATGGGACAGACATCGTCCATCGGATCCGTGCCGCCCGCGGCGGCGCGGAGTCGGGCCGCGTCGCTTTCCGGATCTCCCACCGCCACTCCAGTCTCCACAGGCTTCATCCCGGCGACGCGCAGGCTCCGGCGGTGGAGGAGCGCGAGCAACGCAGTGCTGATAACCGTTTTCCCCACGCCGGTGTCTGTTCCGGTGACGCCGAGGCCGATCATCGGTCCTCCAGGAAGCGCTCGATCACCGCGTACACCCCCGCGACCTCTTCCGGCGTGGTGCAGTAGGGCGGGAGCAGGTAGGCCACATTGCCGAGCGGGCGCAGGAGGATTCCCTGCTCCAGCGCGAACGCGGATAGCTGTTGCCCGACCGGGCTCAGGTACCCCGCCTCGGCCGTGAGGTCCAGCGCGGCCACGGTACCCAGCACGCGCGGGTTGCGCACCCGAGGGTGAGAGCGCAGGCGGCGCAGCCCGTCCCGGTGCGCCGTTTCGATTGCCGCGCGGCGGCGCCCCGACTCATCGTCGAGCAGTCGCAGGGATGCACGCGCGGCGGCGCAGGCCAGCGGGTTGGCGGTGTACGAGTGGCCGTGGAAGAAGGTTCGCCGGCGATCCTCGCTGAGAAACGCATCCCACACCTCCCCGGTCGCCGCCGTGGCACCCAGGGGGAGAAAACCACCGGTGATCCCCTTGGAGAGACAGATGATGTCGGGGCGCACCGCCGCGCGCCCACAGGCGAACAGCGGTCCCACACGCCCGAACCCGGTCAGCACCTCGTCCGCGATCAGCAGTATCCCGGCCTCCCGGGTGCGGGCGCGCAGGGCGGCGAGCACCTCCTCGTCCCAGACCCGCATCCCTCCCGCGCCCATCAACAGCGGCTCCACGATCAGCGCCGCGATCTCCTCCCCGCGCTCCTCCAGCAACCGTTCCAGCGCGGCCAAGGTGTCGCCCTCGGTGGGGTCGGGGAGCCGCGCGACCTCCCACAGGTGCTCGCCGAAGGGTTGGGTGAAGACGCCGCGGCCGCTGACGCTCATGGCGCCGAACGTGTCGCCGTGATACGCGTTTTCCAGCGCCGCCACCAGCGGGCGCCGCTCACCGCGATTGCTCCAGAACTGCAGCGCCATCTTGAGCGCGACCTCCACGGCGGTGGAGCCGTTGTCCGATAGAAAGACGCGCTCCAGCCCCTCCGGCAGCACCTCTAGCAGCTCCGCGGCGAGCCGCGCAGCGGGCTCGTGGGTGAAGCCCGCGAAGATCACCTGCTCAAGGGTGCGCGCCTGCGCCGCAATTGCCTCCGCGATCTCCGGCTGTGCGTGCCCGTGGAGGGTGACCCACCAGGACGAGATCGCATCCAGGATGGCCCGCCCCTCGGCATCGTGCAGGTACGCGCCTTCCGCCCGCGTGACGGGAATCGGCGCGGGCACCGCGCCGTGCTGCGTGTACGGGTGCCACAGGTGCGCACGGTCCATCTCCTGCCACGGTCTCAACGCAATCCTCTCTCCTCCAAGATCTCCACCAGCGCATCAATCAGTGCGTCGATCTGCTCGGCGGTGTGCGCGCTGCTCAGGGTGATGCGGAGGCGCGACGTGCCCTCAGGGACGGTCGGCGGGCGGACAGCGCCGACCCAGAACCCGCGCTCAGCCAGGCCGGCGCCGACCTGTACGACCTCCCGGGCGCCCCCGATCCGGACGGGAGCGATGTGGCCAGCCAGGTCGGCCGGAACCTCGAGTCCCTCTGCCCACATCCCCGCGTGCATGCGCTGAACATTGGCCTGGAGCCGTTGCCGCCGCTCGGGCTCGGCCTCGACGACGCGCAGCGCCGTGAGCGCCCCCGCCGCCAGCGCGGGCGGGCTGCCGGTGGTGAATACGAAGGAGCGGGCACGGTTGAGCAGCAGTTCCCGCAGCGGCGCCGAGCCAGCGATGAAGGCGCCCGAGGTTCCGAGCGCCTTCCCCAGGGTTCCCATCGTGACCTCGACCTCGCCCTCCACCCCCCAGTGCTCCGCCGCGCCGCGTCCGCTCGAGCCCAGCACGCCCGTCCCGTGCGCGTCGTCTAGGTAGATCCAGGCGCCGTGGCGGCGCGCGAGCTCCACCGCGCGGTCCAGGGGGAAGAGGTCGCCGTCCATGGAATAAACCCCCTCCACCACGATCCAGCGGCGGCGGAAGCGGTTCCGGTCCGCGTGCAGCATCTCCTCCAGCGCGTCCAGGTCCCCGTGGGGGAAGACGCGCGTCTGTGCCCGCGACAGGCGGCATCCGTCGATCAGCGAGGCATGGTTGAGCGCGTCCGAGTACAGCACGTCGCCGCCGGTGGCCAGCGCGGGCAGGGCGCCACAGTTGGCCATGTACCCACTGGAGAACAGGAGCACGGCTTCCGTTCCCTTGAAGCGGGCCAGATCCCGCTCCAGCGCCTCGTGCAGCGGGTGGTTGCCGGAGATCAGGCGGGCGGCCGCCGCGCCGGACGCCTCCGCCAGGGCGGCCGTGGCGATCGCCTGCGCCACCCGGGGCTCGGAGGCCACTCCGAGGTAATCGTTGGACGCGAAGTCCACCACGGCCCGGCCCTCCATGACCAGCTCCGTGCCCCGCCTGATCTCGACAACGCGGAGGTGCCGACGCAGATCGGATGCTTCCAGCGCGTCCAGCTCCCCCGCCAGGACTGAATCAAACGATGACGCCCACTCATCCATGGTCGGCTCCATGGTCGGCGCGGGAGCAGACGGGAGTGTACGGCCGTGCAGACCGGAACGACAGCTCACAACCGCGGAAGGCCACGCCCGCATCCAATGGTAGCCCTGCAGAAAGCCGAAGGCCGAACCGGCATGCAGAGGTTGCCCTGGTATTATGCTCCACCGCTACTTTGCACCTGGGGCTGCCGGGATGGCTTTCATCAGCTCCGCCAGGGCGGCGTTCAGCGTTCGTGCGCCCGCGCGGCTGCCGCGGAAATGCCCCATGCGCACGACCACTAGGTCGTGCGAGGGCACGACAAAGGTGTACTGACCGCCCGCGCCCGCCATGTAGTAGGCGTCGCGAGGCAGGTTCCACTCGCCCGTGCCGTTGATCCAGAACTGCCCGCCGTAGACCGGCCGATCCCAGGCGGGTGCGGGAGTGCGGACGAACTGCGCCCACTCCTCGGGTAGGAGCCGCTCCCCCATCCACACCCCGTCCTGAAGGTAAAGCAGCCCCAGCCGCGCCCAGTTGCGGGCGGTGCCGTAATCAAAGCCCGTGAGGAGGAAGTTCCCGTACGGGTCGGTCTCGAGCACCTGGCGGCGGATCCCGATCCTGTCGAACAGCGCGCGCTGCGGGAAGGTATGATAGTTCTCCCCCCGTGCCTCCACCGCCTCGCGGATCAGGTACCCGAGGGTAAGGGGATCCGAGTTGCGGTAGCGGCCCTCCGTGCCCGGCTCGAATTGCAGCGGCCGGGTGATCGAATGGTTGAAGGCGTCCACCGCGCCCGTGTAGATGTACATGTGGTCCGGGTAGCCGAGCGCCGGTGTGTAGTCCGGGTCCCGGGGGGCGACAAAGTGCAGCCCGCTGCTCATCTGGAGCAGGTCGCGGACACGGATCCGGGATCTCGGGTCGCCCGGCCGGTCGTGCCACTCCTTCACGGGGGCGGGCTCGTCCAGACGGAAGAGGCCGTCGTGGACCAGCCGCGCGAACAAGGTGGCGGTCAGGCTCTTCCCCATGGACCAGCTCTCCAGCTGCATCTCCTGGTGGGCGCCCGCGCCGTAGCGCTCGGCGATGATCCGCCCCTTGTGCACCACCACGAAGGCAGCGGTCAGCGCCTCCGGGTCGGCGAAGGCCGAGTCTACCGCCGCGGTCAGATGCGCCGCGTCCACCCCGGATGGGAGCGGCGCGTCCGGGAGGCGGTCGCCCATGGGCCAGTCCTGCGTCGCGGCATCCGGGAGCGAGGACGCAACCGGGACGGGCGGGAAGAACACGCGGTCGAAGCCCTCGGGGTGGATGATGCATCCCTGATCGCCGTAGTAGCGGGCAGTGCGCGTCAGGGTGCCCATGTAGGTCAGCCGCACCTCCTTCCGCTCGTAGTCGATCACCGTGTCGGTGATGGTCCGCTCCGGAGCCGGGAGGTCGAACTTGTCGACGTTGCGGACTGCCTCCGCCGGATCGCGTCCGGAGACGAACACGGCGGAGCAGAGCACCTTGGCAAATCCGGCCGTGCGGAGAGAGGGCGCCCGGTCGGGCGGGATCAGCCCGCCGCTCGGGCGGACCGAGTCGGCCGTGGCGGTGACCTGCGGCGCGGGTCCCTCCGCGCGGCCGTGAGCGCAGCCGGCCGGCGGGAGGGCAACAAGGAACAGGGCCAGCGCCACGCTGCAGGAGCGGCGCGCGGCAGGGGAGAAAATGGTGTCCGACGAACGAGCCGGCATGGGCAATCTCCGGGCGGAAGAAAAGGGGTGTGCTGAGCTAAACGAACGATTCCGCACTCGTAGGGCTCGGAAGCTGGTTGACGTAGCACGGATACTCCCGCTGAGCACGCTCCACCAGCGTGGGATCAAGATTGGCTGTTGCCCTCCCTGGCATCGGAGGGATTCGTGATCGGGCCGGAGTCAGACACGACCGCCGGCGTGGCCCGCTCGTTGACGTGGAGGCGGAAGATGTCGGGCCGAGCGTAGTGCCCCACGACGTCGAGGTCGTACTTGCCGCGGGCGATATCACCAAGGTCGAGATCGGCGGTGAGGATGCATGGACCATCGTAGCTGGGGCCGGCGAGGAGCTCTCCGAAGGGGTTCACGATGCAGCTGCCACCGCGTATCATCACCGCTTCAGGATCATTGCCATGCACCGGGGCATAGTCCGCCGGGAAGTCCCGGCGCCGGAGGTATTGGCAACTTGACAGCACGAAGCAACGCCCCTCCACAGCGATATGCTGCATGGTGGGAACCCACGAGTCGCGGTCGTCCACCGTGGGCGCACAGTAAAGCTGAATGCTCTTGGAGTACATCGCAGTGCGCAGGAGCGGCATGTAATTCTCCCAGCAGATCACCGCTCCCAGTCGGCCCAGCGGTGTCGGGAACACCGGCAGCGTCGAGCCGTCGCCGAAGCCCCACACCAGCCGTTCCATCGCCGTGCCCATGACCTTGCGGTGCTTGCCTATGAGGCTGCCGTCGGGGGCAAAGAAAAGCACCGTGCAGTAGAGCGTACCGAAGTCGCGCTCGATGACGCCGATTACGAGATACACCTCGTTGTCGCGGGCGGCGGCCGCGAGGGCGTCGGTGGCGGGGCCAGGAACGTCCACCGCGCTCTCCCAGTAGCGGCGAAAGTCCTCCCGGCCTTCGGGCGAGCGCATGCCGACGCGGGCACCGAAGTCGGCGCCCTTGGGGTAGGCCGAAACGAACGCCTCGGGGAAGACCACCAGTTGTGCGCCTTCCTCCGCGGCGGAAGCGGTGAGGACCCGGACCTTCTCTATCGTCTGCTCGCGGTCGAAAGCGACCGGGGCGTCCTGAACGACGGCGGCGCGAACACTATCCATACTCTATCTTCCACAATCACAGGTCGTATGCTGTTCCATCCCTCATGGATCACCTGGGTGGGACGCCATGCGCAGGCGCCCGTCCGATCAGGCGCTCACCCTCGCGGCCCGCGAGGCAGAGGCGTGGAGCGCCTCCAGGAGCGCCGCGATGTCTGCCTCGTCGTTGTATACGTTCGGGGAAACCCGGAGCACATCCCCGCGGAACGAGACCGCCACCCGGTGCGCGTCCAGCACCGCGCGGATCCGGTCCATGCCGAGCCCGGCGGGCGGCCGCAGGCCGAAGAGGTGAGATGCACGCCCCGTCTCCTGCACGGCAAAGCCCATCTCCCGTGCCTGCTCCGTGAACCCCGCCGTCAGGTGCGCACAGTAGGCCTGGATGTGCTCGGGGCCCCACGCCAGGACCTGCTCCAGCGCGGCAATGAGCATCGGGAGCAGGATCGGGTTGGACCGTTCGCCCACATCGTAGCGCAGCGCCCCCGGCTGGTACTCAACCCGGTAGCGGGTCAGTCCCGCAAAGTCCTCGCTTCCCAGTCGGCCGATCCAGTTTTCCTCGAGCGGGACGCCCCCGTCGTACCGCGGGCCGAAGTACGCCAGCCCCATCCCATACGGCCCCAGCAGCCACTTGTAGCCCGTGACCACCAACGCGTCGGGGCGGATCCGCTCGATGTCGAAGGGCAGGGCTCCGACGCTCTGCGTGCCATCGATCACCAACGCGGCGCCGACCTCGCGCGCCCGCGCGCCGATCGCCTCCAGGTCGAAGCACGTGCCGTCGGCCCAGTGCACGTGGGCGACCGACACGAGCGCCGTGTCGCCGGCGATCGCCTCCAGGATGCGGGCGTTCCACGCCTCAGCGCGCCGCTCTGCCCCCTCCGGCGCGCTCACCGTCCGCACTTCCGCGCCGTGTTCCCGCGCGAGGGCACGCCACGGGTAGACGTTGCTCGGAAACTGCTCGTGCGCAAGCACGAGGTTCTGCCCCGGCCGCACGGATGTGTTACGGGCAACAACCGCCATCCCGTAGGAGACCGCCGGGATGATTGCGATGCGGATAGGATCGGGCGCGTTCACCAGCCGGGCGAAGAGGCCCCGGACGGTATCCGAATCGCGGAAGAAGTCTTCCGGCTGAATGGCAGCCGGGTTTGCTTTCTGCCGTATCCCCTCGATCCCCGCCTGCTCCACCCGCCGGAGCAGCGGGCCATGGTAGGCGCAGTTCAGGTAGTGCAGGTCGGCAGGCAGCGAGAACAGGTGCTTTTGGCAGGCAAGCATAGGCCCTAGGATGTGAAATCACAGCGGTAGCGCCGATGCCGACGCGCGGATGGCCCGGAATGTACGTGCCCAGTCCTTGCAGGCGCTACCTGGAGCAGTAGTCCCCTGCAGTTGCTGGGCGGGTTCGCTGAAGTGGGGATTCAACGATTCGAACATGAGGGGAAAAGGACATGAAGGAAAAATCGTTGCTTTTTCTGCGCGTCTCCATCGGCCTGCTGATGGTGTTCTGGGGGATCGACAAGCTGGTCAACGTCGAGCACGGGATGGAGGTATCGGAGTATCTCTACTTCGGCGCCTTCTCCATGCCAGTGCTGCTCCAGGCATTCGGCGTGGTGCAGATCGTGGCCGGGCTGCTGATCGTGGCCGGGCTGGCGCGCCGCCTCGTGTACCCGCTTCTGCTGGCGGTCACCGGGGTCACGGCGCTCGGGGTCTGGAGATCCATCGTGGATCCGTGGGGATGGGTGCTGGAGGGGAGTAACGTGCTCTTCTACCCCTCGCTCATCATCCTCGCCGGGAGCCTGGTGCTCTGGGCTTTCCGCGAAGAGGACACCCTTTCCCTGGATCATCGGCGCGGCCGAGCGGGCGCGCCTCTTGCGGCCCACCGTGGGCCGTTGCAGAGCGGGGGGGTCGCACATCCACGAGAGAGCTGACCGATGTCGCTGCAGTACCTGAAGGACGCCGCCGCCGCGGGAGACCGGGAGAAGCTGATCCGCTACGTGCGGCTCCACTTCGGGGATGGCAACGAGGAGGCCGGTCGCAAGGAGATCGACAAAGCCTGGGCAGAGGCACTCAAGCCGCTGCTCGACGTGCCACCCACGGAGCGCGAGTTCATCCTGGAGACGATCCGGACCAAGGATCCTGCCACCCTCGCGCACCTCTTCTTTCACCTCCATTTCTACTTCGTTCAGCGATCAGGAGAATGGATTCATGACGGGAACCTCTGAGGGGCCTGGAGCCGCGGGAGGCACACCGGGCGGTAGCGAGATGCGCCCGGGGCTCTGGGATACGATCAACGAGCGCTATCCTGGCTCGATGATCGACAAGGCGGACTTGGTGCCGCTCGCGCCGGTGCGCAAGCCCCTCTCCGAGTGCAGGCTGGCGTTCATCAGCACCTCGGGCGTGCAGCCGAAGGGGACCCTACCCTTCGACACGGTCCACCCGGTCGGGGACTACACCTTCCGCCGGGTACCCTCGTCGAGCCGGGCCGAGGATCTTGAGATTCATCAGCTCAAGTATCCGACTATGGGGGCGAATCGCGACATCAACGTGATCTTCCCGATCGAGCGGCTGCGCGAGCTGGCGGATGAGGGTGTCATCGGCGGGCTGACGGAGAACTTCTATACCTTCATCGGCTACAACATGGACCCGGAGCGGCTGGAGCGCACGCTCGCGGAGGAGATCGCGACGGCGGTATCCGAGGAGGGCGCGGATATCGCGCTCGCGGCGCCTGCCTGACCCATCTGCCACCAGAGCATCGCGCTGGTCCAGCGCGCCTTAGAGCAGAGAGGGATTCCGACCGTCTCCCCCACGGTTTCGCTTGATGTGACCCAGCACGCGAAGCCGCCGCGGGCGGTCTTCCTGCCCTTCATGATGGGGCACCACTTCGGGGTGCCGTTCCACCGCGAGCTGCAGCGGCGGATCATCCTGGAGTGCCTCGACCATCTGGTGCACGCGGAGCGGAGCGGTGAGATCCGCTTTCCGCCGATCACATGGGCGCAGGCGAGGAAGGAAGGGATCGAGATCGAGCGAAAGCTCGGGCTTCGGAAGTGAGCCGGAGCTTGCAGGTGGGATCTCCTCTTCGGGGCCGGGCGGTCTGCCCGACCCCCTGCTTTTGTCCACCCCGGCTTACATGAGGCGACTCCGCCAAACATATCCTGGCTTCCGGGTGGGGGTGATGGATTCGGCTGCCAATTCGGTTCACGGCAACAATCAGTTCGGTACGGTTCGAGACCTGTATTACGATCAGGAATAGAGCCGGTCTCGCCGAAACATTCTGCGCGATGCACAGCATGCGCACCGGGCGGCTCCCCAAGATCGTGGTGACCCGCTGCCGGCCACATCCACTCCCCTCTTGTTGAGGATACTCCCATGAGCCGAAATCTGCCCCTAGCGCTCCTCTTCTGCGTCTTCTCTGCCAAGGCTCTTGTGGCCCAAAGCACACCGGCTCCTGAGGCGCTTGCCTTTCCACGCGAGGCGCTCGTGGAGATGGAAACCGGACGCTGGATCTCCGACCGCGCGGTAGACAGGCTCCAGCTCAGGTGGGAGAGGCCGCAGAGGTTTTCATTGTGGCTGCCGAAGCTGGAATCGGCGCTCGCTCAGCACCAGGAGCCCTCGGAGGGAGAGAGCTACGAACGCTGGGCACCTCGCCTTGCGCTCCTGCAGGGGGCCTACTACACGGCAACGGGGCTCTGGCCCATCCTCCACATGCGTTCCTTCGAGCAGGTAACCGGACCGAAAACGGATGACTGGTTGGTCAAGACGGTCGGAGGATTGATCGCCGTTCTCGGGGGTACGCTGCTGACATCCGCGCTTCGGGACGCTCCTTCACGAGATCTGGCGACGGTCGCGGTCGGGAGTGCTGCCGCGCTCACGGCCGTGGACGTGATCTATGTGGCTCAGGGCCGAATCTCCCGCATCTATCTTCTCGATGCCGCCGTGGAGAGCGCACTTATCGCCGGATGGATCGCAGCCCTGCACAAATGATCGGCTCCGCCCGCAAACTCCGCGCTCACAGCTGACAAAGTAGGGACAGAGCACTAGAGAACCGCATGCGACGTAGGCTTCCGAAGCCCTAGCTGTGGGTGCGCCGGCGCTCGTGGCAAGTGACCCGTGCGAGAGGACTCGCGGGCTAGCGACGGCCCAGCGCGTCCAAGCCCGCCCGGAGCCCCCGCGCCAGCTTAACCGCATCATCGTTGGCCCAGAAGTGCATGAAGAAGAGGCGAGGCTCCTCGTCGAGCAGGTGATTGTGCAGGGCCACCACCTCAATTCCGTTCTCCTTGAGCGCGCGGATCACCGGGTTGACCTCGTTCGCCCTCATCACGAAGTCGCCGTTGATCGCGGCCCTGCCGCCCCCGGTCGGCTGGAAATTGATCGCCGTGGCGGTCCCCATCGCAGGGGGCACCTCGATCCCCATGGCCCGGATGGTCTCCGGACGCGGTACGCTCACCTGGTAGACACCCCCATTCACTTTCCCGCCATGCCCCAAGAGCTGGCGGATCTGTGCGGTGTCGATCCCGATCTCCCCCGAGACAGAAGCACCTGGATCTTGCACAGGTGTCCCGGTGAGCGCGAGCGCGGCGCGCACGGTGCGGGCGATTGCGACCGGGTCGCCATGGGCGTGGACGTGGGTCCACCATAGCGCTGGCTCCTCGTCGAGCAGGTGCTTGTGGATCGCGGTCTGCCCGATTTCACCCTCCTGGAGACGGGCGATGACGCGATTGTACTCCTCCTCCGTAAGTACCAGATCGCCCATCACGACTGCATCGTTCTCGCCACGCGGCTTGAACGCGATCCAGGAACCGAGGGAGAGGGCGGGCTGGATACGCACCCCCTGGGAGGTCACGCTCAGATCGCTCCGGGGCATGCTGAACTTGAAGACGCCGCCATCCTGCATGGAGCCGGAGCGTCCCATCGCTGCCTCGACGGCCTTCCAGTCGATCCCTCCCATCTGCGACGCTTGCTCGCTCGCGGAGGTCGCCGTGGGCGCGCCACTCTGCGCGCCTCGAGCCGTCGCGCAAGCTGTTGATGCGAGCAGGAGCCCCGCCAGAATCATTGATGAAAGCTGTCCGTTCATGTTCTGCTTCTCCGTACGCTGACCCCGAGATGGAACGCGGGGGAGGATTGTGCGTTTCTGGCCTTGCGGGCCGCGGTGCGTCCGGATCTTCTCTTCCGGTCTGCGCCAGCTGTCTCGGAGCGGAAGCATTCTGCACGTCAGACCGTGACTCAGGAGCGGTCACCCATCGGAGATCCGCCACGCGGCGCGCGGGACCCGACACCTCCTCCTGAATCGGAGTGACCGGAAAGCGAGGACGGGCAGCGTGCAAGCCGCACGCCACCTCCTGGATTGTGCAAGCTCCTCGCTGTACCGCCCGCCCAAGGAGCGGGGACCGCAGGATCGGAAATGCACCGGCCTCTTCCCAGGTCGTACTTGACATCGAAGCATCCGTGGTTTAGACTGCTTTAAACCACGGTTTAAGCTACCGAAAACAGGACATTCTATGCGCAGGATATGCGGACCGGTTCGACCAGGGTCGCTGCCCGAGGACGATGTGCCGGCAATGCCGGGCGACTTTGAAGCCGGAGAGGAAACCGGCGATCTGGGCGGGGGAAAGGTGCGCCTGAGTCGCCGCGAGATGCTCAAGTCGGGGGCTCTGGGGGCGGCAGGGCTCGCGGCTGCGGGCAGTGCGCTCGGCTTCCGCCAGCAGCAGCCGCACGAGCTTCCTCCGGGCGCCTCCAGGGTCGCGCCGCCGCGCCCCGGCGGCATCGCGCACGAAGGGCACGCCTCCCACGAGAACATGATGGCCGTGGGCGAGTTTCAGCCCGGGGGGTTCGATCCGTCGGCCTTCCTCACCCACTTCGATACCGGAAACGTTTCCCGGCTCCCCTCCGGACAGATCCTGCGCGAATATCAGATCGTCGCGATCGACAAGGAGATCGAAGTGGCACCGGGGGTGTTCTTCCCGGCGTGGACCTACAACGGGCAGGTCCCGGGCCCCACGATCCGCTGCACGGAGGGCGACCGGATCCGCGTAAGGTTCATCAACGGCGGGAGCCATCCGCACACCATCCACTTCCACGGCATCCACGCCGCCAACATGGACGGCTCCTTCGAGATCGTCCAGCCGGGGGGGACCTTCACCTACGAGTTCGACGCCGAGCCCTTCGGGTTGCACCTCTACCACTGCCACGCGGTGCCGCTGAAGCGGCACATCCACAAGGGGCTCTACGGCGTCTTCCTCATCGACCCGAAGGAGGGCCGTCCGCCGGCGCGCGAGCTGGTCATGATGATGAACGCCTTCGACACCAACTTCGACGGCGAGAACGAGATCTACGCGGTCAACACCGCAGCCTTCCACTACCAGAAGCACCCCATTCCGATCCGGGTAGGTGAGCTGGTGCGCATCTACCTGGTCAACATCACGGAGTTCGACCTGATCAACTCCTTCCACCTGCACGGGAACTTCTTCCGCCTCTACCGGACCGGGACCCGGCTGGACCACTACGAGTTCACCGACACGATGATGCTCACCCAGGGGGAGCGGGCGGTCCTGGAACTCACCTACAAGCTCCCGGGCAGGTTCCTGTTCCACGCCCACCAGAGCGAGTTCGCGGAGCTGGGGTGGGTGGGAATCTTCGACGTGCAGGAGGCACCCGATGTCTGAACCCGCGTTGCAAGCCCCGGACGAGCGCGCACCCTCCGCGTCGGCCGGCGGCTCCCTGTGGGTGAAGGGTCTGGCTCCGCTGATCCTGCTCGCCGCGCTGGTGCTGGTCTTCCTGCGATGGGGGCCTCTTGGCGTGTTCCAGCAGGCGTTTCCCCCCGTGGAGGAGCTGACCGTTGAGCGGATCACGCTTCCCCGCCCGGGTGAGATGAAGGTGCGGGTGACCAACGGGGGCCCGGAGCCCGTGACCGTTGCGCAGGTCCTGGTGGACGACGCTGCCTTCGCGCACACACTGGATGGCGACCGTACCATTGGCCGCCTGGGGAGTCGTACCATCACCATCCCCTATCCCTGGGTGGAAGGGGAGCCGCACGAGGTGGTCCTGCTCACCAGTACCGGAACCACCTTCGCGGGGGAGGTCGCGGTCGCGACCCAGACTCCCTCGGTGAACGCCCGTTATCTCACCACCTTCGCCCTCCTGGGTGTCTACGTGGGGGTAATCCCGGTCTTCCTGGGGCTCCTCTGGCTCCCCTTCCTGCGCAGCATCGGCCGGCGCTGGCTGGATTTCTTCCTGAGCCTCACCATCGGGCTGCTCGTCTTCCTGGGGGTGGACGCACTCGCGGAGTCGTTGGAGACGGCCGAGCGGGTTCCCGGCGCCTTTCAGGGGCTCGGCCTGGTTCTCCTCGGCGTCGTAGGGACTCCCCTGGCGATTGCTGCCCTGGGGAATTGGAAGGAGAGGGAGAAGGGCAGCCGCTCCCCCCTTTACGTGGCGACCCTGATCGCCCTCGGGATCGGTCTCCACAACCTCGGGGAAGGGCTCGCCATCGGCGCCGCCTACACCAGCGGCGAGATCGCCCTGGGCACCTTCCTGATGCTCGGCTTCCTCCTCCACAACACCACCGAAGGACTTGGGATCGTGGCTCCCATCGCCCACGAGCGCCCCAGCATCGGTCAGCTCGTTCTGCTGGGCGCGCTCGCCGGGGTGCCGACGGTGCTCGGCGCCTGGATCGGCGGGTTCACCTACTCCCCGCTCTGGACCACCCTGTTCTTCGCCGTCGGCGTGGGCGCGATCGTTCAGGTGGTCTATGAGCTCTGGCGCCTCTTTGCTCAGCGCACCGAGAGGAGCCTCGCCGCGCCCCTGAACGCCGTGGGGCTCATCCTGGGGCTCCTGATCATGTACGCCACGGGGCTCTTCGTAGCCGCGTGATGCGGTGGGGGAGCCGGAGAATTCTGGCTCTCCACCGCCTACGGAACTCGGCAGGCACTGACGCGCAGCCCAGTGCTGTGGAAGGGCATAGCCTTGGCCCGACTTTTAATAGGAGCTAAATAAATATTTAGCAGGATAGAAAGCCGGCCGCTCGGAACGGTCACAAACGCATGGCAGGCGGAGCAAATCGGGACAAGCCCTTGGCTGGGCGACGGTCCGGGCAGCCCCGTGGGAGGCACCAAGAGGGAAATCCCGACACCATCCTCGCCCGTAGCGAGATGGTTCATTCTCAACCGCTTGGAAAGGAGATACAAGATGGCGCTGGGCACGCTGAAAATGCTCTACCTAGCGCAGCTGAAGGACTGTACGGCGCGGAAGCCCAGATGCTCGAGGTGCTCCCGCGGCAGGCCGATGCGGCCTCGGACCACGAGCTGACCGGGAGCGCCGGGCAGGAGGTCAACCCGGACGCCCTGCAGTAGCATCCCGCGCACCGTGCCAGGATGTTCGCACCTTTCAATGTAGGAGGACTTATGAAGCCGAGCCCGATCGTGGTGATCCTGATGTTGACGATTTGCGCAGCCATGCAGCCAGATTCCGCCCACGCGATCCCGTACTTCGCGCGAAAGTACAACGTGTCCTGCAGCCAGTGTCACGTTCAGCCCCCGAAGCTGAACGCCTTCGGTGAGGAGTTCCGCAGCCGGGGCTACCAGATGCCTGGCCTGGTCGGCAGGAGGACGGTGCCGTTCGCCATCTGGGCGAGCGGCCGCTCCGATGCGCTGCATGATGAGCAAGAGGTCCGGGACGCCGTCGCGGCCTATGTGAACAAGCTAGAGGTGATCTCCGGAGGTCAGGCCGTGGTCCCGTGGCTCTCCTACTTCGTCGAATGGCGGCCGGTCAGCCTGGAGACCACGAAGAGGAACGGCGTGGTCCAGCTCAGGGATCGAGCCGGGCGGTTCGAGGACATCTATCTCACCGCCTCGGCGCGGAACCTGGCGGTGACGGTCGGCCAGTTCAGGCAGATGGAGCAGGTCGACGTATCGCTGCGGCTCGGCCTGAGCGAGCCGCTGGTGCTCTCCGCGTCCCTGCCGGGCAGCGCGGAAGGGCTTCCCGGGGGACCGGACGGAAAGCTCACCGCCCGGGGAAGCCGGCAGCAGTCGCTACGCGGTTTCTCGCCCTCGGGGCGCTCTCCTTCGGTTCGGGTCGGGTGGAACCAGGAGGTATCCAGCGGATGGCGCTGGACGACATTGGCCGCGCTTCCCTTCCCCGGGGAGTTCTCCATTCCGCTCACCGACGAGGCGAGGGTTGAGGCGAGCAACGAGTTCGAGAGTGACCACCTCAAGGGCGTCGTCCTGGAGTCGTTCGTGCGCCGGGGTCTGATGTCGGTCGGCGGACACGTGTTCTACGACAATGCCGACCGGTACCTGGCGAATCTGGTGACCACCGGCAACCGGGGTCACGTATATTGGACGGGAATCGGGGGCGTGGAGAAGGCGGCGGCCGCCAGCGGTCTGCGGGGTCGCTGGTCCGTTGAGGCGGAGTACGTCCCGCACTACCTCCTCGGCCTGGGTGGCCGGGTTGAGAACCGGGCTGCCGACGGTGCCAAGCCTGCTTTCGTTCCTTACTTCAGGTCCCATTTCCCCGGCAGCAGATACACGGTGTATCTCGGGTTGGAGCGGAGATTCCAGGAGGGGAGAGACGCGACACTCCTCGAATTCGGGACGGTGTTCTAGGACTGCGGCGGTTCAGGGAGGGGCGGCTCCGAAGGACCTCGGGTCGCCTCTCCCAGGAGGGAACTCGGCGGGTTTACCGTGCCAGCGGGGGATCGACGAAGGCGCAGGCTGCTTCGTCGATGGACCGCTGACAGAGGTTATGCACGCTCGGAAATCTCCTTGTTTGTGGCATGGCAATCGCAGCAATTTTGGGTAGTCACTCCCTATGGTATTGATAGACTAGGAAAAGCAGAAACTCCTCCCAGCTCCAGACATGATCCGTCAGACCGATTGCCATGGCTGGCGAGCGCCTCGTGTAGCGACGCCCTTCCACCGGCTCAGGCAGCTTCTGCTTGAGCTTCGAATGCGCTCGCAGCCAGTTGTGCTCAAAGAGGCAAAGCGTCACCGCCGCATCCCAGGTGCGGCTCGTCTTGGCAAAGGCATGCGTCTTCCGGGTCAAGCAGTTCAGACGGTCCCGCAGCACCCCATTGAGCCGCTCTTCACAAATCGCGTAGGGAATGGCGGGTGTCTCTCCCAGCACGGTGCGCACCTCCACCCGGGCCACGTGCCCGCCTCGGCGGTGCTTGACCGCCTGCACGAGCCCGATCCCTGGCGTGGGCACAAGCCGGGGCCGACCGGCTCTGCCGGTGTAGAGCGGATCGCGATAGACGCGGCGGATCTCACTTGCATAGACTCTCTTGCCGTCACTGATCCACTGCACGCCGCCTCGTCCTGCGGTTCTCTCTCTCGTCTGGCGAACCACCGCGGGAGCGGCCTCCTCTTCCGAAGCCGCATAGTTCCAGCTCACCACGAAACGGCTGGCTCGATCCTGGCTCAGGCAGCCCCAGCGGGGACCGACTTCGGCGTCGGCTCCGGCGTCGGCTCCGGCAGGCGTGCCCAGCCTGCTCGAGGCGGCGTCTTCTGCTGGAGCGCCGCGGCACTTTTTTTCACAAAGCTCCAGAAGGCATCCACCTCCACCTCGCTCAGGTGCAGTTCCCTGACCAGCACCTCGGTGATCGCCTCGGCGTGCGCGGCGGCGCGGCGCAGCCACGTGCCAATGGTCTCGTATTTGTGTCCGCTGATCTCTTCGGCTGCCCTCAGGCTGCCGCGACGCAGGACGAGGAGCAGCGTGCGGGCAATCTCGGCCGCCGGTGTATGCAGCCCATAGAGCGGCGTGCCATGCGTGGGACCAAAGCTCTTGCGGCACGTGCGGCAGAGAAAGCGTTGCCGAGCGCCTTTGTGGCCGTTGCGCACCACCGCCTCGCTCTGGCAGTGCGGGCACAGAGGAGTGGACGAGGTCATGAGAATCCTCCACAGCTAGGGATCTCCTCTCTCCGCCGCATGATCAATACCAAACAGAGTCTCTACCCAATTTTGTGTCCTTGTCCATTATAGAATAATCGCGTCTGCTCAGCAGGGAGACGGGAGTGTGCATATCTTTCTGTAGTTTGGTAGGCTGAGTGGCAGGAGGGTTTTCCACGCGCTGCGAGGAGAGCACCTTGGTGCAGCTCCCCGCAGCAGCGTGTGGAAAACCCGGCCGGCGGGCGGCGAGGCGCCCTTGCGGCAGCAAAAAAGGCCACCGTACTCTCTTCTGGAGGCTCTGTTCACCGGCGGGTTGCCGCCCGCCCCAGAGAAGAGGAGAGACACGATGACCTTGTCCAGGGAAGCTACGCCGCAAGCCGGCAGCGAGCAAGCACCGCCGGATCTGATGCGCACGATGATGCAGGAGATACTGCAAGCCGCCCTCCAGGAAGAGTTCGACCGCTTCCTCGGGGCGGGGCGCTGGCAGCGGAGCGAGGAGAGGAGAGGCTGGAGGAACGGCTACAAGAGGAGGCACTTGCACACTCGGGTCGGCACCATCGAGCTGCGAATCCCGAAGGATCGGGAGGGCCGCTTTCAACCCTCTCTCTTCGAGCGCTACCAGAGGAGCGAGAAGGCGCTGGTGCTGACCCTCATCGAGAGGTACATCCAGGGCGTCTCGACGCGGAAGGTGCAGAAGATCGTCGAGCAGCTTTGCGGCGTGCTGGTCTCGGCCAGCCAGGTCAGCGTGCTGGTCAAGACGCTCGATGGCGAGCTGGAGGCGTGGCGCACCCGCAGCCTCGCCGGCCTGCGCTACCCCTACCTGGTCGTGGATGCCCATTACGAGAAGGTACGCCGGGAGGGGCGGGTGATCTCCACGGCGGTACTCGGGGTGATCGGCATCCGCGAAGACGGCTATCGGGAGCGCCTGGGCGTGTGGAGTGGACCCAGCGAGAGCCGGGAGAGCTGGGTTCGTGTGTTCCGCGATCTGGTGCAGAGGGGCGTGCAGGGCGTCGAGTACCTGGTCAGCGACGAGCACGTCGGGCTGGTGCAGGCGCTGGGCCTCTACTTTCCCGAGGCCGCACACCAGCGATGCCAGGTGCATTACCTGCGCAATGCGCTCTCCTACGTGAGCACCGATGCGCTCAGGGGCGAAGTGCTCACCGGGCTGAGAGATGCCTGGGCGGCGCCCACACGCGAGGAAGCGGAGAGCCGAGTGGCGAAGCTGATCGATCGACTTCGTACCCCGGCCCCGAAGCTGGCCGAGTGGATGGAAGAGAGTGTGCACGAGACGCTGAGCTGCTTTGTTCTGCCGGCCGGCACCCATCGCACGCGGCTGCGGAGCACGAACAGCATCGAGCATGATCATGCGGAGATCCGCAGGAGAACGCGGGTTGTGAGAATCTTCCCGAACGAGGCGAGTCTCGTGCGGCTCGCCAGCGCGCTCGCCATCGAGCGCAACGAGCAGTGGATGGAGCGACGCTACCTGACGATGCCCGAGGCATCACCCGGAGACGGAGCGTCGCAGACGAACCCGCTCAGGCAGAGCGCCTGAGCATCGGAGCACCGGAAGAGAGAAACTACAGACAAAGCTGCACTTGACCAGGGAGACAGCCATGGCCGACAACAATTTTATGGGATCCACGATGGCGGTCGCGGTCACGGCGACCATTCTTTCGCCACGGGTGCGCGGGATGTTGCGTACTGGCGCGGTCCAGGGACTGGCGGGAGTGCTGATCGCCGGCGATGCGATTTCTTCGTTCGCTCGAGGCCTTGGGCGTGGACTTCAGGCGGAAAATGCGGGCGCCCAGCCACACGTTTCGGCCACAGAGGCGGCCCAGGAGGCTGCGCGAGCGGCTCAAGAGGCTGCCACTGCGGCCCGGACAGCTGCGGAAGCGGCGCAGAATGCGGCCAGACCACAAGCATCCGCTCGGACGCGAAAGGCCGCCACGCAGCCAAACACGCCTATGGAGGCGGGAGGGGGCGAACCCTGATGAACCAGCCACCACGCGAGCGGTTGGACCACCCCACGGTGGAGCGAGGAGCTGGGCGAACAAGTCGGTCGTGTTGCCTACCTCGCCCTTCGGCGCATCGAGGCAATAGTGAGGAAGGGGATGTCCGGGCAGGCATCCCCTGCGGTTGCCGAAGCGCCGGATCAGGCGCAGACGGAGGCAGCCGGTACGTCCGACCGCTCGGCGACGGAGCGGGCCGAGGCGTTGCTGGATGGCATGGGAGAGCAGATCAACCACTTCGCCGCCCTTGCGGGCCCGAGCATCCGGAAGTTCGTCGCGCTCGCTCGAGAGGAAGCGGAAGACATCTGGGCGGAAGCACAGGAGATCCGTCGATCGAACAGTTGCGATTCAGGCTAGGCTCAAATTTCCGGGATTGTATACCTCTTGCACGGTAGGCGACTACCTATTATATTGTAGGGAGTGAGGTTACGGTTCATTCGCCGCCTTCTTCCCGTCGTATTCGTGAGCCGCTTTCTTGAGTTCGTCAACGACCGGCTTGGGGAACACCTTTTCCATCAGTTGATCGTCTGTCAGTTGGCTCACGTCCTTGGGGAGCCGTTCCTTCCTTCTACGCTTTGAGTCTGCCATGCCTCGCACCGCTCCTGTCAATCTCATGTCGCTCATCGACCAGTTCGGAGATGAGGATACCTGCCGTGAGTATCTGGAAAAGCTCCGCTGGCCCTCCGGCCCCGCCTGCCCCCGCTGCGGCGACTGCTCGGTTTCGGAGATCAGCACCCGCGACCAGTTCGACTGCAACGGGTGCCGCTACCGCTTCTCCGTCACGTCGGGCACGATCTTCGACAACACCAAGCTCCCGCTCCGCAAGTGGTTCGTCGCCATCTACCTGATGATCGAATCCAAGAAGGGCGTCAGCGCCAATCAGATGAAGCGCACTCTTGGCGTGTCCTACAAGACGGCGTGGTATCTCTGCCACCGTATCCGCGAGGCTATGGGCAACGATCCGCTCATTGGTCCCGCGCTCATTGGCGTGGTCGAGGTAGACGAGACGCTGGTCGGCGGCAAGCGCAAGGGCGTCGGCAGCGGCAACCGCGAAGGCAAGACGTGGGTTGCCGGTGCGGTGCAGCGCGGCGGGCAGATCCGTCTGGAGCGCATCCCCAACGTCGGCAAGGACGCCCTGCACGGCTTCATCTCCCGCCACGTCCGCGACGAGTGCGAAGCCATCTATACCGACGAGCTTGCGTCCTACCTCGGCATCGCAGACGAGAACACCCGGCACGAGACGGTCAACCACAGCGCCGACGAATGGGTGCTCGGTGACGTGCATACCAACAGCGTCGAAAGCGTCTGGAGCCTGCTGAAGCGCTCCATCATCGGCGCGTTCCACAAGATCAGCGTCAAGCATCTCGACCGCTACCTTGAAGAACTGGAGTGGCGCTTCAACAACCGGGGCAACGTATTCATCTTTCGGGACCTTGTCTCTCGTCTGGTTCAAGGGGACGCGCTTCGCTATGAGACGCTCACGGCGTAGCATCCGGCATTTTCTCGTGATAGTCGTCGCTTATCTCCAGGGCGGCTATCTGGCCAGCTATATCTAGCTCCGTTGCGCCTCTCAGGTTATCGAATACCTCAAAAAACCTCTTGTCCTTATCTAGCCAATGCCTATACTCCCGCAGCGAAAGAAGCTCCGTCTGTGTTCGTCTTGAGAAATTCAAAAGAGCGGAACGCGCCCGATTATATGCACGATTGATCTTGATCAAAACCCCGTCGGGATTTGGGCGTTCCTTCTGCATTTCTGCAACTAGATCCCTATACAGCCCGCTAAGAGGGTCAAACACTTCCCAGTGCACACAATTACTCAACCAGCGCAACACTTCACTCCCCTTCACCGCCGGGTTGGCTATGGCCATCTGTATCCACACATCGACCAAGGAGTCGATAGCATTCTTGATATCCGGTATAGCCCCACTACTGTCCCGTTCGTGTGAGTTAATAATGTTGTAATCGGCTGATTGGCAGCGAGTTACAGCGCTGCCGGGGCCGCACCGATTTGAATCCCGCTCCTTCCGGCTGCATCCTGTCGTAACCTCAACGACAGGAGCGGATCATGAACTCCGGAAGCACCGTCTTCGCGCAACTCATGGCCCACGCCTCCCGCTTCGCCCTCGATCGCTGCATCCGCCGCTACGACGGCAACCGGGGGGTACGTCGCTTCTCCTGCCGGGACCAGTTCCTGGCCATGGCTTTCGCGCAGCTCACCTACCGAGAGAGCCTGCGCGACATCGAGGCTTGCCTGGGCGCAATTCCGGAGCGGCTCTACCACCTGGGCCTGCAAGCGCCGCCCGCACGCAACCCCTTGTCCGTGGCCAACGAGAAGCGCGATTGGCGCATCTACGCCGATTTCGCTCAGGTTCTCATCCACGAGGCGCGTCGCCTCTACGCCAGCGAGCCGCTGGGTGTGGAACTGGAGCAGACCGTCTACGCGCTCGACTCCACGACCATCGAGCTGTGCCTGGACCTCTTTCCCTGGGCGCACTACCAGGAGAACCACGGCGCCGTCAAGCTCCACACCCTGCTGGATCTCAGGGGTAACCTCCCGGTCAGCATATGGATCAGCACGGGTAAACTTCACGACGTGCGGATCCTAGATGTGCTCACCCCCGAGCCGGGATCCATCTACGTCATGGACCGGGGGTATCTCGACTTCCAGCGGCTCTACCGACTCCAGCAAGCCCGAGCGGTTTTCGTTACCCGAGCCAAGAAGAACCTCGCCTCCCGTCGGCTCTACTCCCGCGCGGTGGACCGCAGCACCGGACTCTTCTGCGATCAGACCGTGGTGCTCACGGGTGCCGCTTCGCGCCAGAGCTATCCGGAGAAGCTGCGCCGGGTGCGCTTCCGAGATCCGGAAACCGGGAAGGCATACACCTTCCTCACCAATGACTTCACGCTTCCTGCGCTGACCATCGCCCGGCTCTACAAGTCGCGCTGGCAGGTGGAGCTGTTCTTCAAGTGGATCAAGCAGCACCTGCGAATCAAGGCCTTCTACGGGCGAAGTGCGAACGCAGTGAAGACGCAGGTCTGGATCGCCATCTCGGTCTACGTGCTGGTGGCGATCGTCAAGAAGCGGCTCGGCCTGGAGCGTGATCTCTACACTCTGCTACAGATCCTGAGCGTCTGCCTCTTCGAGAAAGTGCCCCTGCAGCAAGCACTTGCAAGACCGGGTTACACCTCCGAAAGTGATGATATTTCTAACCAGTTGCCGCTCTTCGACTTATAACGGGACAGTAGTGG
>JBPCIT010000138.1:0-2667 GCA_051006015.1 Longimicrobiaceae bacterium
GCGAGCTGCAGGGGGAGGGAGGCACCGACTGGCGGATCGGCGCCTCCGCCGGCGGGCCGAGCGGGGTGATGATCGCCAGCGTCGAGACGGACTCGCTGAAGCACTATCAGGGGATGCGCCTCAGCGAGGTGGCGGCGCAGCGCCGGCAGGAGGTGGCGGACGCGCTCTTCGATCTGCTGATCGGCGACGAGGCGCGCACCGCCGCGATCTTCTTCTCGATGTCCGAGGAGGACATCGAGCACGCGATGCGTCAGCCCTGGGTGAGCGTCGGGGTGGATGGCGGCGTGCGACCGGCGGATCCCGAGCGCGCGGACCGGCCGCACCCGCGCGCCTTCGGCACCTTCCCGCGCATCCTCGGACGCTACGTGCGCGAGCGGGAGGTGCTCTCCCTCGAGGAAGCGATCCGCCGCTTCACCTCGCTCGCGGCGGCGCGCGTCGGCCTGGACGACCGTGGAGTGCTCAAGGCCGGCCTCTTCGCGGACATCACGATCTTCGACCCGGCGACGGTGACCGACCGCGCCACCTTCGAGGACCCCGTGCAGACCTCGATCGGCGTTCACCACGTGCTCGTCAACGGCGTGCCCGTGCTTCGCGACGGCGAGCCTACCGGAGCGCGGCCAGGTCGGGGGCTGCGGAGGTAGCGTCCCCCGAGGGTGCGAGCCCGCGGCCGTGCTACTCCCGCCGCAGGATTACGCGATGGCCGGCGCGGATACCGCGCCTGCCGAAGTACCCCCGGTTGACCTCCAGTGCCGCGTGGTAGGGCACGCCCGCCCTGTAGCTGGGGCAGAGGAAGGAGAGTCGGCTCGAGCACGGCTCCATGTCGCGGATCGCGCTGATCGACCCCTCGGCGTCGAGAAAGGCGATGCTCAGCGGCAGGTAGGTACGATACATCCAGAAACCGCTGCGAGGGGGCTGCTCCCGGTCGAAGAGGAAGATCATCCCCGCATCCTCCGGCAGCTCCAGCCTCCGCTTCAGACCGACGCGCATCTGCTGCGGGGTCTCCGCGATCTCGACCTGAAGCACGAACGTGTCAGCCGCGGATAGGATCCGTAGCTCGCCGGTAGCGAAGGCGGCCACCGGTGATGCCGTCCCTGACGTGGCTCCGCGTTGGCAACCGGCCACTCCTACCAGCAAAGCAGTCACGAGCAGCACCGGCAGCGTCCTGTTCATCCTCATCGTCTGGTTGAACCTGGTCCGGCCGCCACCCGGGACGACGGCGTGTTGGCTGGAACTGCAGTGCACACTACGCGCTCGAGCCGCTCCGGACCAGCTCCGAACGAGCCTACCCGGGTGCCAGGCCGACGGCCATCCGGCGTTTCGATCGAACCTCGAGGTTGCTCAGGTGCTCTGCCCGCTGTAGAATGCGGGCGCCACAATCTCCAATCGAATCGATCTCCGACGACAGCCACATGGCTGGAAGCACCGGAAGTGACGGCGCCAGTCGCGACGCACCGCCTGCCCGCACCACGCGACGCGACTTCGTGCGGAAGCTCGGGAGCGGGCTCGCGGCAGCGGGGATCGCCTCCGGCGGGGGGCTGCTCGCGGGCGGGTGCGCTCCCGCCGTGGCCACCACGCGGCGGCCACTCACGCTGGCGAGCGCGGAGGCGCTGCTCGTCGTCTTCTCCGACACGCACTCCGCTTACGAGCGCTACCCGCAGCTCCTGGCTGCCATCGACCGGGTGCGCGCGCAGCACCCGCGCACTCCCCTGCTGATCCTTTTCAACGGCGACCTCTTCGAGCGGGGCAACGTCGTGGCGCTCCGCGGGGGCGGCCGCGCGGATCTGGCACTGCTGGAGGCGCTCAGCCAGCGCGCTCCGGTGGTCTTCAACCTGGGCAACCACGAGGGAGCGCTCCTCGAC
Source organism: Longimicrobiaceae bacterium (assembly GCA_051006015.1). Classification (GTDB taxonomy): domain Bacteria; phylum Gemmatimonadota; class Gemmatimonadetes; order Longimicrobiales; family Longimicrobiaceae; genus JBPCIT01. Next base: position 1,860 of record JBPCIT010000138.1, read on the forward strand.
CTCGCGGAGGCAGTGCAGCTCCTGCAGGAGCGCGGCGCCACGGTTGTGAGCAACGCGCTCGATCGCCGTACCGGGCGGCCATTCGTGCCGCCCGCCGCCTCGCTGGAGATCGCCGGACGAGGCATGGTGGTGGCCGGTATCGCGACCGACGATCTGGCGACGTACCGCCCGGGGGTGCGCGAGACGCTGCAGATCCCGCCCGGGCCCGACTACGCAGCCGAGCAGCTGGCGCGGCTGCTCGGTGACGCCCCGCTGCGGGTGGTGCTCAGCCACGCGGGTACGCTCGACGACCGAAAGATGCTGCCGGCGGTTCCTGCAGGCACTCTCGTCGTCGGCGGGCACGACCACCTGCGCTTTGCACACCGTCAGGGGCGCACGCTCTACCTGCACACCGGCTCCTGGGGCGAGTCGATCACCCTCGTAGGCGTGCGGCAGGGCCCCTCCGGTACCGAGTGGCTCCACGAGCCGCTGCCGATTGCGTTGGATGGGCCGGGCGATACGGATCTCGCCACGCTCATCCAGGCCGAGCGGCAGGCGCACCTGACCGTGGAGGATCGCGCGATCATCGGCCGTACCGAGCGCGCGCTGCCGCTCCGGGAGGCGGCACTGCTCGCCGTCGCCGCGGTACGCGACGCGGTCGGGGCGGACGTCGCGTTCATCGGCAACACGACGTTCGGAGCGGGGCTGCCGGCGGGGGCGATTCCGCGCTACGACTTCGATGCTTACCTGCGCTTCGACGGCGTGCTGCAGCGGGCCGAGGCCGACGGGGCTACCCTGCAGGCCATCCTGCGGCGCGCCAACCAGTTCG
>JBPCIT010000139.1:0-18786 GCA_051006015.1 Longimicrobiaceae bacterium
CGCGCTGCGGGCGCGCTACGTCGAAGGGGATGCCTCCGCCACCGCGCCGGGAGACGGAGCTGCGCAAAGCAACGGTCCCGCTCCCCAGTTCGAGATCCAGGTCGCGGACACCGGACCGGGCATCGCCCCCGAGAACCTGGACCGTATCTTCCAGGAGTTCGAGCAGGTGGCGGGCTCCGAGGGAACCGGCCTGGGGCTCCCCATCTCGCGCAAGCTAGCGCGGCTGCTGGGTGGCGAGCTCGTGGTGGAGAGCGAGGTCGGAGAAGGCTCGACGTTCGTGTTGCGGTTGCCCGGAAGTGCCGAGGTAAGCGCGGAGGCGGGAACGATGAACAGTGCCTCCGCGTTGTGAAGCGCTCGTAGTTCCGTCTTTCACCCTTCAAGAGGATACTCCATGCGCATCATCTTTTGGCTGCTCGGACCGGTTCTGAAGCTCTTTGGTTCCGCTGCCCTGCTTCTGTACTTCCTTTCTCGCTGGTTCGGCGACCGCGACGACACGATCCCGAATCCGCCACCGCGAAAGAAGTGGCTTACCTGTGGCAGAGGATCAGGTAAGAAGTCCCCCCCCACGACGATCGGCTCCGATGGCGGAAGGATCGAGCTGAACGGTCATGTTCTCGAGGTTCCTCGCGGTGCGCTTGCGCAGGGCGCAACGGCGAAGTTCACACTCCACGAGCTGCCTACCCCGCAGGTGGCGGTCATCGTGACCGCTCAAGGAAAATTCAAGGGAAAATTGAGTCTGACGATGAGCTGGGCGCGGTGCGGCCCGAAGGTCAATCCCAGCAAGCCGAGCATCTATCGCGCTGACAGCGCCACGAATTTGCAAGATCTGGGAGGAGTCGTTACAGACCGGGCGATCCGCACTGACGAAGTTGATCACCTGAGCAAGTTCATCATCGCAGAGGGGCGACAGATATAGCAAGCGCTTCTAGATGAGTAGCGAGTACTCCGATGCTCTCAGCGATCGTGCCGCTCGACCCGCGAATCATGGCTCTCAGGCTTCCGCGAACGTGACGGAGATTGCGGAGCTGGCGAGCGCTCTGGAGCGGGCAGGCAGTTGGAGTGCGGCTGCGGACGAGTACTCGCGCCTGTTCCGTGCCTCTCTGGCGAGCGGAGACCTCACCCAGGTGGTGGGCGCGCTACGCGGAGAGGCACGGACATGCCGGCAACAGGAGCGCTTCGAGGAGGCTGAGGAGCTGCTCGATCTCAGTCGGCAGATCGCGGAGCGCAACGGCCTGGATCAGGAAGCTGCGCGGGCCGTCAACAGCCTGGCCGCGCTCCGTCACCTGCAGGGCGACTGGGAAGGAGCCCAGGAGCTGTATCGAGAAGCGTTCGACGCCGCCCTCGATTGCGGGGACGATGCCCTGCTCGCTTGGTCCTCCCAGAACCTGGGCATCCTGGCGAACCTTCGCGGGGATCTGCAGGAGGCGAGGCTGCGCTACATGGAGAGCATTGCAGCCGGCGTCCGCGCGGGAGACGAAACCAGCGTCGCCATCGTGTACAACAGCCTCGGGGCGGTCTGCTGCTATCTCACGGAATGGTTGGACGCGCTGTTGTACTTCGATCGGGGGATCGAAATTGCGCAGCGGCTGCACCACACTGCCCTGCTGGCGGCGTTGCACGCCAATCGTGCGGAGCCGCTGATCGGATTGGGCGAGCTGAATCGGGCTCGCCACGCCCTGAACAGTGCCGAGATATACGCGGCTACAGCGGCGGACTCCGAAAGCCTTGCAGAGATTGCCCGTTTCCGTGGCATGGTCGCGGTACGAGCGGGTGATCTCGCTGCTGCGGAGGAGTGCTTCGAGCGATCCATGATGCTCCTCCGTGAGGCCGACCTTCCGCTCGAGCAAGCCCGGCTTCTCGAAGAGATCGCAAAACTCCGGCGGCTGCAGGGGCGCCATGACGATGCTCTTTCCCTGCTCCAGGAAGCCAGGCGGACGTACATCGCCCTCGATGCGCGCTGGAACATCGCACGAGCGGAGGCGCTCCTCGCTACCTGGCAAGCACTGGGGGAGAGCGCTCTTGCCGCCGAATAGAGAACTCCCAGGGCCGAGGTGGGGTCAGCCGCCGCCTGAAGGTCTCCTGACCAACCGCGGCTGATCTCCGCGGGAGTACCGTTGCCGGCGGCGAGGAGTGTTCGCGTCCCGAACTCGAACCAGCACGGAGATTCTACATGCGTCTCGACCGAACCAGCCTCTATGGGGCACTCTGCGTCTTGGCATCCGCCCTTGCCTGCGCTCCTCCGCAAGAAGATCCGGCCACGGCACCGCCAGACAGCAGACCTGCGCTTGCCCGGGGGGACACGATACCTGTCGGCCTCGCCGCTCAGCTGCCTCCCCTCCCCGCAGGATGGAGGGCGCTGAGATGCCCCTTCCCGGACCGGCAGCCGAGGAGCTTCACCGCCAGGGCCGGGCGGGTCGAGCGAGTCGGGCCCGACTTCGCGCTCCTGGAGATCCCGGTCGGCGCGCTGGACCGGGAGGTACGGTTCACCTTCACGCCGTTGGACACCATTCTCGCGGTAGAAATCCAGGCCGACACCAGGGGGCTTACCTTTGATCGACCCGTGGATCTGACGATGAGCTTTGCCACCTGTCGCGGGAGCGTTCCCGCCCCGAACCAGACGCTGGCGACCTGGTGGTACCGAGAGCCAGAGGGGTGGCAGAATCTCGGCGGCAACATCAATGGCCGCGTCATCAGAGTGCAGATCACAAAGATCAGCCGGTTCACCATCGCTGAGGGTCGCATCTAGATCTGGCGGGAAAACCGGGCACGTCAGCACCATACGCCGCGAAAGTGAGTATCGGCGAACTGTATCAACGCGCCAGCGCGTTCGAGCGCGAGAGCCGGTGGGCAGACGCCGAGATGCTCTATCGAGAGCTTTTCGAGCAAGAGCTGACCACGAACAGCAGCGTTCTGCGGGCAGTGGATGCTTTGCGGCACCAGGCAATCGCCTGCCGACGTCAGGGACGAGCCGAGGAGGCGGAGGAGCTCGTCATCCTGAGCTGGACCATGGCGGAGCGATGTGGCTATATCCGGGGTGCGGCGCGTGCTGTGAACGTTCTCGCGGCGGTTCGTCACTCGCAAGGCGACCTGGCTCAGGCGAAGCTGCTCTACGAAGCCGCGCATGCCATGGCCGTCGACGTGGGCGACGACGAGCTGATCGGTTTCGCCTGTCAGAACCTCGGCATCCTTGCCAACATTGCCGGGGGTTTGCGTGAGGCGCGCACGCTCTACCTGGAGGCGATTGCCTCAGCGGTGCGCAGCGGTGGCGTGCTCACCGCTGCGAGCATGTACAACAACCTGGGGATCGTCTGCACCGATCTGCAGGAGTGGATGGATGCCGGGCTCTACTTTGACCGCGGCATCGAAATCGCCGCGCAGACCGGCGATACCGCGCTTCTGGCGGCACTGCACGCCAACCGTGCCAAGCCCCTGATCCAGGTAGGGGAGTTCGCGCAGGCACGCCGGTCGCTCGCTGCGGCCGAGACGACTGCGGCGTGCATCGGTGATCGTGGCACCCTCGCGGAGGTAGAAGTCAGCCGTGGCACCATCTCCCGCCTGGAAAGCGACTTCGCTGCCGCTGATGGGCACCTCACGCGTGCCCTCTCCCTCACGGCAGACGACAGCCTGGAGCGGGAGCACGCGCTCGCCCTGGAAGCATTCGCGAGGCTGCATCGGGACCAGGGCAGGAGGCCCGAGGCGCTGGAGCGACTTGGCCAGGCAGTGGCGGTCTTCCGTGCCGTCGGCAGCCAGCGGGATGCAGCGCGGGTAGAGGAGCTGCTCGCGCGGTGGAGAGTGGATGCCGATATCACCGCCGCTGCACGGTAGTGGCCGGAGCCGGGGCATGGCCTTGCGACCGGCAGGAAAGAGAGTAGAATCAACTATCCCGTCGGTACTCTCCCCGGAGGTGTGGCAGGTTGGGCAGTATCGTTGGCGGTTCCGGTGCAGGCAGGTTCGCTCGTGTACACTCACCCCTGAAGGAGGTACTCATGGCCAGCTCCCGCTCGGTACTCCGCTCCCTACCGCTTCTGCTGCTACCGTTAACCTTCTCCTGCTCCGCGCAGGACGCCGTCGAGGCGAAGGCGCCGGTCGAGGAGACCACAGCTCCGGCATCGCACCACCATAATGATCGCTTCGTTCCCCTGCCTCCCGTGCCGCCTCTCCCCGAGGGATGGACCGTTCTGGAGTGCGGCTACACGAACCGGAAAACGGCACGCATCACGCCCAGCGGGGGTGTGGTCGGAATCGACGTCGCCGCTCTGGCGATCTTCCCGCGCACCCTGAATGAGACGGTGCGGTTCTACCTCACGGAATCCGAGACCAGGGTCGAAGCCCTCATCGAAGCGGAGGATGGCCGCAGCCATTTTCCTGTCCCCCTCGAGCTGATCATGAGCTTCACCCGCTGCGGCCCCAACTACCACGCCGTTCCGGGTAGAAGGCTCGCGATCTGGCGCTATCGGCAGGAAACGGGCTGGCAGATGCTCGGCGGCCAGGTGGACAACATGAATCAGACGATCCGGACCGGGATCACCGAGTTCAGCCGCGTGGCCATCGGGGAGGGCAGGAATTGAGGCTTCCGCTGCACTCTTCTCTGCTGTGAATCTTGATGAGCTGTACCAGCGCGCCGCCGCGCTCGAGCGCGACGGCCGCTGGGCCGAGGCGGAGGCCGCCTACCGCGACCTGTTTGACAAGGAGCTGACCGCGAACGGCAACGCGCCGCGCGCGGCGGATGCCCTGCGACACCAGGCGGTCGCCTGCCGGCGGCAGAACCGGTTCGAGGAGGCGGAGGAGCTCGCCACCCTCAGCTGGAAGGTTGCGGAGCTCTGCGGCTACGTCGAGGGCGCCGCGCGCGCCGTCAACGGCCTCGCGGCCACCTACTACTGGCAGGGCGATCTGGCGCGGGCCAAGCATCTCTACGAGACAGCTCAGACGCTTGGGCTGGATGCCGGCGACGACGAGGTAATCGGCTTCTCCTGTCAGAACCTCTCCGTGATCGAGTTTTTCACCGGAGATCTCCGCGAGGCGCGCAGCCTCTGCCTGGAAGCCATTGCGTCGGCGGTGCGCTCGGGAAGCACACGCACGACAGCGGGCGTGTACAACAACCTCGGCCTCATCTGCACCGACCTGCGGGAGTGGATGGAGGCGGAGCTCTACTTCGACCGTGGGATCGAGATCGCGGCGGAGAACGAGGATCGCGCACTGTTAGCGATTCTGCACACCAATCGGGCCAGGCCGCTCACCAAGGTGGGCGACTTCTCCCCGGCGCGCGCCTCGCTCGCCGCTGCCGAGGCGGTGGCGGCGCATATCGGCGATCGGGGCACGCTCGCGGAGATCGAGGTCGGCAGGGCGACGATCGCCCGCCTGCAGGGCGATTTCGCAGCCGCTGACGCCCACCTTTCCCGCGCCCTCTCGCTCAGCGCGGAGGGTGGCCTGGAGCGGGAGAATGCGCTCGCGATCGAGGCGCTCGCGCAGCTTCGCTTCGAGCAGGGAGAGACCAGCGAAGCGATCGACCACCTCCGTCGTGCAAGCGAAATCTTCCGGTCGCTCAGCAGTGTGCGCGACACGGCGCGGGTGGACGCGCGGCTCACGGAGTGGACGGTCTCGGTCCCGCTGACGACCGCGGGTTCTGCCGGATAGTCGAGAGGCAGCGGCACCACACCACCAGCGGACGCCTCCGCTCCCGACAGATCGTAACCGCTAGCACACCTTGACTTTTCCCGCTCGCGGGTGAGAATTTCCCGCGGGCATCTCTCTCTCCCTCTCCACTCTTCATCTCCGGCTCGGACCTGACCTCCGGGATTTTCACGTTCATGGCGAAAGCTGATCTTCGGCGTGGCCTGATGGCGCTCGCTGCGCTCACGGGCAGCGTCGTGGTGGCACTTCTGGCGACGGTTGCCCTCTCCGGCGCGGCGTTCGGCTCCTCCGCCTCGCGTTCGGCGGAGCCGTTGGCCGAGCCCTGGCAGCTCCCCGCCGTGCGCGCGCTGCCGATGCGGATGGACACGCTCTACCTCGGCGGCTACGCGCGCGGCAGCTTCGCGGAGGCGCTGCAGCTCCTTGCCAGCGAGATGACGGGCGCGGAGCGCACGATGATCGGGCGGCATCTGGACCGGATGTTCTCCGGGGTGCTGCGCGAGGACATGGCGCTCGGGGGCCGCCTGCGGCTGGCGTGCGAGCGCACCCTGCGGCCGGACGGCACCTCTCGCTCGATCCGCGTGCTCGCGGCCGAAGCGGCGGTGGGGGGGCGGATGCACACCGCCTTCTTCTACGAGTACGCGGGACAGCCCGGCTACTTCGATGAGCGCGGCGTAACGCTGGACCTGCGTGCCTGGACCCGGCCCCTGGCGCAGCCGCGCGTGACCTCCCCCTTCGGCCTCTCCCGCATGCACCCGATCCTGAACCGGATCCTCCCGCACCTGGGCACCGACTACGCCGCCGCCGCCGGCACACCGGTGCGGGCGACCGGCGACGGCAGCATCTCCGCGGCCGCGTGGCGCGGGGGATACGGGAACCTGGTCGAGGTCCAGCACCCGAACGGCTACGCAACCCGCTATGCGCATCTGTCCCGCATCGCGCCGGGGATCCGGTCGGGTGGTCTGGTGCGGCAGGGGGAGCTGATCGGCTACGTCGGGATGACGGGGTTGGCGACGGGTCCGCACCTGCACTACGAGGTGCGGCGCCATGGGCGGCCGGTCAATCCGGAGCGCGTGGCGATCGAGGGCGGCTCCGCGATGGAGATCGGCTTCGACGCCGAGTGGCGCGGCGAGCACCGGCGGCTCGCGCGCCTGCTCGAGCGCGCGCCACAGGTCGGGTGTGCACGCCCCGGGGGATGAGCGGAGAGGCGCGCGTTGCCTACGCGCCTGCGCCTTGCTGCGGGAGGGATGGCGCGTTAGGTTAGCCGCCGCTTGGTGCTAACCTGCTGTCAGGAGAACGACTTCCGATGGAGATCACTCCGGTTGGAGACCGATCCGGAGCCCTCGCCGCTTTCGGGATCCAGGCGGGCCCGCGTGCCGGCGACGAGGTGCCGGTTCGCCTGCCCGTGGTCCGGATCGGGCGGGGCGCCCAGAATGAGATCGTCATCGACGACGACTCCGTCTCCGCCGCGCACGCACGCCTCGAGTTCGACAGTGGAGGCTGGCGGCTCACCGATCTGCGCTCGACCAATGGCACCTTCGTCGAGAGCGTCCGGCTGGCGCCGGAGGTGCCAACCCCCCTGCGCTACGGCTCGACGGTGCGCTTCGGGGGAGTTCGCCTGCACTTCCGACCGGTGGAGGAGGCGGACCCCGACACGGCCCGCGCGGATTACGCGCCGCCTCCCCCGCGGCAGCGGCTCGCGGAGGAGCGTACGGGCTTCCGCCTTCCCGTCTGGGTCGTGATCCTGCTCCTGCTCCTGATCGTCCTGGCCATCTTCTTCTTCGGCTGGGTGTGGGTCGAACCGACCCCCATTCCTCCCACTCCGACCACGGGCTTGCTCATGCCTGCCGCTCCCGTGCCTGCCGCGCCGCCGGGTGGCCCGTGGGCATAGCCTGGGAGGCGGTGGGGACCAGCGATACCGGCCGCGTCCGCCCCGGCAACGAGGACGCCTTCCTGGTCGATGCGCCCCGTGGCATCTTCCTGGTCGCGGATGGGATGGGCGGACACGCGGCGGGGGAGATCGCCAGCCGGCTCGCCACCGAGGCGGCGGGGGAGACGCTGGCGCGCGCCGTGGACGGGGCAGGCAGCGGCGAGGCGCTGACGGCGGCGCTGCAGGAGGCTTTCTCCCTCGCCCACGAGCGCATCGCCCGCTGCTGCGCCGATCAGCCGCGCACCCACGGGATGGGCACCACCCTGACCGTCTGCGTGCTCACCCCCGAGGGCAGCTGCTGGATCGGCCACGTGGGCGACAGCCGCGCCTACCTCCTGCGGAACGGCCACCTCGAGCAGCTCACCGTCGACCATACCTGGGTGCAGCGTGAGGTCGATGCGGGCCGGCTCTCTCCCGATGCAGTTCGCCGCCACCCGCTCGCCCACATCCTCACGCGCGTGCTGATCGCGGATGTGCGCGAGGAGCCGGATCTGCTCGCGCCGGCCATCCAGCCCGCCGACCTGCTGCTGCTCGCCAGCGACGGCCTGACCGGGATGCTGGAGGATGCGGAGATCGCGCGCATCCTCACTCAGCCGCACCCGCTCCGCAAGCTCACGGCGACGCTGGTCAGGGAGGCGAATGCGCGTGGGGGAGTCGACAACATCACGGCGGTACTGGTTCGCATCCTCCCCGGCGCACCGACTTCGCCGGCGGGCTGAACGCTCCCTCCTCCCTCCCTACAGCAGCGGCCCGGCTAGCGAGAGCCGCTGGCGCAGCTCGGCGGCGGTCAGACGAAGCAGCGGGTGGATTCGCTCCGCGCTCAGCTCCCGGCGTTCCATCGTGAAGACGCGGAAGACGCGGGCGGTGTGGTACAGCTCGTCGGCGACGCGCGGCAGGTCGATCAGCCCCGCGTGACCCTCGGTGAGCCGCTGCGTCGTGCCGTCGCGGTCCAGCAGCAGGTTCAGCCCCATCATCTGCGGTTTCTCGGGATAGTCCAGGAACATGCCTCCGGTCGGAAGCTCGAGCTCCTCTGCGAGCCGATCCTCCAGCTCTCGCACCAGCACTCCCTCGGCGTACAGCCAGCTCTCCGCAGGCTGCCCTCGCAGCATCTCTCCCGGGACCTCTAGCGCCCGCTTGGGGAGCCGCCGATTGCGCAGCGCCGGCAGCCAGTGCTGGGAGACGCGGCGCGCGGCAGGGTGCCCGCTCAGCTGCGCCCGCGCCTGCAGCAGCGCAAGGAAGGCCTCGTCGGTCTGGCCGACCAGCTCCTCCGGCTCGATCAGCCCCGCGTCCACCGCCTCCTGCACCAGCCGCTTGTACAGCACCGTCGCGGCGCGCACCGCATGGTGCCAGTACACGTTGCGGAACATCTGGTACTTGGCGAAGAGGAGCGACTCGAGCGCGGAGAGCCCCTTCGCGTGGATCCCGACCTCCAGCGCTCCGCTCTCCGGGTCGCGCAGGAGTACGAGCGCATGGAGTACCCGGTCCACATCCACCTCACCGTAGGGCACCCCGCAGAAGCGTGCATCCCGCTTGAGATACTCGAGCTTGTCCAGATCCAGGCTTCCGGAGACCAGCCCCTGCAGCGGGGAGGCGGAGGCGCCGCGGATCATCGCCTCGACGCGCGCGGGCGCGTCAGGCGCAAGCTGCTCGAGCGCCTCCCGTATCCCCTCACTCAGCAGAAAGCGTCCGGTCAGCTCCTCGTGGTGCCCCGGCACCCAGGGCCCGTCCAACTCCTCGAGCGCGTGGGAGAAGGGATAGTGCCCGATGTCGTGCAGGAGCGCGGCGAAGGGGACCAGCCGGCACTCGACAGGATCCACCGCACCCAGCTCTTCCCGCTCATCGAGCAGCCGCAGCGCCCGCCGCGCCAGGTGATAGACGCCGAGCGCGTGGTCGAAGCGGGTGTGCGTGGCACCGGGATACACCAGGTAGGCGAGGCCGAGCTGCCGGATGTAACGCAGCCGCTGGAACGCCGGTGCGTCGAGGATCGCGAGCGCCGTCTCGTCGAGCCGGATGGTGTTCCAGACGGGATCGCGGACGATTTCGAAAGCGCTCATGCCGGGAGGGGAGCAAGATACATGTAGGGGCGCGATTTTATCGCGCCCCTACATCCAATTTTGGCGCTCTGCGCGTGCTACGCCGTGGGGCCGGCGTCGCGGACCTCCTGCGGGACGTTCTCCGCGAACTGCTCGAAGTTCTCGCGGAACATCCCGGCGAGCTTGTGCGCCTGCCGATCGTAGGCCTCCTTGTCCTTCCAGGTGTCGCGGGGGCGGAGCACCTCCTCCGGCACCTCCGGCACGCTGACCGGAATGTGCAGGCCGAAGACCGGATCGGGCTCGGTCTCGACGTCGTCCAGCCTGCCTTCGAGCGCGGCGTGGATCATCGCCCGGGTGTACGGGAGCTTCATGCGGGTCCCCTCGCCGTAGGGGCCGCCCGTCCAGCCGGTGTTCACCAGCCAGACCCGCACGTTGTGCTCCTCGATCTTCCGGCCGAGCATGTCGGCGTACACCGAGGGGTGCAGGCTCAGGAAGGGCGCGCCGAAGCAGGCGGAGAAGGTGGCCTTCGGCTCCGTGACCCCGCGCTCGGTGCCGGCCACCTTCGCCGTGTAGCCGGAGAGGAAGTGATACATCGCCTGCTCGGAGGTCAGCCGCGCGATCGGCGGGAGCACCCCGTAGGCGTCGGCTGTCAGGAAGACGATGTTCCGCGGATGGTCGCCCTGGCCGCTGGGGACGAAGTTCGGAATGTACTCGAGCGGGTAGGAGGCGCGGGTGTTCTCGGTGATGTCATCGGCCTCGAACTGCGGGTGCCGCTCCTCGTCCGTGACCACATTCTCCAGGATCGTCCCGAACATCCGCGTGGTCTGGTAGATCTCCGGTTCCCCCTCCGGCGAGAGGCGGATCACCTTCGCGTAGCAGCCACCCTCGAAGTTGAAGATCCCCCTGTCGCTCCAGCCATGCTCGTCGTCGCCGATCAGCCCGCGCTCCGGGTCCGCGGAGAGCGTGGTCTTCCCGGTGCCCGAGAGGCCGAAGAAGAGGGCGGTGTCGCCATCCGGACCCACATTCGCCGAGCAGTGCATCGAGAGCACGCCCTGCCGCGGGAGGAAGTGGTTCAGCACCCCGAAGATGGATTTCTTGATCTCGCCCGCGTAGCGGGTGCCGCCGATCAGCACCTCGCGCCGCCCGAAGTTGATGAGCACGAAGGTGCTGGTGCGGGTGCCGTGCCGCTCAGGGTCGGCCCGGAACTCCGGGGCGTGGATCACGGTGAAGCCCGGCTCCATCGTACCCAGCTCGTCCGGGTCCGGACGGCGGAACATGTTGTAGGCGAAGAGGTTGTGCCAGGCGTTCGGAGTGATCACGCGCACCGCCAGGCGGTACTCGGGATCGGCGCCGGCCCACATGTCGCGTACGAAGAGGTCCTGGTCGCCGAGGTATTCGACCACCTCCTCCCGCAGCATGTCGAACTTCCCGGCGTCGATGGGGACGTTCACCTTTCCCCACCAGACGCTCTCCTCCGAGGCGGCATCGCGCACCACGAAGCGGTCGTTCGGCGAGCGCCCGGTGTGGGGTGCGGTGATCGCGTTGAAGGGACCGGAGGCGACCAGCTCCCCCTCCTCGCGACGAACCGCCTGCTCGATCAGCTCCGCCGGGGAGAGGTTCCAGTGGACCTCTCCAGAGGTGCGGATGCCATGATTGTCGAGTCCATATCGGCTCTGCCGGGATTCGTCCACGGCAGCTTCGTTCGGGGGAGTGATGGTCGAAGCCATGATCTTTCCTGGTTCGGGTTTGCGATCCCGCCGAGCGCCAGACGGGGATCCAAGGCTAGATACGTACCTAGGGAGAAATGAAAAAGCAAGGCAAGATGCGAGCCGACCCATCCTCCGCTACCGCAGCGCCTTGAGCACGACCCCCGCGGCACTGCGCCCCGACGCGCCGAAGACGCCGCCGCCCGGGTGGGTGCTCGCCCCGGTGAGGAAGAGGCCCTCGATGGGGGTGCGGTACGCCGAGAGCTCCGGCAGGGGGCGGAAGAAGAACATCTGGTCGAGGCTCATCTCGAGGTGCATCACGTTGCCGTTGTAGAGACCGATCTCCCGCTCGAGGTCGAGGGGCGTCTGGATGTGGATCTGCTCGACGCACTCCGGGACGTTGGGGGCGAAGCGGCCGACAGTGGCGAGGATGCGCTCCGCCTCGCGTTCGCGGATCTCCTCCCAGCGTTCGCCCTCCGCCAGCGCGTACGGGTGGTACTGTGCCCAGGCGAAGAGCAGGTGCTTGCCGGTCGGGACGAGCGAGGGATCCACCGCGCTCCAGGTCATCGCCACCACCGCCGGCTCCCGCGCGGGGCGGCCGGCGAGGAAGTCGGCGGAGGCGCGGTCCAGGAAGGGAGCCGGGGGGCAGAGGAGCTGGAGTCCGCGGTGCATGGGGCCGGGATCGCCATCGCCGCCGCGCGCCGGATCGTGCTCCCAGCCCGCGTAGGCAGGCAGCTCCGAGGTGGTACAGCGCAGGATCATCCCGAAGCCATTGCCGATGCGGAGCTGCTGCACCCGCCGCCGCAGCTCCGCCGCCTCCGGTGCGTCGGCCAGCAGCCGCCCGAAGGTGGTGGCGACGTGGCAGCCCGCCAGCACCGTCCGCGCGCGGACGAGGTGCGTCCTGCCTGCAGCAGGCAGCGGCCCGTTCAGCGGGATGCCCGGCTCCGCCTCCTCCCCCACCTCCACGCCCACCGCGCGCCCGTGCTCTACCAGGATGCGGCGCACCGGCGACGCCAGGTGAACCTCCCCGCCGCGGTCGCGGATCATCGCGACCAGCGCCTCGGCGAGCGCGCCCGACCCGCCGTGGGCGCGCTTCACCCCGCTCTCATGGTAGAGCACCTGCCACCCCGCCAGCGGCGCGGAGCCCAGCTCGGCGGGGGGCGGCCCGGACTGAGCCGCCATCCACTCGACCGCCGCGCGTACCGCAGGGTGCTCGAAGGACGAGTCCAGTAGCGCGCGGTACGAGCCAAGGATCCCCTGGAGCTGCCGCAGCCCCCCTCGCGCGAAGCCGCCCGAGCGCGCCATCGTCCAGGCGATCTTCCCGGGCGTCGGCACCGTCAGGAAGCTCGCCAGCACCGCCTGGCTGACGGGACGCCACTCCTCGCAGAAGCGGCGGTAGGCATCCGCGTCGCGCGGCGAGATCTGCGCGATCGAGTCGCAGGTGCGGCCGATGTCCTTCCAGAAGTAGAGCGCCCGCCCATCCTCCAGCGGGTAGAATCCCCAGGGATCGCAGTCGATGTAGCGCAGGCCGTAGCGGTCCAGCTCCAGCTCCTCGAGGATGGGAGTGAGATGGATCAGGATGTGCGCCGAGGAGCCGATGTCGATGCGGTAGCCGGGAAAGATGTCGTCGCGCGTCTGCACCGCACCGCCGGGACGCGCGGCACGCTCGAAGAGCGCGACGCGCTTCCCCGCCCGCGCCAGGTACGCGCCGGCGATCAGCGCGTTGTGGCCGGCACCGACGATGGCGACATCGAGATCAGGCATGGAACGTCATCAGTATTGCAGTGGATGGTTCGTTGAGGGACAACGTACATCGCCGGAGGTGATGCCGCCGTCTATCTTTCGGCCGGTGTGCCGGATGCACAAAGGAGACCCTTGCCGTCAACCTTTTTCTGCGGGAGCCTGACGAAAGCATGTCCCAGCTGAAGCTCGGCGTGGTGGACCAGTCACCGGTGCGCAATGGCGGCACCGCGGCGGATGCGGTGCGCGAGACCCTGGAGCTGGCGCGGCTCACCGAGCGGCTCGGCTTCCACCGCTACTGGCTGGCGGAGCACCACAGCACCAACTCCTTCGCCGGCGCCGCGCCCGAGGTGCTGGTCCCGCAGGTCGCGGCGGCGACCCGCGAGATGCGCGTCGGCTCGGGTGGGGTGATGCTCTCCCACTACTCGCCGCTCAAGGTGGCGGAGCAGTTCCGCATGCTGGAGACGCTCTTTCCCGGCCGCATCGACCTGGGAGTGGGCCGCGCGCCGGGCGGCGACAACCGTGCGACGCAGGCGCTGCAGTACGGCCGTGGTGTGCTCGGCATCGAGCACTTCCCGCAGCAGGTGGCGGACCTGATCGGCTGGGTGAGCGACTCGCTCGAGGACGAGCACCCCTTCCGCCGCGTGCGCGCCATGCCGCGCGCCGCCAGCGTGCCGGAGATCTGGCTGCTCGGCTCGGGCGGCTCGAGCGGCGTGTACGCGGCGGAGCTCGGGTGCGGCTACTCCTTCGCGCAGTTCATCAGCGGCGAGGATGGCGCCCCACTGGTGCGCGCCTACCGCGAGAGCTTCCGTCCCTCGGCGCACCTCGCCACGCCACAGGCCAGCCTCGGCATCGGCGTGATCTGCGCGGAGACGCAGGAGGAGGCGGAGCGGCTCGCCCTCAGCATGCACCTCTGGCGCTTCCGCATCATCCGCGGCTTCGACCGGGGGATTCCCGCCCCGGAGCAGGCCATCGAGCAGTTCGCCGAGGTCGGAATCTCGCCCGTGGCCTTCCGCGAGGACACCCGCACCGTCGTCGGTGATCCCGGGCGGGTGCGGACGGAGCTGCTGCGGCTCGCCGAGCGCTATGGGGTCGAGGAGATCATGACCGTGACGGTGACACACAGCTTCGAGGCGCGGGTGCGCTCCTACGAGCTGCTGGCGGAGGTCATGGAGATGGAGCCCCGGGGATGACGGAACCACAGGCGAGCCCCGATCCGACGCGGCGCTTCTCCGACCGTGTCGAGAACTACGTCCGTTACCGGCCCGGCTATCCCGAGGAGATTCTGCAGACACTGCGGGCCGAGACCGGACTCTCCCCTGCGTCGGCCGTCGCCGACCTGGGCTCGGGGACAGGAATCTCCGCAGAGCTCCTCCTGCGGGAGGGCTGCACCGTCTACGCGGTCGAGCCGAACGCGGAGATGCGCGCCGCCGCCGAGGCGCGTCTGGGTGAGAACCCCGGCTTCCATAGCGTCGCCGGCACCGCCGAGGCGACGACGCTCCCCGAGCGAAGTGTGGATCTCGTCACCGCCGGTCAGGCCTTTCACTGGTTCGACATCCCGCGCACGCGGGCGGAGTGGCTGCGCATCCTGCAGCCCGGCGGCTGGGCGGCGCTCTTCTGGAACGTGCGCCGCACCGGCTCTACCTCCTTCCTGCGCGCCTACGAGGAGCTACTGCTGACGTACGGCACCGATTACGCCCGCGTGCGGCACGAGAATGTCGGCCCCGACGTGCTCGGCGAGTTCTTCGGTCCGGGCGGCTACCGTACCGCGGTCTTCTTCAACGTGCAGAGCTTCGACCTGGAGGGGCTCACGGGGAGGCTGCTCTCCTCCTCCTACACCCCTGGGCCCGGGCACCCGAACCACGCGCCTATGCTGGAGGAGCTGACGCGCATCTTCCACACGTATCAGAAGGAGGGGAGGGTACGCTTCGAGTACGACACCGAGATGTTCTACGGACGGCCGGAAGTCACTGACCGATAACCTCTCATCCCAAGAGGAAGCATGCGTTCGAAACTGACTGTCGCACTCGTGGCTGTCGCAGCGGCCGCGTCCGTGGTGGCTGCGGCGCAGCAGCCCCGTAGCGCTGCCGCGACACCGACCGGAGAGCCGGTGGCCACCTTCTCCATCCTCGGCTTCGATCCGGCTACCGGCGAGGTCGGTGGTGCGGTCCAGTCGCGCGTCTTCTCGGTGGGGAACGGGGTGCTCTGGGCGGAGGCGGGAGTGGGCGCGGTGGCGACGCAGGCGATCGTGGACGTGAGCTACGGGCCGCAGGCGCTCGAGCTGCTGCGCCGCCGCATCGCTCCGGAGACCATCGTCCAGCTGGTGTGGGGCGCCGATCCCGACCCGCGTCCCGAGGACTGGACGAAGCAGGGACGGCAGTTCGCGGTGATCAATCCGCAGGGACAGGTCGCCGCCTTCACCGGGCCGCGGGCGAGCGCGTGGGCGGGCCACCGGTACTGCGATCAGACGAGGAACTTCTGCACTGCGCAGGGCAACATCCTGGCGGGTGAGCAGGTGGTGAGCGAGATGGTCCGCGCCTTCGAGAGCACGGAGGGGCATCTGTCGCTTCGCCTGCTCGCCGCGCTGGAGGCGGGACAGGCCGCGGGCGGCGACACGCGCGGGATGCAATCCGCGGCGATGCTGATCGTCAAGGAGGACGGCGGGGTGTGGCTGAACAACGACGTGGTGCTACGGCTGCAGGTCGATGATCACCCCGAGCCGATCCAGGAGCTGCGGCGGCTGGTGGAGAGGGCGGCGGAGCAGCGCAGCCGCATCCGCCGGTAGAGCACCGCCCCCATTCTCCCGCCTCTCGCTGACGAGTTCGGCGGCGAACGAGGCGCCCGCTGATGGGGCTTCCCGGACGCGTGTGCGCCGTCCACAAGGCATACGCGAGCGTACGCCCACGCCGCAGGTCAGGGAATCGCTACCAGACCGAGATGCTCGAGATCGCCAGCTGGTTCTCGATGTTGAACTCGATCTGCTGGCCGGGCATCACCTGAATCACCGGCGAGGTGTAGCTGATCCGTGAGCCGATGGGATCCACCATCAGGCGCACACTTCCCGCGGCCGGCATGCTGCCACGCGGAAAGCGCAGCAATTCGGTACGCATGCTCGTCACCGTGCCGAGCCGGGTGCGTGAACCCTCGCGTATCGCGTAGACCACCACCGTCGCCCAGTTGTTGTTGGTGACCAGAACCGTCGTTTCAGGCCTCGGGTGCGGGAGTGCGCCTGAAGCGGCCTTGCCCCCGGTGGAAGCACAGGCACCCATCGAGAGCAGGAGCGCCAGGGGGAGTGCCATCGCGCGTATGATCTTCATAGTTTCCTCCTTCCCGGCTCCCCAGAAAATGAGACGTCCCCGGGCGTCTCGAGAGCTTCTCGTGCAGCAGTCTAACACCCGCATGTTGTACGGTCGCAGGTATCAAGAGCTGTGCCAGATTTCCTCGGTGCTGCAGGGGCGGCCCCGGGTGTCGAGCGGCTCCAGCGCCGTTCCTGACGGAAAGGCAACGCGGCCCACGGCGCGCGTCGCAACGTGCCTCGGCCCGAGCTGGCGGAGCTGCGGGTCAGAGCTGGTGCGCGGCTTCCGCGGCGGTCTCGCCCACGCTCAGACCCTCCGCATCCCGATCCTCAGGGTGCCGGGTGTGATTGGGATGATGCGAATGACGGTCGTGCATCGGTTCCTCCGGGAGTGATACATCGCCACGCACCCCACCCAGCGCCGCAGCTTCCAAGCCAACGGACAGCGTTCCAACGATCCGTGCGCAGTTCGAAACCGGACCTCACTCACGCACTGCTCGGAAGTACGGAGGTGAGCACCGCGAAGTAGTGGCAGGCGCTGCCGCCCAGCACGAAGAGATGCCAGATTGCGTGCCAGTAGCGGTTGTGATCGCGGAGGTAGAACCAGACGCCCGCGGTGTACAGCAGCCCGCCGGCCACCATCCAGGTGATCCCCGCCGGTGGAACATGAGCGAGGATGGGCCTGATGGCGAGTACCGCCATCCATCCCATCAGCAGGTAGAGCGCGGCGTCCAGGTAGATGAAGCGGTCGAGGTCCACGAAGAGCTTGGCGAGGATGCCAAGCGCCGTCATCCCCCACGCCAGCGCGAGAAGCGTCCATCCCCAGCCACCACGCAGGTTGACGAGGGCGAAGGGGGTGTAGGTGCCGGCGATCAGCAGGTAGATGGCGCAGTGGTCGATGCGTCTGCAGAGCGCCTTGCGCCGCGGCTCACGGCAGGCGTGGTAGGCGGTCGAGGCCGCGTAGAGCCCCACCAGCGTCGCGCCGTAGATGCCACAGCTCACGACGTGCAGCGTGCTCCCCTGCATCGCCGCCAGGACTACCAGCACGATCAAGCCGACCACGCTGAGCAGCAGCCCCACTCCGTGCGTCACGCTGTTGGCGATCTCCTCCGCGAGCTGACGGCCGGAGATCGCCTGCGACGCCCTTATTTCACCTGCCTGAGCTGACACGTCGCGCCTCCCTGACTATCAGTCGTCGAACGACATCCCCCGGTACTCCGGGCGTCTACTCGGGCCGCTGACCCTGACCCGGAACGCTCTGGCGCCCGTGGCTCGCGGCGCGGGTGTGTCCCTCCTGCGGGCCGCCGCGCTGCGCCTCCTCCTCCTGCCTCTCGCCATGTGCGCTGCGGGAGCCGCTCTGCCGCCCGATCCCCTGCTGATTCCTGGCGATCTGCTCGGGACCGGGCTTCCCCTCCCCGTGCTCCGAGGGCGCCTGCCCGGGCGCGAAGCTCTTGCGCTCCTGCGGCGGGTCCTCATGCTGCTCGCCGCGCCGTCCCGAGGCCTGCGCCGGCTGGTCGGGGGTCATGTCCGGGGTCCGTCCCTCACGCGGGCCACCCCGCTGCCCGCTCGCGCCCTGCTCCTTCGCCTCCTCGCTTGCCGGGGAGCGGCTCCCCAGCTCCGTCGCCTTGCGGTTCGGCTCTTCGGCCATGATCAACCTCGCTGGTTCGGTGCGAACGCCGTAGCTTGTCCCCGTCGGCGTCCGCAAGGGGCATTCCGGCAGGGACCATCGCCACGGAGGAGGAGGAGATGTTCACCCACAGGATCGATGAGCACACCGAGCTGCGCCTGCTCGAGGAGCGCCACGCCGCGCTGCTGTACGCGCTGATCGACCGCAACCGCGAGCACCTGCGCCAGTGGCTTCCCTGGGTGGACGCCAGCCGCTCCGCCGACGGCCAGCGCGATTTCATCCGCGGCGCCCTGCAGCGCTTCGCGGCCAACGACGGCCTCAACGCGGCGATCTGGCACCGCGGCGAGCTGGCGGGAGTGATCGGCCTGCACGCGATCAACTGGCCGAACCGCTCGACGAGCATCGGCTACTGGCTGGCGGCATCCTTCCAGGGGAAGGGAGTGATGACCGCCGCCTGCCGCGCCCTGATCGACCATGCACTGGGCGAGCTGGGGCTGAACCGCGTCGAGATCCGCTGCGCCACGGGCAACCGGCGCAGCCGCGCGATCCCCGAGCGGCTGGGCTTCACGCAGGAGGGCACGCTGCGGCAGGCGGAGTGGCTGTACGACCGCTACGAGGACCTGGTGTTGTACTCGATGCTCGCGAGCGAGTGGGGCGACGGAACGTCGGCGGATGCTGATTGACGACTTTCTTCCCGGCTACCACGCCACCGAGCGGCACGAGATCCTGATCGAGGCGCCGCCGGAGCGGGTCTACGCCGCGGTGCGCGAGATGGATCTGAGCGGCTCGCACCTCATCCGCAGTCTCTTCCTGCTGCGCGGCCTGCC
>JBPCIT010000140.1:0-12524 GCA_051006015.1 Longimicrobiaceae bacterium
CTCCGCCACCCGCTCCCACGCGGCCGGGGTGCCCGCGAGCGAAACCGCCCTCGACAGCGCGTACGTCCCCACTCCCAGCAGCACCAGCGAGGGGAGCAGGGAGAAGAGGACGAGCACGATCAGGAGCTGGCGCTCAAAGGAGCCGCGTGGGGGCATCGCTCTTTCGAGAGGAGGTCGAGCGGAGTACGATGCTGGGCAGCAAGCCCATTTCCGGCCATGAACTTACCCGCCCAGGCGATCCTGCGGCAAGCACGATACCGTTGAGAGCGCCGTGCCACCGGCAGCGGGCCCCCTCCCCCGACCCCTCCCCCGATTCCGGGGGAGGGGAGAACTACATCCGTAATGGAGCGGATCTGTGGAAGAGTCACCCGAGGCGAACAACCTCTCCCCTGGAATCGGGGGAGAGGTGGCGAGCCTAAGCGAGCCGGAGAGGGGGCCTACCCATGGCTCCTTCAGCATCGAGATGCGGCTCCGGCGGCGTTTCAAGGTGCGCATCGAGCGCTTCGAGCACGAGGGCCTCGAGCTCGGGATGCTGCTGCCGGTCTCCCCGGAGGAGCTGATCGACGAGGCGGAGTTCGAGCGCGACGAGCGGCTCCCCTACTGGGCGGAGCTCTGGCCCTCGGCCCGGGCGCTCACGCGGCACCTGCTGGAGAGGGAGCCGCCGCCGGGGCGGGTGCTCGAGCTGGGCGCGGGAGTGGCGCTTCCCTCGCTGGCGCTGCACGCCCGCGGGGCGCAGGTGCTCGCCACCGACTACTACGAGGACGCCCTCCTCTTCGCGCGCGCGAATGCCGAGCACAACGACCTGCCGCCGCTCCCGGCCGCGCTGCTCGACTGGCGGCAACCGGCCGAGGGGCTCGGCCGCTTCGACCTCATCCTCTCCGCGGACGTGCTCTACGAGCGCCGCAATGCGGAGGCGCTTGCCGCCGTGCTGCCGCGCCTGCTCACGCCCGCGGGCCGCGTCCTCCTCGCCGATCCGGGACGTGTGTACCTCGACGAATTCGAGCGCCTCATGGTGGGCGCAGGCTGGAGCATCGTCAAGCGCGAGGTGCGCGAGGAGATCTCCGATCCCGCCACCGGCCGCACGTCGCGCGTCCGCATCCTGGAGCTGCAGCAGGACATGCCCCTCGCCCGCACGCAGGGGAGGGGTAGGGGGTGAGGGCCGACGGCGTTGGGAATTTCTCCCCACATGTCGGTTGTTCCTCCTGACACGACTGCCGGATCTTCTCCGACAGACATCCGCAGATCCAATCTCTAGCTTGGGGAGCAGCGAATTGCCTCGCCCGAGCTCTGCTGTCACGCTTCACCTGCCGCACCCGTGCATAGGGGAGGGTCCCATGTTCACCTCGATCTCGGTTCCGCTGGATGGCTCGGCTTTCGGTGATGCCGCACTTCCCTAGGCCGTCTCCCTCGCCCGCGGCGGCGGCAGCGCTCTCGAGCTGCTCCACGTCCATCATCCCTGCATGCCGGGTGCGGCGCTCGAGCCGCTGCCGCAATACCGCTTCGAGGATGTCGTCGAGGCCGATGACGCCGCCGACGCCGCGGCGTTTCTGCGCGAAACGACCCGTCTGGAGGAGGTCTCCGGACTGCTGGCAGCGGAGTACGGCATTCCCGTCGCCTCCCGCGTCCTGCGCGGCAGCCCGGCGGAAGTGCTGGCGGAGCACGTGCGCGCGTCGGGCGCCGAGCGCTCCCCGCCGGCCCGACGCTGTGCGACGAGGTGGCGAACGCCGCCCTCTGGATCGGCCTGGTGCTCGGGCTGGTGGAGGAGTACGGGGACATGGGGGAGGGGATGAGCTTCGACGACGCTCGCGCCAACTTCCTCGCCGCCGTCCGTTACGGGCTGCGCGCCGGCTTCTCCTGGCTGGGCGGGGAGCGGATCAGCGCGCCGGAGCTGATCCTGACGCGCCTCCTCCCCATTGCGCGCGAAGGGCTGCGGCTGGCCGAGGTCGGCGCCGAGGACATCGATCGCTACCTCGGCGTCATCGAGCAGCGGGTGCGCTCGGGGCGCACCGGCGCCCGCTGGATGCTGGATGCCGCCACCCGCCTCGCCTCACAGGGGACGGGCGCCGAGCGACTCGCGCGATTGACCGCGGGCATCGCCGCCCGCCAGCGCTCCGGCAGGCCGGTCCACGAGTGGGAGCTGCCCGACACCGAGCCGATGCCGAGCTGGCAGGGGAGCTACGGCCTGGTCGAGCAGTGCATGACCACCAGCCTCTACACCGTTCACGAGGATGAGCTGCTGGATCTTGCCGCCTTCCTGATGGAGCGGCAGCAGGTCCGCCAGATCCTGGTCGAGGACGACGACCACCACCTGGTCGGGGTGGTCTCCTACCGCTCCCTGCTGCGGCGCCTCTCCGCCACCGGCCACCTATTGAATGGGGACGCGGTCTCGGTCAGGGAAGCGATGGTGCGCGATCCCGTCTGCGTCGCGCCCGAGACCCCGACGCTCGAGGCGATCCGGCTGATGCGCGAGCGGGGGCTCTCCGCGCTGCCGGTGGTCAGGAACGGGCAGCTCGTGGGGATCATCTCCGAACGCGACTTCCTGCCGATCGCCGCGCGCGTCCTGGCGACCGGTTCCGGGTGATGCGCGGAGCTCAGCGCCGACCGCCGAACGTGTAGGCGAAGCTCACGATCGGAAAGTAGAATCCTTCGCCGTCGGCCACGGCGGCCGCGATTCCCAGGTCGGTGGTCCAGCGCTCGCCGATCAGCCGGATTCCACCGGTCAGTAACGCGCCACTCTCCCCCGGGATGAACCAGTTCTCCGTCAGGAGCTTGCTCCGACGTCCGGTTCGGTACTCTCCTCCCAGCATTACCACGAACTCGTCTGCGGTCTCACCGGCGAGGAACGGCACCCCCCCGCCCGCGGTGAATGCCCGATCCGCATTGCCAAAGGTGCCGACGCCGTACGCGATCCCGCCCACGTCTTCACCCCCGAAGAAAGCGAGCACACCGGTGGAGACCTGGGTGTTGGGCATGGACAGGACACGTACCTTGGGTGCCAGATAGAAGGAAGGCACGCCCTCGTCGAAGGAGCCGATCAACGGCAGCCCTCCTGAAAGGGTGACCCAGTCCGTCACGCCATACGACACGAAGGGCAGGACGAAGAAGAGCCCGGCATACCCTTCTCCAGCTTCGAGTGTGCGCCCGGTCGGCGCGAAGAAGAGACGGGTCTTGTTGGTATCCTCACGCCAGAATTCCCCCTCCACAACCCTTCCTCGCGCGGGACGGACGCGTGCGATCTGCGCCCGATTGAAGGTGATCCGCACGCCCGCCGTGCTCTGCAACGTGATCTGATCTCCCTGTGCTTCCACCACCTGCCCGATGTAAGTCGAGCCGTCCGCGAGACGGATCTCGTACAAGGTGTCGCTTACGGCGAGGGCTGCAGGCGTCTGGACCGCGAGAGGGGTAGGGGCGCCCGCGACGCCCCACGCCAGCAGGAGCGACAGCAGGACGATCCGCGGAAGAGACACGGGAGCCCGACACGACCGACGACAGAAGTTCTTCATGAGCTGCTCCTTGCTGGAATGACCGGAATAGGTGTGGAAGCGACGCGGGAATCTCGCCGGTGGACGCTGTGCAGTCTACCCGGGCGATGACGTAGAAGCAGCCTGGCGTGACGTAGCTCCACACTTTCCCCGGCTCCCCGCCGTCTGTTAGATTGGTGCCGCACCGCAACTTCGCAACGATTCGCAGGCAATGATGAGCACCATACAGCGCAGAAAAACGGTCACCGCCTGGGTGGGCGGCGTTCCCGTGGGGAGCGACCATCCGGTGGTCGTGCAGTCGATGACCAACACCGATACCGCGGACGTCGAAGGCACCGTCCGGCAGGTCGCCGCCCTCTGGCGAGCGGGGAGCGAGATCGTCCGCGTCACCGTCAACAACGACGAGGCCGCGCAGGCGGTCCCCTACATCGTCGAGGGGCTGGCGAAGAGGGGCGTCTTCGTCCCGATCGTGGGTGACTTCCACTACAACGGCCACCTGCTGCTCACCCGGTACCCCGACTGCGCGCAGGCGCTGGCGAAATACCGCATCAACCCCGGCAACGTCGGCGCCAAGCGCCACGACGAGAACTTCGCCACCATCGTCGAGCAGGCGATCCGCTACGAGAAGCCGGTCCGCATCGGCGTGAACTGGGGCTCGCTCGACCAGGCGCTGCTCACGCAGATGATGGACGAGAACGCGCGCCGCCCCGAGCCGCTGGACGCGCAGGAGGTGCTCCGCGAGGCGATGATCGAGAGCGCGCTGCGCTCGGCCGCCTTCGCCGAGCAGGTGGGACTGCCGCACGACCGCATCCTGATCTCCGCCAAGGTGAGCGGCGTGCAGGACCTGGTGGCCGTCTACCGGCGGCTCGCCGCGCGCTGCGACTACCCGCTCCACCTGGGTCTCACCGAGGCGGGGATGGGAACCAAGGGGGTCGTCTCCAGCGCCGCGGGGCTCGCCATTCTGCTGCAGGAGGGGATCGGCGACACCATCCGTGTCAGCCTCACCCCGCGTCCCGGCGGCGACCGCACCGAGGAAGTGCAGGTCGCGCAGCAGATCCTGCAGTCCCTCGAGATCCGCAGCTTCCAGCCGCAGGTCACCAGCTGCCCCGGCTGCGGTCGCACCACCAGCACCTACTTCCAGAAGCTGGCCGAGGACATCCAGGGCTACCTGCGCGAGCAGATGCCCACCTGGCGCGAGCAGCACCCGGGGGTCGAGGAGATGAAGGTCGCGGTGATGGGCTGCGTGGTGAACGGCCCCGGCGAATCCAAGCATGCCAACTTGGGCATCTCGCTCCCCGGCACCTTCGAGGAGCCCAAGGCCCCCGTCTACGTGGGTGGCGAGCACTTCACCACCCTGCGCGGCGACCGCATCGCCGAGGAGTTCCAGGAGATTCTGGAGGAGTACGTCCGTACGCACTATCCCGCGCGGCAGGCGGTAGAAGCCGGGGTGTAGCGTTCTGATCGGGAGACGCCTGTGGCATCACTCGAGCGGGGGGCTGAGCAGCGCTGGACGTATCCACGCTATCTCGCGATCACCGGCGAGGAATGGTTCGATGTCATCGAGGGCGAGCGACTGGACACCCCATCGCCGGGAACCCTGCACCAGCAGATCCTCGGCACGCTCATGCTCGGCTTCGCCCGCTTCGTCGAGCGCCATCCTCGCCACGGCGTGCTGCTGCACCGTCCGGTGGATGTCGTGCTCAGCGAGACCGACATCGTGCAGCCGGACCTCCTCTACATCCGCACCGAACGGGTGTCCGAGATCGTTGGCGAGTTCGCCATCCATGGTGCACCCGACCTCATCGTGGAGATCATCGCCCCGTACTCCATCGTGCGCGACCGCCATCAGAAACTTGCACTCTACCAGCGCGTCGGCGTGCTCGAATACTGGATCGTCGATCCCGCCAACCATGCCATCGAGGTGCTCGTGCTCGAGGAGGGTGAGTACCAGCTCGCTTCCTTCGCCGCAGAGTCGGGTGCCGTGGTGTCGCGGGTGCTGGAGGGATTTCAGGTGGAAGTGGCGGAGGTGATGCCCCGCTGACGCCGGTGAGCTGCTGGCGCTGAACCTGCGGTTGCAGCCCGGCGGCGGTCCGCCTGCACCGGGCCCATAAAGGACCCGGCTGGAACTACGGCCGCCCTCACGGGCGGAAGCGCGTCCGGAGGACGCCCGCGGTTCCAGCCGGGTCGATTTTCTGCCGGGCAGCGCCGGCAAGAACAATGGAAACGCGGCACATGAGCGAAGAGAAGCTGCGCGAGCAGATCGGGAGCATCGCCCGCAAGGCCGAGGCGAAGCGGGCGGCGGTCGCCTTCTACGACTACCAGACGGAGAGCGAGTTCAGCCACAACGGCGACGAGTGGTTCCACGCCGCCAGTACCATCAAGGTGCCGGTGCTGGTGGGCGTCTTCGGCGCGATCGAGACGGGGAAGCTGACGCCGGACTCGCGCGTCCATGTGCGCAATCGCTTCTTCAGCGCAATAGATGGCGCGACCTACCGGATCGAGGCGGGGCGGGACGCGAACTCCCAGGTGCACGCGCACGTCGGCAAGACGATGCGGATCGCCGACCTGGTGCGGCACATGATCGTCACCAGCAGCAACCTGGCCACCAACCTGCTGGTCGACCTGGTGGGTCTGGATCGCATGCAGCAGACGCTGAAGGAACTCGGCGCAGAGGGGGTCGAGCTGCGGCGCGGCGTCGAGGACGAACGCGCCTTCGAGGAGGGGATCAACAACCGCGTCACCGCGAACGGGCTGGTGCGCGTGCTGCGGCTGATCGAGGAGGAGCAGGCGATCTCGCGAGACGCCTCGGAGCGCATGCTCGACATCCTCCATGAGCAGCAGTTCCGCAGCGGCATTCCGGCGGGTCTGCCGGAGGAGGCGCGGGTGGCGAACAAGACCGGCGAGATCTCCACCGTCGCGCACGACACGGGGCTCGTCTACCTGCCGGAGCGCAAGCCGTACGCGCTGGCGATCCTCACCGAATGGAACGCCCGCGCCACCTCCGCCCGCCGCGAGACGCTCGCCAAGATCTCACGCGCCGTCTACCAGCACCTGACCGGAGATGGGGCCGAGTGATCTATCAGCCCTCCATATCCCTGCGGCTGGTCGACGGCTGTATGCTGGGCAAGGAGTACCGCGATGCACTGCGTCCCGGCGAGCTCTTTCGCGACGCGGCCGGCCGCGGCCGCCGGCTGCCGCGCTACTTCTACAAGGTGCCCTCCTGGGACACCGCGCTCGAGACCCAGCTCACGCCCCACTTCGGGCTCTGGGAGCTGATCGACGTGGACGTGCGGGAGACGGAGGCTCTGCGCACCTATCCGCGCTACGTTCCCTGCGCCATCACCCTGCTCGCCACCCATCTGGAGCTCTTCCGCTCGGCTGTCGGCGGGGTCGTCCGAGTCGCGGCCAATGGCGGCTACCGCTCGCCGGGCCACGCCTTCTCCCGGCGGGCCTCGTCGCACTGCTGGGGCACGGCGGCGAACATCTACCGGGTGGGGGACGAGCTGATGGACGATCAGGAGAAGATCGAGAAGTGCAACCGCGTCGCGCGCAACGTGCTGCCGGGGATCTGGACGCGTCCGTACGGCACCGGCGAGGGCTACGCCTTCGATCACGTACACCTCGACCTGGGCTACGCCACGGTGGTTCCCCCGGATGCGGACGGCGGGGATGACGCAGACGAATCGTGAGCGGACAGTGGAGCGGTAACTTCGGGAGCGGGAGAGCGGGGAGATGATCACGGGGGCAGGCATGGGCGCGACCGGGCCGAAGAAGGCGCGTTCCGCCAAGCAGGAAGAGCCCGTATCCGAACGGCTGCAGCTCGCGGCGATCGGCATGGAGGCCGAGTTCAGCGTTTACATCGACGGGCAGAAGGTGCGGCCGGAGAAGGTCTTCGGCGACCCGCGCGCCTTCGTGCGCGGCGAGCTGATGCACCGCAAGGGCACCTCCTATCACCTCCCCACGGGCGGCGCCGTCTACTTCGACACCGGCGTGATCGAGGTCGCCACGCCGGTGATCGAGATCGCGAAGGGGTGCGCCGCGCGCGCCGGCCGCTCGCTCTGGGAGGGGATCCTCTTCCTGCGCGAGGAGCTGGACCACTGGGAGCGCCGCACGGGCCGCGAGGTGCGGCTCGAGGGCTTCAGCGCCCACTACAACATCTCCTTCGAGCTGCCGCGCCACCGGCAGGGCAGGAGCCGCACCGTCGAGAAGCTCGCCTACCTCCTCACCCACCTCCTGCCGGTGCCGGTGATGCTGCTCGCCGCCAACCGGCGCTCGACGGGGATCGGCGTGCGCCCGCGCGGCGACCGCATCGAGATCACCGCCGACTTCACCCCCAGCCCCTCGCTGATGATCGCCACCGCGACGCTGATCACCGGCATCGTGCGCGAGGTGATGACCTGGCCCTCCTTCGAGCTGGAGGTGCTCGAGCGGACCGGCCTGCCGATCATCGCTGGCTTCTCGCCCATGCCGCACACCTCGCGCAAGGGGTGGCTGGCGCGCTGGGACCGCTTCCCCCGCAGCCCCTTCACCGCCGATGTGGATGCGCCGCTCTGGGAGACCGCCGATGGGCGGCGCCTCGGTCTGCGGGAGATCGCGGGGCTGACGGTGCGCCACTTCTGGCACCCCATTCGCCGCATCTCCGATCCCTTCACCTTCCGCCTGATTGGTGGGGTGATGGCGGGACGCGCTCCCTCGCTGCTCGACTTGCACGATCGGCCTCCCGAGTACGAGCACGTGGGACGGCTCTGCACCTGGGAGAACCTCTTCCCCGAGCGTGTCCTCAGCCGCTCCCGCTACGAGCAGGTGCTGATCCATGCCATCCGCGGCGAGCGGCTGCGCATGAACGGGCACTGGTACAGACCCATCAGAATGCGCGGCTGGTCGCAGGTCGTCTTCCGCCGCGAGGACACCCGCACCCTGCACACCTTTGCCATCGACCTCCTGCTGCGCCACCTGGAGGATTGGGGACGGAGGAGGTGAGCGGTGCGGGGTGGCACTGGAGCGGGCGGATCGAACTCCTGACACGCTTCTGACCAGCGGGTCGGAGCGTATCACCTCGATGCCTCGTCGGTTCGGCTCCGGCCGCCTACCTGCCATTCCAGAAAGCACGCCCTCGCGGGGCCGATGCGCACAGAACCAGCGCCCCGGTAGCATCTCCGCAGCCGGACCGTTGCATCCGTGGTACGGGGCGGCGACATCGCAGTCGATTCGCGCGGCTAATCTGGGTGTGTAACCCAGTTTACCCCTGGCAAGGCGAAATCGACATGATCCCCATCCGTGCTCTCTGGAGGGCAGGTCTGCTGCCCAGCGTTCTCCTGCTGGTCCCTGTCGGTGTGGTTCTGATCTCCGCGAGCCCACTGCAGATTCCCGGGAGGCCCGTATCCCCGATCGACGCGAATTCTGAAACGGAGTACCGCCCGGGGCGCTACCGGCCGACTCCGGATCCCGACCGGATCATTCTGACCTGGAGCGGCGACCCGGCTACCACCCAGGCCATTACCTGGCGCACCGATGCGAGCGTCACCCAAGCCCTCGCCGAAGTTGCCGCCGCCGGTGAATCGCCGGCGTTTGCCAGCAGCCCACGGCAGGTACGCGCGGTGACCACCGCGACCGGATCCGAGGAGAATGGTCCGGCTCGGCAGCACACCGCCGAACTGACGGGTCTTTCGCCGAACACCCTGTATGCATATCGCGTCGGCGACGGGAAGCGCTGGAGCGAGTGGTTCCACTTCCGCACGGCCGCCGAGCGGCCGGAGCCGTTCTCGTTCATCTACCTCGGCGATGCGCAGAACCAGATCCGCTCGCAGTGGTCGCGTGCGATTCGGGCCGCATACGCCGCCGCGCCCGACGCGCGCTTCATCATCCACGCGGGCGACCTGGTGAATCGATCCAGCCAGGACGACGAGTGGGGCGAGTGGTTCGAGGCGGGTGGCTGGATCAACGCGATGATCCCGAGCATTCCGGTTACGGGCAACCACGAGCATGGCCGGACCGTGGCGAACAAGGTCGCTCGGCGCGTTGCGGGTTCCGGTCTCGCCGCCGACTGGGGCTATCAGCTTGCCAACCAATGGAGACCGCAGTTCGCGCTGCCCTCGCACGGACCGAAGGGGCTGGAGGAGACTGTTTACTACATCGATTATCAGGGGGTTCGGATCATCGCGTTGAACTCGACGGAGAGCGGGCGATTCGAGGACCAGGCACGCTGGCTCGAGCCGCTGCTCGCCGACAATCCCAATCCGTGGACGATCGTCACCTTCCACCACCCGATCCTTGCCGTGGCACGCGAGCGAGACTACGCCGAAATGCGAGCCGCCTGGCAGCCCTTGCTGGAAAGGTACGGAGTGGATCTCGTGCTCCAGGGGCACGACCACACCTACGTCCGCGGGGTGCCGCACGTTGGATCTTCCCATGGATCGAGCGAGGGGACAGGCCCCATCTACGTGATCTCCGTCAGCGGCCCGAAGATGTACGCCATCAGCCGCAAACAGGCATGGATGCAGCGCATGGCCGAGGACACGCAGCTGTTTCAGATCATCCACGTGCAGGAGGATCGGCTACGCTTCGAGGCTCGCACCGTCACCGGCCAGCTGTACGACGCCTTTGAACTCGTGAAGCGCGAGAGCAGCGCGAAGTATCTCGTCGACGAGCACCCGAACACCCCAGAGCGCCGGCGGCAGGTGGTCCCCAGCGCCGCCCCGTAGCCTGCACCGGATCTCTCGCTCGCGGGGACCGCCCGGGTCTTGAGCGGGCACGCCGGCTCCTCCGCCAGGATCAGCGATCCCGCGCTACTTGCGCACTGGCAGCCGACGGCGCGCCTGCAGCGCTGCGGCGGGATGATCCGTGAAGACGCCGTCCACGCCGAGGCGGAAGAAGCGCTGATACTCGGCGACGACATCACCGTGGTGGCGCGGAAAGGCGGGATCCGCCGGGTCGCCGCGGCGCGGGGGGGGAGGAAATGGTTCTCGACCAGCGTGTGGCGATGTCCCTGGAGGAGCAGCGGCTACGCACCCGTGTACGTGAGCGGGGCGGTCAGCGTCTGGCCCGCGCGAAGCTGGATCACCCGCGTCGCGGTAGCGGGCAGCGGGGCGTCCAGCGCCTGCTGGAGCATGGCCTGCGTGGTGACCTTCGCGGCCGCGCTGCTGGCGAGAGCCGCCTCCGTATCGTTCGTTTTGGTGACGCTGGTGGCGGTGGTGCTGAGCAGTGGCGTTGCCTCGGGCAGGGCCGCCACCGTGGGAAGCTTGCGGTCCATGCAGGCGCCGAGCAGCAGCAGGCTGCCGAGCAGGGGAAGGGTGGTGCGTCTCATCTCTGTTCTCCGTGTGGGGGGGAAGGAGCGGGGCCTCTCCCCGCTCCGGGGGGTGCTGCGGACCGGCCGCACCCGCGGCGAGCCCGTCCGGCCCCTGCCATTCTGCGAACCCGCCTCGCCTCCGGCCTCAGCGGCGCCCGAGGCTCCCGCACTGCTCCGGCGGCGCCCTTGGTGGCAGCTCGGCCGCGGGCGGCGGCAGCGGCGGCAGCGTGGCCTCCAGCATGGCCAGCTCGCAGGCCCGCGCCTCCGACACCGCGGGCGGGTGCGGGCGGGGAAACGCCGTCGAGTCGCTCGGCGGGGGCTCGGGCATCTGCGGGCGCGGGTCGAAGGAGGCGGGACCGAACGGTGCGGGCGGGGCGCAGTGTAAGGGGCGGGCGGCGGGGGCACTACCTCAATATTGACAGGCAGTTGTACGTATTTTCCACGCGGGCTGCCTAACTTGTACGCATTTTCCACCGCCCGCGCAACTCGTTGGCGGAGCAGCAGTTGCGGAGCCGCCCAGAACGGACGTTTCAGCGGGGTGAAGGCGGGGTCGGAGCGGGGAGGCGGCGGGAGGGGAAGTCCACGGGGCGGCTGATCCGCTCGCCTAGGTCGAGGTGCGCAGCGGCGGCCGCGTGGTCTGCAGCATCGCCGCCGGTTCGGCTCGACCCGATCCCCCGCGGCGGTTCGGTGTACGTGAGCCTGTGAGCGTTCCCTATCGCATTCCCGGCGAGCTACGGCTCCAGCTCGAGCGGGCACTCGCCGAGGGCGTCCCCGCAGACCCCCTCGCCCACGCCTTCCAGGTGGCAGAGGTGATGGGGATACTGCACCAGGCGTTCGAGGCGGCCGGCTTCCGCGTGGTGCTCGTCGGCGGGGGTGCCATCGAGATCCATGCCCCCGGCATCTATCGATCGGGCGACCTCGATCTGGGGATCACGCAGCTCTGGGAGGCGCGGGCACAGGAGTCGGAGGTGTTCGTTCAGCTCGGCTTCGAGCGGATCGGACGTCACTGGCGACAGCAGGGACTGCTCGTGGAGGTTCCCACCGCGCATGTCTCGGATCCGACGGAGCTCGTCAACGTCCGTGGTTCGGTCTTCCGGGTCGTGGCGAAGGAGGCGCTCCTGCGCGATCGGATCGTGGGGTACAAGCACTGGGGAGTCACCGCCTACGGCGACCAGGCGATCCGGATGCTCAGCGCCTTCGGCAACGAGCTCGACTGGAGCTGGCTGCGGTCCGAGCTCGATCGCGAGCGAAGCGGGGACGCGCTTGAGGCGCTGCTGCGGATCCAGGCCGAAGCCGAGACCGGATCGGTAGACCTGGCGGCACGCCTGCGCGAGGAACTCGACCGGCTGAAGCAGAGACCATCGCCGCCCTCGTCCGGTGCCTGAAACCAGACTTTCCCGGTCGTGGCAGGTGGACCCTGAACCTCCAGAACGCAATGGCCGATCTCAGCTCCCTGCCGGACCTCTCCGAGAAGTGGCCCGAACGTCTGGCGCGCGTGCGCTCGATCCCACCGGCCGAGGGCCTGGTGCGCCCCCCGCGCGACGCCGCGAAGCAGGCGCTCCTGGAGGAGATGGACCAGCGCGGCCCGTACGAGCCCGCCACGATCGCCGAGGAGCCGAATCTCGCCCAGCCGAAGGCGCCAACGCGGCCCACCGAAGAGCAGCCCTGAACCGCCCGCGGTGTGCCGCTGGCGTTGATGAACGCCGCGCCGGTCCTGCTGCTGGCGCGGCGTCGCGTGTGCCTGCGCACGTCAGGCG
>JBPCIT010000141.1:0-20171 GCA_051006015.1 Longimicrobiaceae bacterium
TCTTGTCCATGCGGGTTTGTTTGGGTGGGGAGGAAAAAAAGAAACCACCGGGGGGGGGAGGGCTGTTCCCCCCCCCCCCCCCCCGCTTCTTGCATCCGTCACTGGTTCAAGCTACACTCTCTCCATCTCGTAACGCGCGGGTACCGCGGCAACGGGTGCGGTCGTCATGGTCCTGAATTCCTCGGGGTGGCCGCAGCGTCCGTTGTCCCCTCTCTCTGCACGCGTTCCCGACCCGGGCTGCCGGGAGCGGGCTCCGTTGGCTGAGCTGTCCTGTAACCAGATGATGCGGAGGATCTGATCGTGCGCATTGCCATTGCCGGAAAAGGCGGGTCGGGGAAAACCACCCTGGCCGGAACGATGGCCCGGCTGCTCGCGCGGCGCGGCCGCGCGGTGATCGCCATCGATGGTGACACCAATCCCAACCTCGCCCAGACGCTGGGGGTCTCTGCGCCCGCTGACGCGGAGATCACCGCCCTGCCGTCGGACCTGCTGGCGCGCCGCGAGGACGCGGCGGGAAATGCCTACACCGAGCTCGCCATTCCGGTCGAGGAGGTGCTGGATCGCCACTCGATCCGCGGGCCGGACGGTATCCGCCTGCTGGTCATGGGCCAGGTCGAGCACGCGGGCCGGGGGTGCAAGTGCCGCGCGCACGCGATCGTGCGCAACCTGCTCGGTGAGCTGCTGGCGACGAACGGCTCCCTCGGCGACGTGGTGGTGGACATGGAGGCGGGCCTCGAGCACCTGAGCCGCGGCACCACCAAGCACGTCGATACGCTGCTGGCCGTCGCGGAGCCCTACTACAAGTCGCTCGAGACGGCCCGCCGGGTCTCCGAGCTCGCGGCCGAGCTGGGCATCCCGAATGTAGGCATTCTGGGTAACAAGGTGCGCGACGCATCCGACGCGGACGCGCTCCGTGCCTACGCGGAGCGCCACGGACTGAGCCTCGTCGGCGAGATCCCCTACGACGAGGCGGTGGTGAAGGCGGAGCAGCGGGCCGAGCCGCTGCTCGACTCGGCCAGCCCGGATACGCCCATCATTCAGGCGCTCGACCGCCTGGCCGACTCGCTGGTGACCCCGCGATAGAGGAGTAGATCCATGGCGACCGTTGCCGAACGAAGCCCCGAAACCATCCAGGGCGGACAGCCCCCGATCCCTGAGACGCTGCCGGAGGAGAAGCCACAGCGGCTGCCCCTGGGGCCGATCGACACCGTCCATGCCTTCTGGCTCGCCGGAATGAGCTGCGACGGGTGCTCGATCTCGGTGACCGGCGCGACCAATCCGGGGGTCGAGGGGCTCCTCAACGGCGTGGTTCCCGCCATGCCCAAGCTGATCCTCCACCACCCGGTGCTCTCGGTGGAAGCGGGCGATGCCTTCATCCAGCCCTTCCGCGACGCCGTCAACGGCACGCTCGGCGCGCCCTACGTCGTCATCTACGAGGGCTCGGTGGCGGATGAGCGCATCGCCCAGCGCCACGGCGGCTACTGGTGCGCCATGGGGATGAACCTGATCCCCGAGGGGCAGGAGAAGGGAGAAACTGTCCACCCGGTTCCGACCGCAGAGTGGCTCCGGCGGCTGGCCGAGGGCTCGGCGGCGACCATCGCCATCGGCACCTGTGCCACCTGGGGCGGCATTCCCTCCGCGGATGGAAACCCCACCGGCGCCATGAGCGTGATGGACTTTCTGGGCAAGGACTTCCGGAGCGCTTTCGGCCTGCCGGTGATCAACATCCCCGGCTGCGCGCCGCAGGGGGACAACTTCACCGAGACGGTCTTCGCGGTGCTGCTCTTCCTGCAGGGGCTGGGGCCGCTCCCCACCTTCGACGAGCTGGGTCGGCCGGCGTGGCTCTTCAACGAGACCGTTCACCAGGGGTGCAACCGCGCGGGCTACTACGAGGAGGGACTGTTCGCCCACCACTACGGCGACCCCGAGTGCCTGGTCGAGATCGGCTGCTGGGGTCCCGTGGTCAACTGCAACATCGTCAAGCGAGGCGCGATCAACCACCTGGGCGGGTGCATGGCGGCGGGAGGGCCCTGCATCGCCTGCACGATGCCGGGCTTCCCCGACAAGTTCTCCCCCTTCTACAAGGCGCCGCCGGGTGGCATCCTCTCGACCACGATGTCGCGCGGTACGGGCGCGGTGATCCGCCGTCTGCGCCGGCTCAGCAACAAGCACGCGAACCGTGAGGTGCGCTGGGACAAGCTGGAGCACGTGCCGAGCGGGTGGGGACACGTCGAGGCGCAGACGCCGGGGCTCAAGCTGATGGAGTTCTTCTACAAGAAGTGGCAGCACTGGGGGGCGAGGAAGCCGGGGCGGCGACCGGGAGAAGAAGAGCGCTTCTGGGGCGTCGAGCGTCCCGGAGTTCCCAGCGACTACATCGACAGCAGCGTGGCGGAGGGATATCCTGATGACCGACGCTGATCTCTGGACCGTGTGGGGACTGTGGATGGCCGTGGCCGCCGTGATCATCCTGATCGCCGCCGCGCTCCTCGTCACCATCTGGCTCACCGCGAGGGGCATCCTGGCGCACGCGGTGCGCGCCCTCCACGCCGCGGAAGCGATCCGGCAGAACACGCTCCCGATCTGGGAGCTGCAGACCAGCAACGAGGTCGCGGGAGGGCTCCTCGAGACGGTGCAGAGCATCGAGGCGAAGGGCGCCGCGCTCGTCGAGGCGCTCGAAAGCCATGCGGGCGCCAGCGGGCGCTAGGAGGGAGTGGCCATGAATCAGGTCAGTGCCGAAACCATCCAGCAGATCTGGATCCTCTCGCTCGTGATCTACGGGGTGGTCGTCCTCGTGGTCGCGGTGCTGCTCACGCTGATCGTGCGCGAGGCGAGGCGGATCACCGCTGGCGTCGAAGCGATCTGGGTGGTGGGCCAGAAGATCGCCAACAACACCATCCACATCGCGCTGCTCAACCGGACCAACTACGTCGCCGGCGGAATCCTCGAATCGGCGAAGGGGGTGGTCGGTGCCACGGCGGCGATCGCGGCACATGCGGGCGAGTGTCCCGAGTGTCCTACCTGCGTGCTCGGCCCGAGGTGGTCACGATGAACACCATGGTACTGCTCACCCTGATCTCGGTGATCGGCGCCGCGGCGCTCTTCATCGCGCTGGTCGTGTACCTCGTGCTGATCAGCAACGAGCTCGAGCGAATCGGCGGAAGGCGGAAGACCTACGGCGAGCCCTCGAGCTATCTCTCCAAGATCCGGCTCGGTGTACGCGCGATCGAGACGCAGACGGACAATCTCGTCCCGCAGGTGACCAAGCTCAACGCGGGGCTCAGCGCCATTCGTGACGGCCTCGGAGCGATCAACGCCAACCTCGGCGGCCTGATCGCCGCCGTCCTGCGGCAGGAGGCAAAATGAATCCCGCTCCCGTCTTCCCCGACGCGGTCTACACCATCTGGTGGATCGGGCTGATCCTGACGTTGGTCGTCTTCGTACCGCTGGCCGTGTACTACCTCCATCGCACCTGGCGGGCGGCGCGCTCCATCCAGCTCTACGCCGCCGATGCGCTGCAGGCCGCCGCCGGCATCGCGGGGAACACGCAGCACATCCCCGCGCTGGACGCCACCATCGCTGTCGCCGGAGAGATGCTGGAGGTCGCCGGTGAAGTGGTTAACAAGCTCGATACCACCGCCACCGTGCTTGCCCAACGCGCCGAGTGAGGAGGCCGCCATGTTGCTCATCCTGACCCTGATCACCGTTGCGCTGGTGGTGCTGGCGCTCGCCGGGTATCTGATCGCGATCGCCTGGGCGCTGCTGCAGGCGAAGAAGAGCGTCGCGGCGATCGCCGACGGCCTGGAGGCAGTGGCCGGGCACACGCAGCCGCTGCCCGAGAAGCTCACGACCATCAACGGTGCGCTCGTCACGCTGCTCGAAGGCCTCCGCGCCGCCGACGGCCATCTCGGACGGGCGGCAACCGTCTTCCGACTCCGTTAGCCATCCAGGAAACCCATGTGCTTCAAGAACCTCCCGATCGAGTTCGACGCGCAGGGCAGGGCGTCCCTGCGTGGAGGGATCGCGAACCCGTACGACCGCGGCGCGGGGCCGCGTGACGTGCCGACGCAGCTGACCTCGTCACAGGTCGAGGAGCTGCTGCGGCGCAACGGCCACATCAAGTCGGTGGATTTCGACCCGGTAACTCGCGTGGCCGGCGCGCTGGCCTTCCACACGGTCACCGATCTCCAGGAGCGGAAGGTGCTGGAGGCACGCTCGGTGGCCACGCTCTTCCGCGGCTACGAGGTGATCATGGTGGGCCGCGACCCGCGCGACGCCATCTTCATCACCAGCCGCGCCTGCGGGGTGTGCGGCGGCGTCCACGCCTCGTGCTCCGCGCTGGCCACGGAGATGGCGATCGGGTGCCGCCCGCCGCCGCTGGGCATCCTGACGCGCAACCTGGCGCTGGCGATGGAGTTTCTCTACGACAACCCGCTCCATCTCCACCTGCTCGCCGGTCCCGACTACTCGCAGGCGATCGTCGAGCCGACCAACCCGTCGCTGTACGCCCGGGCACAGCAGAGCGAGGCGCCGCACGCGGAGGTCCACGGGTACCGCACCATCGCCGACCTGATGACGGACATGAACCCGCTCAGCGGCAAGCTGTACCTGGAGGCGCTGCACATGACGCGCGTGGCGCGCGAGGCGTATGTGCTCCTCTGCGGTAAGTATCCCCACCCGCAGACCATGGTCCCGGGCGGGATGAGCACCACCATCTCGCTGACGGTGATGAACGAGATGTTCGTGCGCTTCTCCCAGTTCTTCGACTACGCGAAGAAGATGGTCGGGATCTGGGATGACCTGACGGACTTCTTCTACGAGGCGAACCCGGAGTACAAGCAGGTGGGCGCGCGGCGTGCGCACATCATCGACACGGGCATCTTCGACGACGACGAGGCCTACGACGCGACCTACGCCAACGCGGCGGCGTGGGGCGACCGCCGCTGGTACACGCCCGGCGTGCTCGTGGACGGCGAGCTGGTGACCACCGACCTGCACACCATCAACATGGGTCTGGAGGAGTTCGTCGAGCACTCCTTCTACGAGGAGTGGACGGGTGATGGCCAGCGTCAGCGGTATGCGACCGACGAGGTGGGCAGGCCGCTCTCGCCCTTCCACCCGTGGAACAAGGTGACCAGGCCCAGGCCGCAGGGGCAGAACTGGAAGGAGAAGTATACCTGGGACACCACGCCGCGCTGGGACCGCAACGCCATGGAGGCGGGGTGCTACGGACGACTCTGGACCACGGCCGTGGCGCAAAAGCTCCCTGACAATCCCTTCATCGTGTCCACCGGCCACTCGCTCAAGGTCCGCCTGCCGCGGGGTGCGCTGCCGGAGATGGAGGTGGAGTGGCACGTGCCGGAGGTGTGGAATGCGTTCGAGCGCAACCGCGCGCGGGCGCACTGCGTCGCCTCTGGTGCGATGATCGCGATGAACCTCTGGCTGCGGGCCATGGACCGGATCAAGAACGGCGACACGCGGACCAGCACCGACTTCACGATTCCCAAGCGCGGCGAGCAGATGGGCGTCGGCTTCTGGGGCGCCGGTCGCGGCTACCTGACCCATCACCTCGTGCTCGACCGCGGCGCCGTCGCCAACTACCAGATCGTCACCCCGTCCACCTGGAACGCGTCGCCCACCGACCGCTGGGGGCAGCCGGGCCCCTACGAGGAAGCGGTACTGAACACGCCGCTGCTCGAGGAAACGGACGACCCGAAGGACTTCCGCGGCATCGATATCCTGCGCGCCATCCGCAGCTTCGATCCCTGCATGCCGTGCACGACGCACATCCACACGGGTGCGGGCGTCATCACGCGCGAAGTGAACACCTGCGCCTGCGGACTCGACGAGTGAGTGTGAAGTACGAAGTGCGGGGTACGAAGTGCTCAGCCCCGCTCCCTGGATGCTTGGTCTGGAGTAGCGTGGACTTCGCACGCCGCACGGGGGGAGGTAGGGCAGGGCGGAGCCGCACTTCGCACTTTGGAGGGGAGGAGTGGTGCGGCGGACGTTGATCGGCGGCATCGGCTACCGCAACCTGCGCGACCACTCCGTCGGGGTGGCGGCCGTGGACCACCTCGCGCTCCGCGAGTGGCCCGAGGGGGTGGTGGTCG
This sequence comes from Longimicrobiaceae bacterium, assembly GCA_051006015.1. Taxonomy (GTDB): domain Bacteria; phylum Gemmatimonadota; class Gemmatimonadetes; order Longimicrobiales; family Longimicrobiaceae; genus JBPCIT01. Next base: position 6,108 of record JBPCIT010000141.1, read on the forward strand.
AGGACGTGAGCTACGGCCCGATCGCGGTGCTTCAGCGCCTCGAGGACGAGCCAGCTGACCGGCGCTTCGCGCGAGCCGTGATCGTGGCCGCTCCCGTGCGCGAGGGGCGCCTGCCTGGGAGCGTGACCTGCTACCGCTGGGATGGTGTGCTCCCCTCGTCCGATGAGATCCAGCGCGCTGTCGCCGACGCCGTCACCGGCGTGATCTTTCTCGACAACACCCTGATCGTCACCCGCTACTTCGGTGCCCTGCCCGAGGAGGTGGTGGTGGTCGAGGTCGAGCCGGAGATCCACGAGTTCGGCGAGACGTTCAGCCCCGCGATCGCCGGCATCTTCGACGAGCTCTGTGAGCTGGTGACCACCCTTGCCACGGATCCGGACGCCGCGGCTCGGCTGCCGCTCGCGCCGCTGGGCGGTCGGAGGCCGGCCGGCGCGAGGACGCGGTGAACGAGCAGCACGTCGATATCCTCGAGGAGGTGCAGCGCCTCATCACCGCCCTCGAGTCCCATCCCGACCCCGCCGTAGGCGAGCAGGTGACTGCACTGCTCGAGGGAATCGACGCCGTTCACCGCATCGCGCTGACGCATCTCGTGAATGCCATCCACGGCATGGCCGGCGAGGCGTTCATGAACCGGCTGACCGCCGACCCGGCGATCCGGCTGCTCCTCATGTCCTATGAACTGCTGGCAGTGGACCGCCGCATCCTGGCCGAGGAGGCGCTGGACGCGGTGCGCGGACACCTGCACGCGCGCGGGGTGGATGTGGAGCTCACGGACGTCGTGGGTGGCGCCGTCTACGTCCGGCTGCACGGTCTCGAGCGGGCGGGGATCTCCGAGGACGCCGTCCGGCACGACCTCGAGGCCGCGCTCAAGGAGGGGCTGCTCGGCTTCCAGCAGCTCGAGCTGCGGGACCGGAATGCCACCCGGTCCACTCCAAGCCTGGTCCAGCTAGGCGGCATGAAGCGCGCGCAGCGCCCCATATATCGCCCGGTGATCGCCGCCGACGAGATCCCGCCGGGAGAGATGAGAGCGGTGGAGGTGGAGGAGCAGCCGCTGCTCATCGCCAACGTCGAGGGCGAGTTCTACGCGGTGACCAACCGCTGCGGCGAGAGCCCGCTGCCGCTCGCGTACAGCGAGCTGACCGGCGCCGAGCTGCGCTGCTCCTGGCACGGCTGCCGCTACGACATTCGCTCCGGCAAGCGCCTCGACCACGGGGATGAGCGGTTGGCGGTCTTCCCGGTCTCCATCGAGGATGGGGTGGTGCGTGTGGCGGTCGGCACCGAGCCGCTGGAGGGGAGCTGAGATGCCACGCACCCTGATCGCCGGCTTCGGCAACGTGCTCCGCGGCGACGACGGCTTCGGCGTCGAGGTCATCCACCGCCTGGAAGCGGCGGACGTTGCCGACGAGGAGGTCCGCCTGCTGGAGGTGGGAACGGGTGGACTCGCCCTCGCGCAGGAGCTGCTCGCGGGCTACGATCGGCTGATCATCGTGGACGCGATGACCTGCGGTGGCGCGCCAGGCACTCTCTACGTGCGAGAGGTGGAGGCGGTGGAGGAAGCCACCGAGATAGACATGCACCTAGCGGTTCCCGCCCGCGCCCTGTCGGTGGCGAAGGCGCTCGGTGCGCTTCCGGAACGAGTCTTCATCATCGGGTGCGAGCCCGCGGAGGTCGATGAGCTGATGGCCGAGCTGTCCGCTCCGGTCCGGAGCGCGGTGGATGTCGCGATCCGGCACATCCATGAGCTGGTGGTACCCCGAGGTTCGAGCCATACGGAGCACACCGGATTGCGGTGAGCTGCTGGCGAGGCATCCGACCCATGATCGTCCTGAACCCAATAGGGGTCGTCCGGAGTCCCTTTACGGAGACCGCGCAGATCCCGAAGGGACCAGGCGCTCGCCATGAGGTAGAGGGGGTCCTGGAGATGCGCCCTGAGTTCGAGGCGGGTCTCGCAGACATCGACGGCTTCTCGCACCTGTATGTGATCTGGATCTTCCATCGTGCCGAGGGCTACGATCTGCTGGCACATCCTCCATTGGACGACGGACCGCATGGAGTGTTCGCAACGCGCTCGCCCCGGCGCCCGAACCCCATCGGTCTCACAGTGGTCCAGCTCCTCCAGCGCAACGGGCCGCGGCTACGGGTGCGGGGGGTGGACATGCTGGACGGCACGCCGATCGTGGATATCAAGCCTTACCTGAGCAGCGTGCCGATAGAGCAGATACGTCGCGGCTGGTTGGCGGAGGCGGAGCGTCGTGGGCGTCCGTCACCCCAGGCACCTGCAGGCTCACCCGGCGCCCCCTTTCAACCGCGGCCGCCGGGGCGCGGCGATACCTGAGAGGCGCCGTGGATCAGCCGAGGGATGTTGCCGTTCTGCTCTTCGATGAAGTCGAGGTTCTCGACTTCTGCGGCCCTTATGAGGTGTTCTCGGTCGCCGGGAGGCGTCAGGACCTCAACCCGTTTCACGTCTACACCGTAGCCGAGCATACCCACCCCGTTCTCGCGCGTGGCGGGCTCAGCGTGAATCCCTCGCATACCCTTGCCGATGCACCCGCGCCAGACATCCTGGTGGTGCCGGGCGGATTCGGAACCCGCCGGGAGATGAACAACCCCGCGGTTACCGGGTGGATTGCCGAACATTCCCAGGGAGCGGAGATTGTCTTCTCGGTCTGCACTGGTGCGCTCCTCCTCGCGCGGGCAGGGCTGCTCGACGGGAAGGCGGCAACCACGCACCATGGCGCCTTCGACCTTCTGGAGGAGGTCGCGCCGAGCGCCAGGGTGGAGCGCGGGCGGCGGTACGTGGACAATGGGCGGATCATCCTGTCCGCCGGGATCTCCGCGGGCATCGATGCCGCCCTCTACATCGTCTCCCGTCTTCACGGGCTGGAGCAGGCGCGCGAGACCGCCCGCTACATGGAGTACGACTGGAGAGCGGAGAGGCCGGACCGCGAGGTCGTGGCGAAGACTTGATGGCGATTGCCGACCCCAACCGGGTAGCATGCACCCATGGATGATCATGATCTCGCGCGGCGAGACGAAGTGCTCGAACTGCTCTACTGGCTGGAGGGCGAGGGTATTCCGGGGAGCGCCACGCTCGCGGGGATGGCCCGCTTCCTCACCTACCCTGAAGAGGAGGTGCTGAAGACGCTCGATCATCTCGTGCAGCGTGGCGATGCCGTGCGGGAGAATGCCACCGGCGAGTATCGCCTGACGGCGATCGGACACCGTGAGGGCGGGCGGCGCTTCGCGGAAAGCTTCGCAGGGATGACCGACCAGGGCCACGGCGAGTGCAGCGATCCCGACTGCGACTGCCACACGGATCCGGTCGCCGCGGTCGAGTGCCACGCCGCACGGGCACACGGGGGACACGCGCACTGAGGTGCCGTGCTCGAGCTGCTCCGCCTTTACGTCCCATTCCGCCAGCCGGAATAGACGCTTCCTGATGCCCAGACTTGCTATCGCCGCGCAGACTGCGCTCCTCGCGGTCGTCTGCGCCTGCGCGCCCGCCCTCCCCTCGCCCACACTCGCGCCGGCAGGCGAGGCGAGTGGCCTCCGGCTCGTCGGGTGGAGTGACCTCGGTGGGGGCGGGCTGAACGGCCGGGTGGCGATCGTCGGCACCACCGCCGTCGTGGCGGCGGGGATCGCGCCGGCTGCCGGGTCGTACGCGAACTTCTACAGCCCCTATCCCTGCCCGGCGGTAGAGGTAAAGCTGGTCAGCGTTGCCGATCCCCGGGAGCCGCGCGTCGTGGGGACGATTCCGGTGCAGGAGGGGCTAGCGGCACTCGACGTCGCGGCCATGCGCGTAGAGACCCCCTCCTTCCGAGGGGATCTGGCCGCGGTGGCGCTGGTGCGCTGCGGGGAGGCGGGCTTCGGGGTGGATCGAGGGGTGGTCTACTACGAGATCACCGATCCCCGCAGCCCGCGCCTGCTCGGCCGGTACGACGCCGACGCCGACCGCTTTCCCCCGGAGGAGCGGCCGCCCTGCGCCATGCCGCCGGAGGGTCGCGACGCCGGGTGCGCCGCTTCGCAGTACGCGGTCCAGCTCGTCCGGCGCGCGGACGGCCGTATACTCTCCCTCTCGGCCGAGCCGGGTGCATCGGCGTCGAACTTCCCCTCCGGCGACCTGCGGATCGTCGAGGTCACCAATCCGCGAAATCCCGTCCAGCTCGGCTCCTTTCCGCCGCCGGGGCGGCCGATCTGGTCGCCGAACGGCTGCCGCCCCTTCAGCGCCGGGCGTGGGGCGGCCGTCGCGCAGGGTGGCGAGTTCGTCGCGCTGACCTACTACGACGATGGCCTCTTCCTGCTGGATATCCAGGATCCCGCCTCTCCGCGTGTGCTCGGCAGGCTGCCGTATTCCGCTGACCGGCAGATCGAGGGCAACGCCGCGCACGTCGCGCTCGCCGAGGTGGGGGGCAGGCGGCTCGCGCTGGTGGCCGAGGAGGACTGGATCGCACCCTCTACCCGGCTGCGGCTGGAGGCACCGGAGCAGCTCGCCGCGGAGCTTTTCGCCTGCCAGGCGATCTTCACCCTCTTCGATCCGCGGGATCGAGCGCAGCTTTTCAGGCATCCTGATTCACAGGTGCGTGGCGAGCTGGTCTATGTCGGCCGGGGGTGTCCCGCCGCGCCGGAGGATCCGCACGGCGGCACGCCCGAGCCGGACCCGTACCTCGCCGATCCCGCCGGGAAGATCGCGCTGGTGGACCGTACCCGGCAGCCGAGGCAGCCGGAGATCACCTCGGGGGCGGGCTGCCCGGTGGCCGACCGGGCGCGACGGGCGCAGGCGGCGGGCGCACTGGCAGTGGTCGTCGCGCAGACGGTGGAAGCGGCGCCGACGGCCTTCTCGCCCGACGGCGTGCCGCACGACCTCTCCATCCCGGTCCTGATGATCGACAAGGAGCCTGGCGACGCGCTGCGCGCCGCCCTCTGCCCGGCGTTCGCAGAGGATGGACGCTGCACGCCGGGGGAGCGGGTCGCGGGGGCGCTGGCAGATGGGCGGGGGGAGTGGGGCGGGCTGCGAATCATCGACCTCGGTGACCCGGCCGCGCCGCGGGAGGTGGGGGTGTATCGCACCCCTCGATCACAGCGGTTTCCGCCGCCGGATCTGGGCGTCTACTCTGTGCAGCATGCGATCGCCCGGGGCGGGATCGCCTTCGTGGCCTGGAACTCGGACGGGCTGCGGGTGCTCGACCTCACCTCAGGTGCGCCGCGAGAGATTGCCTTCTTCGTACCGCCCGACCGCCCGGACCCCACCGGCGCGCTGCCGGCGAAAGCCTACGTAACGGGCGTCGCGCTGCTGGAGCCGGGAACGACCCCCCGCGCCGCGACTTACGTGGTGATCACCGATCTTCACTCCGGGCTGTACGTGCTCGAGAGGAATCCATGACAGAGACGCCGCATACCCCGATCGCGATGAAGACGAGCGGGGTCCACCATCTCGCGATTCGCTCGACCGACCTCGAGCGTTCGAAGCGCTTCTATGTGGAGACGCTCGGCTTCGAGCTCCGGTTCGAGGGGCCGCACATGTCCGTCCCCCGCGCCGGTGAGACGAGGATCGGCGTCAGGGGGCCGGAGGCCAAGACGCCGGAAGGCGACGTGTTCAGCCCCTTCCGGGCGGGGCTCGACCATGTGGCGCTCGCCTGCGATGACGAAGCCGAGCTGGAGCGCGTGGCAGGCGCTTTGACGGCCGCAGGGATCGAGAATACGGGGATCAAGACCTCCCGGACCGGGAACAGGTACGTGGGATTCTGGGACCCGGACCGCATCAAGTGGGAGTTCTACATGGAGTGACTGGGTTGCGTGAGCGACTCCGCCAGCGCGCTCACCGCCCGCACGGCCGGCGCGTCCGGCGCCGCATCGAACGGTGAAACGCCCTGCACTCCCGCCGCCCGTACCGCCGGATCCTCAGGTATGGATGTGAGCACGCCCTGCTCGAAGCTGCCTTCCAGCAGTCGCGCGTCGTCCTCCCCGCGTACCCGGTTGGCGATCACCCGTACGTCGCCTACGCCGCGTTCGCGGATCAGCTCGAGGGCGCGCCGTCCCACCTCGAGCGACTTCGCTGTGGGCTCGACCACCACCAGCAGCATATCCACCTGGTCCGGCTGCATGCGGCTGAGGGTGCCCAGCCCGGCCTCGAAGTCGGCGATCACCACCCGCCCCTCCGCCTCGAGCTGCCCGAGCAGCTTCTCGGGTGAGATGCCGCAGCAGGGGCAGCCCGGGTTGGGCTCCTCGATGCGGGTGACCACCGCGAGACGCACGCCGTCCGGCGCCTCCGCGCCGAAGCGCTCGAGCATCTCTGGAACCGTCGGCGCGTGCTCCCCCTCGCCCGCATCGAGCGCCTGGCGGATTCCGGCAAGACGGTCCGTCTCCTCCGGCGTGAGCCCGAGGGCCAGTCCCAGGTTCGGGTTCGAGTCGCAGTCCAGCGCGATGACCCTGTGCCCCTGCTGCGCCAGCGCTCGCGCCAGAATGCCGGAGATGGTCGTCTTGCCGACCCCCCCCTTCCCCGTGATGCCGATCTTCATGCCTGCCCCCTTTCTCGGTTGATGCGGTGCAGCTCCTCCACCAGCGTGCCGATCGCCGCCACCGCTCGCGAGCCCGGAGCGGCATCGATCGGCGCCAGCCCGGCGCGCTCGGCGGCGGCGACCTCCTCGTCGTACGGGACCTCGCCCCAGAGCGGAAGCTGCAGCTCGGCCGCGAGGTCCTGCGGGGATCCGCCGTCCCGCAGCTGGTTGACGATCAATCCCACTGTCGCCTCCGGCATCATCTCCGCCAGGCGGCGCAGGCGGCGGGCGGAGAGGAGCGCCGCCTGGCTGGGCTCGGCGACGATCGCCAGCAGCGAGGCGAACCCCGCCCAGCCGAAGAAGCCCTGCCGGGTTCCGGCCGCCAGGTCGCCGACGATTGACCAGCCGGGCGTGCGGAAGCTCTCCACCACGTGACGGAAGGCGATGGTCGAGCCGGGCCGCACCTTTCCCGGGAGCTTGCCGAGCTGCAGGAAGCGAATGCCATCGGGCCCGTCGAGGGAATACTGCTCGACGAGAGATTCGGCGCTGACCTCCTCGCGCAGCACCCATCCCTCCCCCTCCCGCCGCTCCCCCAGCTCCTCGGGCAGCCCGGCCTCGGGAATGTGGCCGAGTCCGACGGAGAAGGCCAGCCCCGGCAGCGTGTCCACGTCGAGCGCCAGGACCTTTTCGCCCTCCCGCGCGAGCAGACGGGCGATCGTGCCGGCGACGGTGGACTTGCCGCTGCCTCCCTTGCCGACGAAAGCAATCCGCATAAGGGCTCATCCAAAGGTGCGGTGAATCAATGCGCCATCGCCCCGGCCGACTCTCTCGTTTGTCCGGGGGCGATGACCAGTGTATAATGCCTGCCGCATCCGTCAGCCGACAAGAGCACGTCCGCACCCCGCTGCGCGGCGGAGCCGACGCGAGAGTGAGTCAACGCCTGTTCCGGCAATTCCAGCCGCAGCTTACACGTACTTCATGACGCTCTCCGCGGGCGGATTCCGGCGCCTGATATCCGGGCTGCTCATCGCCGTTCTGCTCGGGTGTGGGGATACGGGGCGTGCGGCGACGGAAGCGATGGAGCTCTCCATCGCCGCACCCGCGGACGCCTACGGTACCACCTCCGATGCCGACTTCGGCATCTATCCGGTCAACGCCAACATCTACGAGCCGCTGGTCCGCCTCACCCCGGACTACCAGATCGAGCCGTGGCTGGCGACGGGCTGGGAGTTTCGGCCACCCAACAGCTGGCGCTTCCATCTGCGCCGGGACGTGAGGATGCATGATGGATCTACCTTCACCGCCGAGGCCGTGAGGTGGACGATGTCGCGCGTAGCCGCGATGGGCGGAGGTACGCTCGGAATGGGCGACAGCTCGGTCCACGTCATCGATGACTACACGGTGGAGATCACCCCAACCCGTCCGAACCTCCGGCTTCTCCAGCAGCTCGCGCACCCCAACTGGAGCATCCTGGCGCCCGGCACCGAGCCCGCCGAGCGGGCGGTGGGCACCGGGCCCTTTCGGCTGGCCGAGTATGCGAAGGGGGACCGCCTGACGGTGGAGCGGTTTCCCGACTACTGGGGCGAGGAGGCGCGGCTCGAGCGGCTCACCTTCCGCTTCCTTCCCGACCCGAACACCCGCGTGCTCGCGCTCCGCTCCGGCCAGGCGGACGTCGCCTACGATCTGCCGCGGGAGGCGGCGCAGAGCGTGTCCGGCTTCCCCGGCGTCCGGGTAGCACGCTCCGGGGTGGGCGGCTATTCCGCGATCTACATGAACCTGCATGGGGAGCCGCCGCACGATCTCGGGCGCGATCCGGCTATCCGCCGCGCCCTCGTCCACGCGATCGACAGGCGGGAGATCGTGGAGAACGTCTGGCTGGGCAACGCCGAGCCGACCCTCACCATCGTACCGGCCTCGATCCTGGGCGAGAGCGCAGGGCGGGTGCGCGGCTTCGCGTACGATCCGTCGCTTGCGAGACGGATCCTCGAGGACGCGGGATGGAGGTTGAGTGCGGACGGGATCCGCGTCAGGAACGGACGCCGCCTCAGCCTGGTGATGATCGTAGGCTTTCCGAACCCCGACATTCACCGGCCCATGCCGGAGGTCGTGCAGGCGCAGCTCCGGGCTGTGGGGATCGAGATGAAGATCGTGCAGACCACCGACAACGCGGCCTACCAGGCGCGGGTGCGCTCGGGCGAAGGCGATCTCTGGGCGGAAGCTGGAGGACAGAACGACGGCAATCCCTGCTTTCTTCTGGACCTGCTCTTCTACAGCGCCGGTCCGACCGGCAGCGTCTCGCGCTACGCGCGGCTCTTCGGGCCCGGCCCTCGCTTCGACCGCTTCATCGACGCGTGCCGCGCGGCGGTGGACCCGGCGGAGGTGCAGCGCAGCGCCGCCGAAGCGATGCGGGTGCTCGTGGATGAGGAGCGAGTAGTGATCCCGCTGGCCGGCACCTACCGCATCTGGGGGCTGAGCGAGCGCGTGCAGGGTTTCGAGCCCCACCCTTCCTCGCTCAGCCAGCGCTGGGAGGGCGTATGGCTTTCGCGATGACACGACGAGCCCGGCGCCGCGCGGCTCTGGGCGCACTGGCGGCCGTCCTCGCCGCCTTGGAGCAGGCGGAGGTCGCGTCAGCGGGTTCGCCCCAACCCGCCGAGAGGCAGGAGCTGGTGGTGGCGGCGGGAGCGGACGAATTCATGCTCGAGGCGTACCGCGAGCGCCTGGGCATCCACCCGCTCCACGCCGGCATCTGCGAGCCGCTGGTCCGCCTGTCGCACGATTTCCTGGTCGAGCCGGCGCTCGCGACGCGCTGGGAGTACGTCGGCGACAACACCTTCCGCTTCACCCTGCGCCGGGGCGTGCGCTTCCACGATGGCCAGCCTCTGGATGCCGCGGCGGTGAAGCAGGCCCTGGACCGCGTGGCGGGAACGATCCGGCACAGCTACCTCGAGGGGGAGTCGGTGCGGATCGTGAACGATTCGACGGTGGAGATCCGTCCCGCCCGCCCCAACCTGCGCCTCGTCGAGCAGCTCGTCCACCCCACCTACTCGATCTACGCGCCGGGAAGCGATCCGTCCGTCCGTCCCGTCTGCACCGGCCCCTTCCGCTTTCATGAGTACATCCGGGACGACCGCCTGACGGTGGTGCGCAACCCGGAGTACTGGGGCGAGCCGGCGCGGCTGGAGCGCCTCAGCTTCCGCTTCATCCCGGACGAGAACACGCGAGCGCTGGCGCTGCGCTCGGGTGAGGTGGATGCGATCTTCGACGTGAACCGCAGCATGGTCCCTTCGCTCGAGGCCGCGCGCGGGATCCAGGTCGTGACGGCGCCACCCGGCGGGGTGATCCTGATGTACATCAATCTGCAGGGAAGCCCGCCCCACGATCTGCTGCGCGAGCAGGTGCTGCGCCGCGCCATCGCCCTGGCGATCGACCGCCGGGGACTGGTCGAGCAGATCCTCGAGGGACGTGCCGAGCAGGTCCACACCGTCAACCCGCCCGCGGTGCTGGGGGAGTACGCGCGCCAGATCGCGGGTATCCCGCACGATCCGGACGAGGCGCGGCGGATCCTGGACGGGGCGGGGTGGAGGGTGGGGAGGGGAGGGGTGCGCAGCCGGGAGGGCCGTCCGCTCTCCCTGCTGCTGATCCCGCAGCCCGGCTCGATCGATCCGGCGGTCGCGCAGTACGTCCAGGCGCAGCTCGCGCAGGTCGGCATCCAGGTGCGGATCGAGCAGCTCGATCCGGGCGCCTTCACCTCGCGGCTCAACAGTGGCCAGTTCGATCTGGACATCGAGCTGCCGAACCAGAACGACGCCAACCCCGCCTTCCTGCTCAGCCTGCGCTGGTATCCCCCCGCGAACGTGCGCAGCGCGGTCTACATGGCGCCGGGGCCGCACTACGATATGCGGGTCGAGCGCGCCCTGGGCGCGACCAGCCACCAGGAGGCGCGGCAGCGAGCGGCGGAGGCGATGCAGCTGCTGCTGGACGAGGAGTTCGCGGCCATTCCGCTGGCCGGCGTCTACCGCATCTACGCGCTGAAGGAGCAGGTGCAGGGGTTCACGCCGCACCCGTCGCGCGCCAACCAGGAGTGGACGTCCGTCTGGGTGGCGAGGTAGGGGCCAACGCATGACCGCCCCGGAAATTGGTTACATCGCGCGCCGTATCCTCTCCCTTATGCCGGTCTGGCTGGGCATCTCGCTCCTCGCCTTCTCGCTGGCGAACCTGGCACCGGGCGATCCGGCGCAGCTGATCCTGCTGCGGCAAACGGGCGAGCTCCCTACCGAAGAGGCGGTCCAGCGGCTGCGGGAGCAGCTCGGACTCGACGATCCCTTCCCGGTGCGCTACGCCCGCTGGCTGGCAGACGCCGCCCAGGGCGACCTCGGCACCTCCTACCGGACGGGGGAGCCGGTGCTCGGCGCGTTGCTGGAGCGCTTTCCGGCCACCCTGCAGCTCGCCGTCGCCGCGCTGCTGATCGGCCTGAGCATCGGCATCCCCCTGGGTGTGCTCTCGGCGGTGCGGCGCGACTCGGGGCTGGACCATGCCTCCCGCGTCGGCGTGCTGCTGGGGGCTTCGATCCCCAACTTCTGGCTGGGGTACCTGTTCATCCTGCTCTTCGCGGTGGCACTGGGATGGCTGCCGGTGGCGGGCGCGGGGAGCTGGCAGCACCTGGTGCTCCCCGCGCTGACGCTGGGGGTGGGCGGCGCCGCCAGCCTCACCCGGCTGACCCGCTCGACAGTCCTCGAGGAGCTGCAGGCGGATTACGTGCGCACCGCGCGCGCCAAGGGGCTGGCGGAGCGGGCGGTGGTGATGCGCCACGCGCTGCGCAACGCGCTCAATCCCATCGTAACGCTGACCGGCATGCGCTTCGGCGGCCTGCTGGCGGGGGCCGTAGTCGTCGAGACGGTCTTCGCCTGGCCGGGGATCGGGAAGTTCCTGGTGGACGCGATCTACGACCGCGACTATCCGACCATCCAGGGCTTCGTGCTCTTCACGGGAACAGTCTTCGTGCTGCTGAACCTGCTGGTGGATCTCGGCTACGCCTGGCTGGATCCGCGCGTGCGCCTCACCGGGGGGGAGGGAAGGCGTGGAGGCCGTTGAGTCACGCCCGCCGCGGCCGGTCTCGCTGCTGCCGCGGCTGGCGCGCAGCCCGCTGGCGCTGATCGGCCTCGGACTGGTAGTGCTGCTGGCCGTCCTCGCGCTGGCGGCGCCCCTTCTCGCACCGCACGATCCCACGGCGGTGGACGCGATGCGGCGTCTGGAAGGGCCGAGCCTCGCGCACCCGCTCGGCACCGACCACCTGGGGCGCGACCTCCTGAGCCGCCTCCTGTACGGCTCCCGCTGGTCGCTGGGTACGGTGGCGCTCGCGGCGACGCTGATCCTCTCCATCGGAGTGGCGGTCGGGGCGGTGGCCGGCTATTACGGCGGCTGGATCGACGCGCTGCTGATGCGCGTGGTGGATGTCCTGCTGGCTTTCCCCGGCCTGCTGCTGGCGCTGGCGGTCGCCGGGACATTGGGGCCGGGAATCGAGAACGTCATGATCGGATTGGTCAGCGTCTGGTGGGCCAGCTACGCGCGCATCGTGCGCGGAATGGTGCTGGCGCTGCGCGAGCGGCCCTTCATCGAGGCGGCTCGAGCGCTCGGCTTCCGGGATGCACGCATCATCGCGCGCCATGTCCTGCCCAACGTGCTGCCGCCCGTGATCGTGCTGGCGACGCTCGAGATGGGTGAGCTGATCCTGGCGATCGCGGCGCTGAACTTCCTGGGTCTCGGCGCGCAGCCGCCCACGCCCGAGTGGGGCGCGATGATCAACGACGGCCGGCCTTTTCTCCTATCCGCGCCGCAGCTCATGATCTACCCAGGGGTGGCGATCAGCGTGGCGGTCATCGCCTTCAACCTGCTCGGCGACGGGCTTCGCGACGTGCTGGACCCGCGCCTCTACCCGCGGCTCGGGGACGCTTGATCGGCCGCACCGCGGGAGACACTCTCCCGGCCTTGCGGAAGCACCTGGAACGCATCATGTTTGGTGGCAAGCATTTCACCTCCAACTTCTCCAATGAGGTAGCCGTGTCCGCTGTTCTCACTCCTCCTCGTGCCGCGATCAGCGGTGCGGCCGTTCTCATGGCATGCGCCTGTGGCGCGGTCACTGCCAGCGCGAAGCTCGGCGCGATGACGGGACTCGGGACGACCAACCGAATTTTCCACCCCATCTTCGTGGCGCTGGCGGCCGGGCTCATCATCTACGGGCTGTGGCGCATGGCGCGAAGCTCCGGCTACCTCGCGCTGGGCGGGTTCGGCCTGTTCACGGTGGGCGCCGCGCTCACGCCGCCGATGGCGATGAGTGCTCGGGCGATGCCCTGGAGCACGCTGCAGGTAACGGGAGCCCTCTTCTATCTGGCTGCGGCCGCCGCCCTGGGCTACGCCTTCTGGCGGGCGTTCCCCTCGCCCAGGCCGGCCGCCTCCGGCACGGCGATCGGGGGCGTCGCGCTGGCGACCGGCTGCACCTGCTGCACCTTCACGGGCGCGGTGGCCGGGCTCTTCGTTACGGGTGGGGCGAGCTCGCAGGTCTTCCAGACGAACACCATCGCGCTGATCTTCTGGACGGGGCTGGCGCTCGCGGCGGCAGGGCTGTATGCGCTCGGCGGCTGGCGAGCGGCGATCCTGGTGCCGGTCGGCGGCCTGATCATCCGCTACGCGCCGCAGCTGCTGGCGCTGACCGGCGACTGGATGGTTGGTGAGGTGAACCTGCGGGCTTTCCCCAGCTACGCGGTGCAGATCGCGGGCGCCGGGGTGATCATGCTCGGCTTCGTGGTGGCGTATCGCATCGCTCGCGAGCGGCTGGTCGGGACGGGCGATGCGCATCCCGCGGCGGAGTCGAGAGCCGGTCTCGCGGGCGTATAGAGGGAGCGGGATGGGGTCGGTTGCCGCACCTGCGCGTGAGCGCCGCCGCCTCTTGGTGCGCGGCACCGTGCAGGGAGTAGGCTTCCGGCCCTTCGTCTACCGCCTCGCCGGTGCGCACGAGCTGGTGGGGTGGGTGCGGAACACCGGCGCGGGCGTCGAGATCGAGGTCGAGGGCGTGACCTCGCGTCTCGATGCCTTCGCGCATGCTCTAACGGCGGAAGCGCCGCCGCTCGCGCGGCTCGATGCCGTCGAGATCCATGCGGTCGAGCCGGCAGGCGATCACGCCTTCACGATCTTTCCGAGCCACGCGCGCGAAGGCGAGTCGCTAGCGGTTCCCCCCGACGTGGCGACCTGCGCCGCCTGCCTGGAGGAGGTGAACGACCCCTCCGCCCGGCGCTACAGTTATCCCTTCGCCAACTGCACGGACTGCGGCCCCCGCTTCACCATCATCGAGGCGCTCCCCTACGATCGCGCACGCACCACCATGCGCGGCTTCGCGCTGTGCGAGGCCTGCCGCGCGGAGTACGAGGATCCCGCCGACCGGCGCTTCCACGCCGAGCCGATCGCCTGCCCCGTGTGCGGGCCGACGCTCAGGTTCCGCGGGCCTCGCCCTCACCCCCTAACCCCCTCTCCCAATTCTGGGAGAGGGGGAACAGGTCTGGTGTTCTCCCCTCCCCCC
>JBPCIT010000142.1:0-13905 GCA_051006015.1 Longimicrobiaceae bacterium
GCCTGACCGCGACCGCGGCGTCGAACAGCCAGATCAACCTTGCGTGGACCGACAACTCCAGCAACGAGGACGGGTTCAAGATCGAGCGCTGTACCGGAACTAGCTGCACGAACTTCGCGCAGATCGCCACCGTCGGCGCCAACGTGAAGACCTACAGCAGCACTGGGCTCTCCGCCAACACCACCTACCGCTACCAGGTGCGGGCGTACAACAGCGTTGGCAATTCTGTATACTCGAACATCGCCACCGCGACGACGAGCAGCTGCAAGGGCAAGAAGTGCTAGTTGCCGTTCCGGCGGCACGCTGACATGGCAAAACGGGCCGGGAGCGATCCCGGCCCGTTTGCGTTCTGGAGACGGCATAGAGTACAAGCCTCTGGCGTGCTGCTCCAATTCGGTGCAGTCGCTTGGCTGCTGCACCAGGACGGAGCGGTAGGCTGCCGATCGGCGCAAGAGTAACTTCTTATCCGGCAATCGCTTGGCGGTTTCTCCTTGATGGTATGCGTACTGCGCTTCGCAGGGGGTGGTCGGCGGCGTATCCTGCGTGGAGCGCCACATTCCATTTCCTTCGTTGCCGGAGGCTCACCATGAAGCGCGCCCTCGCATTGCTCCTCCCCCTGGCGGTCGTCGCCTGCCAGGACACGCAGCAGCCGACCTCCCCAACCGCAGCTCCTGAAGCCGCCACAGTCAGCGCGGAGCAGTCCGCCGCCGCGGCAGGAAGGTACATCGTCGTCTTCAAGGCGGATGTCGCGGACGCCCCCGGGCTCGCCCGCAGTCTCGTCGCGGCGAACGGAGGCCAGCTTCGCTTCGCCTACGAGCGCGCCATCAAGGGCTTCGCGGTGCACGACCTGCCGGCGGGTGCGCTCGAGGCGCTCTCCCGTCACCCGAACGTGGCCTACGTCGAGCCCGACGCCGAGGCGCGGCTTTTCGTTACCCAGACCGGTGCTACCTGGGGAATCGACCGGATCGACCAGGTCAACCTCCCACTGAGCACCACGTACAGCTACAACAGCACCGGCAACAACGTGAACGCCTACATTCTGGATACGGGCGTGCGGCTCTCCCACAACGATTTCGGCGGGAGAGCGGCGTACATCCCGAATGGAAAGAATGGCGACTTCGTAAATGATGGGCATGGGAGCGCGGCGGATTGCCACGGGCACGGCACCCACGTCGCGGGGACGGTGGGCGGGAGCACGTACGGAGTGGCCAAGAATGTGAAGATCTGGGCGGGCCGGGTGGTTAACTGCAGCGGCGGCGGCAACGTCTCGATGGCGATCGCCGCGGTGGACTGGATCACGGCCAACGCCGCGAAGCCGGCGGTGGTCAACATGAGCCTCGGCTATGGTAACGTGCAGTCGCTCCGGGACGCGGTCGAGAACTCGATCAAGGCGGGCGTCAACTACGCGGTGGCCGCAGGCAACGGCAACTTCTTCGGCATTCCGCTGGATGCCTGTAGTGAGAGCCCTGCCGGTGCGCCGAATGCCAACACGGTGGGAGCGACCGACAAGACGGACAAGGAAGCTTCCTTCTCCAACTACGGAAAATGCGTCGACATCCTTGCTCCCGGAGTGAGCGTGGTTTCCGACTACTACACGAGTGATTCGGCGACAGCTACGATGAGCGGCACCTCGATGGCCACGCCGCACGTGGCGGGTGTGATCGCGCTGTATCTGCAGAGCAACACGACCGCCACACCCGCAGCCGTCTCTAGCTGGCTGAAGAACAACGGGAGCAGCGGCAAGATCACCCTTCACAGCCGCAGCAAGCGGAACAAGACTCCGAATCTGCTGCTCTACACGAACGGCCTCTGACACCGAGGGGAAGCGCCAGCCGGCAGCCGCTTCCCGCTGTTTTGCATCAATGTGAGTCAAAGATGATTCGGCCAGCGCTCATAGACTGAACGGCAACATGTTCTCGTGCAAAGAGTTACCCATACCCCTCACTTGTGGTGCCTCCCTTGCCGGTGGGAGGTTGCAGAGCGGACGGCCGCCGCTCGTGCGGAGATACCCACCCACAGGAGGAGACGTATGAAGCGATTCGCCCTCTTCGCCGCGGGCGCCCTGGTGCTCGCCGCGTGCGAGCAGGCCCCGACCACTCTCTCTGCGCCGGAGGATGTGCAGGCTGCCAGGGCAGGGCAGGCGCCGATCTACCTCGTCACCTTCAAGGAAGGGGTGGATGTCGCCAGCACCGCGCAGGAGATGGCGCGCGGCCACGGCTTCACGCTCCGCTTCCTGCGCGAGCACGCCGCACGCGGCTTCTCGGCCATGATTCCCGCGCTGGCAGTCGAAAAGATCCGCAACGACCCACGTGTGGTCATCCTGGAGCAGGACGGGCCGGTGAGCCTGATCTTCCCCGTGGAGATCGCTGCACGCCCGGGCGGCCCGGGCGGTGGCGGTCAGACGACACCCTGGGGTATCACCCGCGTCGGCGGCGCCGGCGACGGCACGGGCAAGACGGCGTGGGTGATCGACACCGGCATCGATCTGAGCCATGCGGACCTGAACACCAGCAAGAGCTGCCACGCGAACTTTGTGACCAAGGGGAAGAGTTCCCCGGAGGATGGCAATGGGCACGGCACCCACGTGGCGGGGACGATCGCGGCGAAGAACAACTCGCTGGACGTGGTCGGGGTTGCAGCCAATGCGTACGTATGCGCGGTGCGCGTGCTCGACAACGCAGGGTTCGGGAGCTGGGAGGTGGTAACCGCAGGCGTGAACCATGTGGCCGCAAACGGGAAGAGCGGCGACGTCGCCAATATGAGCCTTGGCGGCAGCGGCTCGAGCGCGACGCTGGAGAAGGCGATCACCGATGCCGCGGCAAAGGGCATCAAGTTCGTCATCGCCGCAGGGAACGACGGTGGGAATGCCGCCAATTATACGCCCGCTCGCGTGAACGGCCCGAACATCTACACCATCTCGGCGACCGACAGCAAAGACTGCATGGCGAGCTGGTCCAACTGGGGGAACCCACCGGTGGACTACGCCGCGCCCGGCGTGAACATCCTCTCGACCAAGAAGGGCGGCGGCACCACCACTATGAGTGGCACCTCGATGGCGGCGCCCCATGCGGCGGGCATCCTGCTGCTGGGTGCGGCGAAGACAAGCGGCTCCGCCAGCTGTGATCCGGACGGCAACCCCGATCCGATCATCTCCCGCTAGTCTGCTTTACCGGCACACCGCACCATTCTGGTGCGGTGCGCAATGTTTTCTGCACCGGCGTGAGTCGGCAGAGGTTAGGAGGAGAATGCGGGGTCGTAGCATGCAACTGTCGAAGGTGTAAGGCGTTAGCGAATATTCTGCCCCTTCGGCCCCTCCCTTGCCTTTCCACGAGCCCGTTCCCCGCCGGACGTTCCGGCTCGAGCCCCACCCACCGGAGAAGAAGAATGAAGCGGATCGCTCTCTTTGCCGCAGTTGCTCTCGCAGTCACCGCATGTCACGATGCAGGCGAGCCGTTCGGCCCGACTGATGCCGACCTGACCTCTGCCGCGATCTCTCCGCAGGCCGGCGCGGACTTCGTGCCGGGGCGACTGCTCGTGCGCTTCAAGGCGGGAGCCAACGCGGCGCAGATTGCGGCCGCGCATGGTGTGAGCATCGAGCGTGAGAGCGTTCTGCGGATCCAGCTCCTCAAGGTGCCGGAGGGGCAGGAGTGGGTGCTCCTGAATGCGCTCTCCAAGAACCCGAACGTCGAGTTCGTCGAGCCGGACTACCTCTACACCTTCGGCGAGCCCTGCCCGACGGGCACCTGCATCGTCCCCAATGATCCGTTCTTCGGCTACAAGTGGGACCTGCACAATGACGGTACGATCAACACCAGCACCGGGGATCATCTTGCCAACACCGGCAAGGTGGGCGCGGACATCGACTGGCTCGAGGCGTACGACCACCTGGGCACGGGTTTCAACGGCTCGGCGGTGATCGCAATTCTCGACTCGGGCATCCGCAAGACGCATCAGGATCTGGCGGGGAAGTTCATCGGCGAGTGGGACTTCTTCGCCAACAAGGCGGACGCCGCCGACGATTACGGCCACGGCACCCATGTCGCCGGCATCGCGGCCGGCATCGGCAACGACGGGAAGGGCGTCGGCGGTGTGGCGTGGAACTCGAACGTCAAGATCCTCTCGGCCAAGGTGTGCGGCTACTCGGGCCGCGGCCCCTTCCAGAGCTACGGCTGCCCCTCCTCGGGGACGGCCGAGGCGATCACCTGGGCGGTGAACAACGGCGCCAATGTGATCAATCTCAGCCTCGGCGGCTCGGTCGGCTCCGCCGCGCAGCAGTCGGCACTGCAGAACGCGCTCGCGAACAACGTGCTCGCGTTCTGCGCCAGCGGCAACGACAATGGCAAGGTGTCGTATCCCGCGGCGTTCCCTGAGTGCGTCGCGGTGGGTGCGACCAACTGGAGCGACGGGCGGGCGAGCTACTCGAACTTCGGTCCCGAGGTCGAGATCTCCGCGCCCGGCGGCGACGGTGAGAATGCGAACGGGTACAGCTACGTCCTCTCGAGCTACTATGACAACGACGCCAGCTACGCCTTCATGGCGGGGACCTCGATGGCCACGCCGCAGGCGGCCGGTCTCGCGGCGCTGCTCTACGCCCTCGGGATGACCAGCGCCACCGAGGTGCGGGCCCTCCTGAAGAGCACCGCCGACGATCTGGGTGCCGCGGGGTGGGACAGCTCCTTCGGCGACGGACGCATCAACGCCTTCCGTGCCGTCTCGGCGGCGAGCGGCGGCGGAGGGGATCCGCCGCCAGCGAACGCACCGCCGACGGCGAGCTTCACGTACAGCTGCACCGGCCTGACCTGCTCCTTCACCGATACGAGCACGGATAGTGACGGTAGCGTGACCGGCTGGAGCTGGCAGTTCGGCAACGGGAATAGCTCGACTACCCGGCATCCGTCCCACAGCTACGCGGCCGGTGGCAGCTACACGGTGACGCTCACGGTGACCGACAACGGAGGCGCGACGAACAGCACCTCACAGAGCGTCACCGTGACCGCACCGGATCAGGGGGGGATCACTCTCTCCGCGACAGGCTACAAGGTGAAGGGAGTCCAGCACACGGACCTCACCTGGTCCGGTGCGAGCGGGACGAATGTAGACGTCTTCCGCAACGGGACGAAGGTCGTGACCACCGCCAATGATGGCGCCCACACCGACAACGTCGGCGCCAAGGGCGGCGGCTCGTACGTCTACAAGCTCTGCGAGGCGGGGACCAGCACCTGCTCGAACGAGGTGACCGTGACCTTCTGATCGCCGATCCGGCCCCCACCGCTGCTCGGTACCCGTCCCCGCGCTCGCCGCGGGGGCGGGTATCGTCGTTCAGGGAACAGCATCCGGCACCCTGCCAGGCCCGCCTCCCGGTTTGCATTGCGGCATCGGAAGCCGGTACATTGGCGGTACACCCGTAGGCCCGGCTCTCGTCCCCGCTTCCGCGCACCTCTTGAAGATCCTCCTCCTCGACGCGGATCGCAGCACGCCCGACGCGTTCGCCCCGGAGCTCGCCGCGCACGAGCTGCGGGTGGGGCATGGGCAGACGGAGGGCTTGCGCCTGCTGAGCGATGGCGGGTGGGATCTGATCCTGCTGGATGCGGAGTTCTCGGGCGCAGGTCTGGAGCTTCTCTCGCGCCTCACCGCCGATGGCGTGACGCCGCCCGTGGTGCTGCTCACTACGCGCCCATCCATGGATCTGGCGCTCGAGGCGCTCGGCTGCGGGGCGCACGACGTTCTCCTCAAGCCGCCGCCGGCCGGACGGCTGACGGAGATCCTCTCCTCGCTGGCGGGATCGCGGCGGGTGCGGCCGCTGCCGACGGCACCCCTGCCGGACGGCCAGATCATCGGCGCCAGCCCCGAGATGCTCGCCCTCTTCCGTTCGGTCGCGCGGGCGGCAGGCAGCGGTGCCACGGTGCTCATCCTGGGGGAGAGCGGGACGGGGAAGGAGATGGTGGCGCGCGTGCTCCACGCGAAGTCCCGCCGCGCGCGTGGCCCCTTCGTGGCGATCAACTGCGCGGCGATTCCGGAGAATCTGCTCGAGAGTGAACTCTTCGGGCACGAGAAGGGCGCCTTCACCGGCGCGATCGGGCGGCGGGTCGGCCGCTTCGAGCGCGCGAACGGCGGAACGCTCTTCCTCGACGAGATCGGCGACATGTCGGTTGCCCTCCAATCGAAGATCCTGCGCGCGCTGCAGGAGCGCGAGATCGAGCGGGTGGGCGGCTCCGCCACCGTGAGTATCGACGTGCGGGTGATCGCCGCCACCAACCGTGACCTCTCGGCGGCCGTGGAGGAGGGCCGCTTCCGTGAGGACCTCTTCTACCGGCTGGCGGTCGTCGTGCTCCGCCTGCCGCCGCTGGCGCGGCGCGGGGCTGACCTGGAGCTGCTCACCGAGCACTTCGTCGCGAAGTACGCGCGGGAGCACGGCCGCGCGATGCGCGGCATCGCGGAGGAGGTGTTCGACGTTCTGCGCGCCACTCCCTGGCCCGGGAACGTGCGGCAGCTGCGCAACGCGGTCGAGCGCGCGGTGGTGATGTCCAGCGGTGACGTTCTCCTCCCGCAGCACCTTCCGCAGGAGATCTCCCATGGCGCGCAGCCGGTGGGCGGCTCTCCCGATCTGCTGGACGGCCCGCTCTGCACGCTGGCCGAGATGGAGCGGCGCCTGATCCAGCGGGCGCTGCGCGAGACCGGGAGCAACCTGACGCTGGCGGCGCAGCGGCTCGGCATCCACCGCAACACGCTACGCCGGAAGCTGGTCGAGCATGGGCTCCGCGAGCCGTAGGCCGGCCGCACCATTCTGGTGCGGCCGGCGCACTTCGGTGCGGTGGCAGGGCAGCGCGCCCTCCGCCGGGTTCGTTCCTCGAGCGCTGTAAGTGTGCCCGCGGGAACCACTTGATCGTCTGCCACGCGATCTCTCGTGCCTGGTACGTCCCGTGCCCCGGGACCGTGGGATCTCATCCCGCCCATCTCACTCATCAGGAGGTCTGCATGAAGTGCCTGTTCCGGAAGCTGCTCCTCGCGCTGCCCCTTCCGGCTCTTCTCCTGGCGCTCGGGTGCGCGGAGATGCCGGCCGGGGTGGCTCCGGAGGCGGCCGCGGATGCGCCGCTCTTCAACAACGGACAGGGGAATCCCGACCTCGGCAAGCTCGCGAAGTTCAACACGAAACCCTCCATCACCATCGCCTGGGCGAAGAAGTGGATCGGGCCGGAGGGCGGGCGGCTCGACTTCCAGGGCTTTGCGATCGAAGTGCCGGCGGGGGCGGTGGGCCGCACCACGCAGTTCTCCATTCGGCTCCCGGTCGATCCCCATGGCTCCGAGAGGGTGATGGCAGAGTTCGGCCCGCATGGCGCCACCTTCGCCCAGCCGGTCTTCATCGAGCTGCCGCTGGCGGGCACCTCGATCGAGAACAGCGCCACCCACTTCATCGTCTGGTGGAGCAACGATTGGATGGACATGGGCGGCTCGATCACCGACGACGGGCAGCGTCTGCGCACCACCACCAGCCATTTCTCCACCTACGGCACCACCGATCAGCGGGGTGTCGTCATCACCTCGGGTGGCTGATCCCCGCAACCGGTTGTACTGTGGAACCTTGCCAGAGAACGATCGAGGAGCTGTACCGGGTCATCCCGGATGTCGAGGAGTTCGAGACCCTGCGCCTTGCGATCATCGGCGCCGCGGTTCCCGATCCCGCCAAGGCGTGGGCCAGGTCGAGTGCCTCGGCAACGATCGACAAGCGCGTCGTCCCGGGGGACCGGCTCGAGCAGGTGGTGGATGAGGCGGAAGCGGCGCTGCACGCCTACATCTCCGCCGTGTTTTCCACCTTCCGCCCTCTCTTCCGCACCTTCCACGAGGGGAAGGACATCGAGGTGGCTTATCACCTCATCGAGCTGGGAGAGCGGCAGGAAGCGCACGGGCGCTACCGCAAGGCGCGGCGATGTTTCGATGCCGCCCTTGGAGTGGCTCTGCCGCTCACCGAGAAGGGGCCGCAGATCCTCGCGCTGCGCCGCGTCGGGCGTATCGCGCGCACGCTGGGCGACCTTCAGGAGGCGCTCGAGTACTATCGCCGGAGCGCCGAGCTGGCGTGCGACGCCCGGGATCTGAAGGGGGAGATCATCGCCCGGACGGGCTATGCGAACGTGCTCGCGACGCAGGGCAGGTGGGGAGAGGCGGAGCGTTGCTATCGCGAGGTGCTCGCCAAAGTCGAGGAGCGCGGAGAAGCGGATTCCCTTCGCCTCGAGCAGGCTCAGCTCTACAACAACCTCGGCATGACCGCCACCCGGCAGCATCACCTCTCCGAAGCGGAGGAGTGGTTGCAGCGGGCTCTGCGCCGATGGGCCGTGCTCGACTCTCCGGTGGACGTGGCCGTCTGCTACTACAACCAGGGTCTCCTCCGCGAGCAGCAGGAGCGGCTGGACGAGGCACAGGCGGTGTACGAGCAGGCGCTGGCGCTGGACATTCCCCTCAGCGTGCGGGCAGGGATCGCGGTGCAGCTCGCCGATCTGCATGTGAAGCAGGGGCAGCTTCGTGCCGCCGAGACGCGCGGCCGGGAGGCCGAGCAGCACGCCATCACCGCCCAGTCTCCCTACTACCTCGCGGAGATGTACCGGGGCCTGGGCAACATCGCGCGCGCCAAGGGTGACCACGACGGCTTCACCTTTTTCGAGAAGGCGCTCGAGATCGCGCGTGAGAAAGATTACCGCCTGCTCGAAGCGAAGACCCTGACGGAGTACGCCATCCTGCGTAGCGAGATGCGCGAGTGGGAGGAGGCGATCTCCTACCTCGAGCGCGCCCGCGAGATCTTCTCCGAGCTGGGCGCGGTCTACGAGCAGGCGCGCGCGGTGCGCTGCCTGGAGGAGCTTCTGCACGCCCGGGAGATCTGGTCGGCCGCGGACGACTGACGCCTCCTCGCCCTCCTTCTCCCCTCCAACCCACCCTCCGCCACCCCCGCCGCGCGGCTTGTGTCTCCGGCCGGCCGGCCGTATCTCCGTGCGCTATGGAGATCACAAGTGTTCCCCGGTCCTGCCTCGTCCTCCTGCTTCTGCTGCTCGGTCTCCTACCTGCCGCTGCGGGTGCGCAGGAGAGCGAGGAGTGCCGGCTGGGGCGGATCTCCGAGCTGTTCATCGACAACCGCTCGGTCTTCGATCTCTCCGATCCCGACCAGGACGACCGCTTCCAATGGGCGTTCCGGCTGGCCAACCGGCTCCATGTTCCCACGCGCGAGGAGGTGATCCGGCGCGAGCTGCTCTTCGATGTCGGGGATTGCTTCGACCCTGCGTTGATGGAGGAGTCCGAGCGGATCCTGCGCCGCTCCGCCTTCATTGCGCGGGTGGACATCTTCGCCGTACGCCAGCCCGACGGCAGCAACCATGTGGTGGTGGACACGCAGGACGACTGGTCCACCAAGGTGGAGGTGCAGATGGAGCAGGGTACGGGGATGCGGCCGAGCGGCTTCCGGGTGGGCGAGGACAACCTCTTCGGCACCGGACGCCGGGTCTCGGCCTTCTACCTGCGCTCCTTCGAGGAGCGCGTCTACGGCGCCACCTATCTTGATCCGCAGCTCTTCGGCACTCGCTGGCAGGGGGAGGTCGAGGCGGGGCAGACGCAGCTCGGCTATCTCTTCTCCGAATCCGTCATCCACCCCTTCATCGGAGAGACCGGACGCTGGGGCGTTCGGCAGGAGGTGCGGCACCACGACCGCTACCTCGAGTTCCTCTCCGAGCGGGAGGAGGGGCTCGTCGGGGTGCTCTTCCCGGAGCGGCGCCGCGGCTTCGACCTCGGCGCGGCGATCCGGCGGGGGCGGCCGGGGCGGCTGACGCTGCTGGGCGCGATGCTGGCGGGCGAGTGGATCAGCTACCCCGGCGAGGCGCGGCTCTCCTCGGATGATGGTACAGAGCTCGATTCCCTGCCGAACTTTCCCGGCATGGACTCGGTGGGCAGCGTCCGCGCGATGCTGCTCACCGGCCGCCGCAACGTCTACTACGTGCGACGACGAGCGCTGGACAGCGTGACCGGCACGGAGGATGTGCGGCTGGGGCTCGAGGTCGAGCTGGGGGTGGGACGCAGCCTCGCCTGGCTTTCGACCGCCGATGACGTTTCGCTGGATTTCGGCCTCTTCGGCGCCGGCGAGGTGATGCCGGGCCTGCTGGCGGGCACGCAGCTGCGCCTGGAGGGGAAGCATGAGGCCAGTGCGCTGGCGGAGGGGGATACGTGGCGGGACGTCTTCGGGCAGTTCGACGCCTGGGTGTACCTGCGCCCCTCGGACGAATCGCGCCACACCTGGGTGGCGGCACTCGCGGCGGCGGGCGGATGGAACACCCGCGTTCCCTTCCAGCTCACGATCGGCGGCGCCACCGGCCTGCGCGGCTATCCCCGCCACATCTTTCCGGGAGCGCAGCGCGCGGTGATCTCGCTCGAGCAGCGCAGCTACCTGGGGTGGCCCTTCCCGCAGCTCTTCGACCTGGGCACGGTCGCCTTCGTGGATGCCGGGCGTACCTGGGCGGGCGACGTGCCCTTCGGCGTCGATTCGCCGGTGCGTGCCAATGTGGGGCTGGGGCTGCGCGGCGCGCTGCCGCCTGGTTCGCCCTCGACCTTTCGCCTGGATCTTGCGGCGCCCATCCAGTCCTCCCTGCGCGTGAGCGACCTGGTCCTCTCTCTCGGCTTCGGGCATGCGATCGGCCGCCAGGTGCGTGAGGATCCGCAGCTACGGCGCAGCTCCCGCAGCGGGATCTCCACCTCCCTCTTCACCCGGCCGGAGAGGCGCGATCCCTGAGCCGCGAGCGAGTGCCCGCGCAGAACGCCTGGAGAGCCTTGCCCGGATGCCGATCTCTCCACTTCGCCTGACGCTCTACCGCGCCGCCTGGGTCCTCCCGGTCGCCGCCCCGCCGCTGCGTGAGGGTGCACTGCTGGTGGACGGGGAGGGACGGATCGCCGTGGTGGGTCCGCGCGAGTCGATCGAGCCCCCGGAGGAGGCGGAGGTCGTCGAGCTGGGAGAGGCCGCCCTGCTGCCCGGCCTCGTCAATGTCCACGCGCACCCGGAGCTGAGCGTCTTCCGCGGCGCACTCGAGGAGCTTCCCTTCCGCGACTGGATCCTGCGCCTGCTGGGCGGCAAGCGCGGCGCGCTGGTGGAGGAGGATTACCGCCAGGCCGCGCGCTGGACGGCGGTCGAGGCGCTGCGGGCGGGGATCACCACCCTGGCCGCCACCGAGGCCTCCGGCGCCGCACTGGGAGCGCTGCGCGAGGCGGGGATGCGGGGGATTGTCTACCGCGAGAGCTTTGGACCCGACCCGCGGCAGGCCGCCGACTCCGTCGCCGAGCTGCGCCGCGCGGTCGAGGAGATGCGCGCCGCGGAGACGGAGCGGGTGCGGGTGGGAATCTCGCCCCACGCTCCCTACACCGTTTCGGACGCCCTCTTCACTGCCGTGGCGGAGTACGCGCGCGCGGAGAGGCTGCCGATGGCTGTTCACGCCGCCGAGTCCGCGGTCGAGCGCGACCTCCTCACCCGCGGCGAGGGGGACTTCGCGCCGGGGCTGCGCGCGCGCGGCATCCCCACCGAGGTGCGCGGCCGCTCGACCATCGAGATGCTCGACCGGCTGGGCGTGCTCGCCGCCCGTCCGCTGCTCATCCACTGCGTGGATCTGGATGCCGAGGACATCCGCCGCATCGCGGAGAGCGGGTGCGCGGTGGCCCACTGCCCGGTGGCCAACGCCAAGCTGGGACACGGCGTCGCCCCCTATCCGGCGCTGCGCGAGGCGGGGGTGCGGGTGGGGCTGGGCACCGACTCGGTGGCGAGCAACAACCGGCTGGATCTCCTCGAGGAGGCGCGCATCGCCGCACTGCTGCAGCGTGCGCTCCACCGGCGCCCCGACCTGCTGCCGGCGGAGGAGCTGCTGCGCCTCTGCACGCTCGAGGGCGCCCGCGCCCTGGGTCTGGAGAGCCGGATCGGCACACTGGAGCCAGGCAAGGACGCCGATCTCTGCGCCGTCTCCCTCGCCGCCCCTCACCTTCGGCCGGTCCACGATCCGCTGGCGGCGCTCTTCCACTCGGCTCGCGCCGCGGACGTGGTGCTCGCGGTGGTGCAGGGCAGGGTGCTGCAGCGGGCGGGGGAGGTGCTCACCCTCGACGCCGACGCCATCAGCGCCCGGGTAGAGGAGGCGGCGGAGCGGCTGCGCGAGGCGATGCGGTGAGGACTTCGGATCGCGACATTAGTGTGGCGCTGCACTGTGTGAGAGGGGGTCATGGGGTGAGAGGGCGGTGGAACGCCCATCGCTGAAGCGCTACGCGCTGATCTCGATCGTCGCCGCCCTGGTCACGATCGGGCTGAAGGGCGCCGCGTATCTGCTCACCGGCTCGGTGGGTCTGCTCTCCGACGCACTCGAATCGCTCGTCAACCTGGCGGCGGCCGTCGTCGCGCTGGTCGCCCTCTCATTCGCCGAGCGCCCCGAGGACGAGGAGCACACCTACGGTCACACCAAGGCAGAGTACCTCGCCAGTGGCTTCGAGGGGGCTCTCATCATGGTGGCGGCGCTGAGCATCGGTGTCACCGCCATCCCGCGCCTCTTCGATCCGCAGCCGATCGAGGCGGTGGGGCTGGGGTTGGCGATCACCTTCGCCGCCACCGTCATCAATCTGGCGGTCGCGCAGGTGATCCTGAGGGCGGGCCGTCGCTACAACTCCATCACGCTGGAGGCAGACGCCCGGCACCTGATGACCGACGTCTGGACCTCCGCTGGGGTGATCGCGGGGGTGGGCATCGCGGCGACGACCGGCTGGGTGCGACTCGACCCGGTGATCGCGCTGCTGGTCGCGCTGAACATCGTCCGCATCGGGGTCGACCTCCTGCGCCGCTCGGCTCTCGGCCTGCTGGATACTGCGCTCCCCGAGCCGACGCGGCGGCTCATCACCGACATCCTCGACAGCTACGAGCCCCAGGGCGTTCACTTCCATGCGTTGCGTACCCGCGAGGCCGCTGCACGCCGCTTCATCTCCTTCCACATCCTGGTTCCCGGGGAGTGGACGGTGCAGCGGGGCCATGATCTGCTCGAGGAGATCGAGGAGAAGGTTCGCGCGGCGGTGCCGGGAAGCTCGGTCTTCACCCACCTGGAGCCGCTGGAGGACCCCACCTCCTGGCAGGATACACGGCTCGAGCGCGGCCCGGATGGACGCCAGGCGGAGTGAGGGTGAAGCATGGCGAGATATTTGCCGCGCCGGCAGGTGCCTCGTGTGAGGTTCGGAGATGTAGCTGCGCATGGAAGCCCTCACCCCCTGATCCCCTCTCCCAGGGAGGGAGAGGGGGAACACTATCCTGCCGGACCTCAGCTTCGTTACCAGCGGCAGCAGCACCCCCTCTCCCCTTGTGGGAGAGGGGTGGCGAGCCCAAGCGAGCCGGGGTGAGGGCCGTCAGCGGCGGGTAGTTCTCGATGTTCGACCTCTTGGCCGGGCCTGAACTTCGCGGAGCGCACCCGCCACACCTTTTCGTGCAGGAGTGGAATCCGGGATGAGTCTCGCAACCCGCGCGACGGGCGCCGAGCTGATGGACGAGCCCGCGGCGGACCGCGCCGAGCTGCTGCGGGCGCTGCGCGACCTGCGGGTGGTGAACCGCTGGCTGGGCGGCACGCGTGTCATGCTCCGTCACCTGCGGGGGATGATCTCCCGCCTGCCGCAGGAGAGCTATCGCATCCTGGACGTGGCGACCGGCTCGGCGGACATCCCGCTGGCCCTGGCAGGCTGGACGCGGCAGCGCGGGCTCGACGTGCAGATCCTGGCGACCGACGCGCACCCGCAGACAGTGGCGATGGCGCGGGAGCTGACCTCCATTGAGCCTTCCGTCGCCGTCGAGGAGGCGGACGCGCTCGCCCTCCCCTACATGGATAATGAGTTCGACTTCGCGCTCTGCTCGATGGCGCTCCATCACTTCGA
>JBPCIT010000143.1:0-9192 GCA_051006015.1 Longimicrobiaceae bacterium
CCCGCAGTCTCAACAAAGCGATCATCATCGGCAATCTCGGCTCCGATCCGGAGATCCGCACCATCAGCAGCGGTACCCGGGTGGCGAACTTCAGCGTGGCGACCAGTCGGCGCTGGACCTCGTCCGCAGGGGAGCAGCAGGAGAAGACGGAATGGCACCGCATCGTCGCCTGGGACAAGCTGGCTGACATCGCAGAGCGATACCTCAAGAAGGGCGAGCGCATCTACATCGAGGGGGAGATCGAGTACCGCTCCTACGAGGACAAGGACGGGGTGACGAAGTACATGACGGAAATCCGCGCTCGCGAGATGATCATGCTCGGCGGCCGTGAGGGTGCGGGTGGCGGCTACGGTGGAGATGCGCCCCAGCGCGATCGGGCGCCTGCGGAGAAGGGGCGCACGGGCGGGGCGGGCTACGAGGACTTCCAGGCTCCTCCCCTCGGGGACGAGGACGACGACCTTCCCTTCTGACCTCTCTTGCGATACCTCATTCTACTGGTCGCGGCGCTCGGCGCCGCGACGCCGCTCCTCTCCCAGGAGGTTCCCGCCGAGCCCGCCCAGCCGCGCATCCATGTGGTGCGGCCGGGCGACACGCTCTGGGATCTGGCGCGCCGCTACCTGAACGACCCGCTGCTCTGGCCGGAGATCTTCCGCATCAACCCGGACATCATCCGTGATCCCGCGCGCATCTACCCCGCCGAGCAGCTGCGCATCCCCTGGGCGGGTGAGGGGCAGTTCGCCGGGGAGCTGGGAGAGCCGGAGCGCACGATCTTCTTTCCGCGTGATACCGGCCCGACTCAGGTCGAGCATCTGATCCGGCCGGCTGGAACCGCGGATGTCCCGGTGCTCACCCGCGGCGACTTCTACCGCGCCGCATTCCTGGCGCCGGACCGGGAGGTCACACAGGTCGGCCAGATCACGGAGCGCATCGCGCCGACGGTGGTACCGGTCGAGCTGCCCTCGCAGATCTCGATCCACGAGCGGGTGCTGGTCTCGCTCGCGCCCGGCGGCAGCGTACGCGAGGGAGATCGGCTCCAGTTCTTCCGCCGCGGCCGCTCGGTGCGCCGCCACGGTCGGGTGTGGGAGCCGACGGCGCTCGCCACCGTGGCCGCGGTCGAGAACGGTGTCGCGACCGCAGTGGTGATCCAGCTCTTCGACGCACCGACGGTGGGGGATCTCGCCTTCCCCGCGGCGCAGTTCCCCGTAGTGCCGGGCGTCAGCCCCGCGCCCGCGACTGGCGTGGACGGCCGGATCGTCGCCTTCCAGAATCCGCACCCGATCCAGGTCACGCAGGAGATTGTCTTCCTCGACCGCGGCGCGAGCTCCGGCATCGAGGCCGGCGACGAATTCGTCGCGTACCGGCCGCATGAGCGTAACCGCGACGACTTCCGTCCAGCGGTCGAGGTCGCGCGGCTTCAGGTCGTCCGCGTCACGCCGCAGACCGCCTCCGCACGGATCATGGAGCTCTATCATCCCGCGCTCGAGCCGGGGGTGCCGGTTCGGCTGGTGAGCAAGATGCCCTGATGCGCGGGGCCGGGCGGGAGGCTGCCGTTGACGACGACGCCCTTCCTTTCCGGGAAGGGCGTTGCCGCGTCTATGCAGTCGAACGGAGCGCGGAGGGCGTGGGCTGATGATCGAGGGGCTGCACCTCTTCGGCCTCGGCCTGTACTCGCTCGCCGCGCTCCTGCTGGTTGTCTCGCTGGCGCGCGGCGATCGCCGGCTGCCGCGCTTCGCCACCTGGGTGGTTGCGCTGGCGCTGGCCGTGCACCTGGGCGCGCTGGCGGCCTACACCGTGCGCTGGGACCAGCTCCCGCTGGTGGGGCTGGGACCGGTGCTCTCGACCTTCGCGCTGCTGATCGGGCTGGGATCGCTCGTGGTCGCCCTGCTCGGCCCGACGCGCCCGCTCGGCCTGGTGCTGGTGCCGGTGGTGGCGCTGCTCGTCGGGGTGGCCGCGTGGGTGGGAGTCGAGCCGGTCGGCGAGCCGATGGCTTTCCGGGGCATCTGGTTCGTGCTGCACGTGGTGTTCGCCGTTGTCGGCTACGCTGGCCTCACCCTGGCCTTCGCGGCTGGCCTGATGTATCTCCTCCAGTTCCGGGAGTTGAAGAGCAAGCGCTTTGGTGCCATCTTTCGTTTCTTCCCGCCGCTGGAGACGCTGGACCGCCTGGGAAGGAGGGGGCTGCTGCTCGGCTTCCCCTTTCTCTCGCTGGCGCTGGTACTCGGCTGGGCGTGGACGGTGACCTTTCAGCGCTCCCTCGAGCCCAGAAACCCCCAGGTAATCTGGGGGGTAATCACATGGGTCGTGTTCGCCGGGGCGCTGCTGGCGCGGCTGGGGAGCGGGAGACGGGCGCAGCGCGCGGCACTGGCGAGCGTGGTCGGCTTTCTGGTGGTGGTGGTCGCGTACCTCCTGCTGCGGGTGCAGCTCTCACGCGGCGGGGTCTTCCTGTGAGCTACCCCGCGCTGCTCGATCTGCGGCGGCTGCGGGTGCTGATCGTGGGCGGCGGCGCCGTCGCGCTGCGCAAGGCAGAGGGGGTGCTGGAGGCCGGCGGCCGGCCCGCGCTGATCGCACCGGAGATCTGCGCGGAGCTGGGGGCGCTGGTCGAGCGGGAGGGGCTGCGCTGGGAAGCCCGCCCCTATCGGGCCGGCGACGCACGCAGCTACCATCTCGTCTTCGCGGCGACGGACCGGCGGGAGGTCAACCGCCAGGTGGCGGAGGAGTCGGCGGAGAGCGTTGCACTGGTGAACGTTGCGGACGATCCTGAGACCTCTTCCTTTCAGGTCCCCGCCACGCTGCGCCAGGGAGAGGTGATCGTCGCCCTGGCGACGGGTGGGGCCTCTCCCTTGCTGGCCCGCAGGCTCCGGGAACGGCTGGCGACCGTCGTGACACCCGGTGTGGGACGCGCAGCGGCGCGGCTGCGTGAGTTGCGCGCGGAGCTACGCGCCCGCTGGCCGGACGATGAGCGGCGGCGCCGCTCGCTCTGGTTCGAACTGGTTACCCCTGAGTTTCTCGACTGCGCCGTTGCCGGGCAGGACGAGGAAGTGGAGCTGCGCATCGCACGATGCCTCTCGCAGTCATAGGCGTCAGCCACAGGACGGCCCCGCTCGAGGTGCGGGAGCGGCTCGCCTTCGCCCGCTCCGAGGTCCCCTCGACTCTGGCGGGTCTGGTCGACACCGGCGCGGCGAGCGAGGCGGTGCTGCTCTCGACCTGCAACCGCACCGAGCTGTATCTCGGCCTCCCCGAGGAGCGGCGCGGCGTCGAGACGGCGAAGCTGCTGCTGAGCGCCCGCGCGGGAGCAGCCTCCGGCGACCTCGCCCGCTACCTCTACGTGCAGCGGGACCGCTACGCGGTGCAGCATCTCTTCCGCGTTGCGGCGGGGCTCGAGTCGATGGTGCTCGGCGAGCCGCAGATCCAGGGGCAGGTGCGTGACGCCTACGGCATGGCGCGGGAGGTGGCGAGCGGCGGCGGTGGGGTGGTGGGTGCGGCTCTGAACCGGATGTTCCAGAGCGCGCTCTGCGTGGGTGGCCGGGTGCGCAGCGAAACCCAGCTCGGGCTGGGCGCGGCTTCCGTTTCCACCGCGGCGGTCGAGCTGGCGAAGAAGATCTTCGGCTCGCTGCGCGGCCGCCGTGCCCTGGTGCTCGGCGCCGGGGAGATGAGCGAGCTGACTCTCGAGTGCCTGCGCGCCGAGGGCGTGCGCAGCACCCTGGTCGCCAACCGCACGCATGAGCGGGCGCGGGAGCTCGCCGCCCGCTGGGGCGGCGATGCCATCCACTACGAGGAGATCGGCTCGGCGCTGCGGCAGGTGGACATCGTGATCTGCTCGACCGCGGCGCCGCACCCGCTGCTCACCCGCACCCGCTTCCGCGAGGCGCTGCCCGGTGGAGCGCCTCACCCGCTCTGCATCATCGACATCGCCATTCCGCGCGACGTCGAGCCCGCCGTCGGCGACGAGCCCAACGTCTTCCTCTACAACATCGACGATCTGCGGCAGATCGTGGACGACAACCTGGAGCGGCGTCAGGCGGAGATCCCCAGGGCGGAGGCGCTGATCGCGGAGAGCGTCGAGGAGTTCTGGGCCTGGTACTCCGCGCTCGCCGTGGTCCCCACCATCCGCGACCTGCGCGCGCGATCCGAGACGGTGCGGCAGCAGGAGGTCGAGCGGATCCTGCGCCGCCTCCGGCACCTTGCGCCGGAGGACCAGCAGGCGATCGACGCCCTCACCCGCTCGCTGCTCAACAAGCTGCTGCACGCGCCGACCGTGCGCCTGCGGGAAGCGGCGGGAAATGGCCGCGGCACCACGATCCTGGACACGGTGCGCTACCTCTTCGAGCTGGACCAGGAAAGCTCCGAAGTACCGCACGGCAGTGCGGCATCACCCACGACCGAGGATTGACAAGGTGAAGCGTGTGCTCGTAACCGGCGGAGCCGGATTCATCGGCTCCCATGTAGCCGGGGCCTATCTGCGCCGTGGGGCGGAGGTGACGGTGCTCGACAGTCTGGTGCACGGCAAGCGGGAGAACGTGCCCGAGGGTGCCGAGTTCGTCCAGCTGGACATCCGCGACCCGGCGGCGGCGGAGCTGATCCGCGAGCGTCGCTTCGACCTCATCAACCACCACGCCGCGCAGATGGACGTGCGCGTCTCGGTGCAGGACCCGCGCTTCGACGCAAGCGTCAACGTCGACGGGCTGCTCAACCTGCTCGAGGCGGCGCGGGAGGCGGGCGTCGGCAGAGTCCTCTACGTCTCCTCCGGCGGGGTGGTGTACGGCGAGCCGGAGCAGCGGCCGACCCCGGAGAGCGCAGCCAAGCTCCCCGAGAGCCCCTACGGCGTCACCAAGCTGGCGGGGGAGCAGTACCTCTACTACTACCACCGCGTGCACGAGATGGAGTACGCCGCGCTGCGCTACTCGAACGTCTACGGGCCGCGGCAGGACCCGCACGGGGAGGCGGGGGTGGTGGCGATCTTCTCCACCAAGTTGATCCGCGATGAGCCGCTGACCGTCTTCGGCGACGGCGAGCAGACGCGCGATTACGTCTACGTGCAGGACGTGGTCGCCGCCAACCTGCTGCTCTCCGAGGCCGAGCTGCCCCGCGCCCGCTCGCTCGACGACCGCGGCTTCAACGTGGGCACCGGCAAGGAGACGAGCGTGAACGAGCTGGCCGCCGTGTTGATGCGCGCCTCCGGCCGGGACGTTCCCGTGAACCAGGCTCCCGCGCGCCCCGGCGAGCTGCGCCATTCGAGCCTGGACACCGGCCGCCTGCGCTCCCTCGGCTGGACACCGGGGGTGGAACTCGAGCAGGGGCTGCGGACTACCTACGAGTGGATTCGGGACAACTCATCCACCGGGGGAACCACCGCGTGACCTTGTCGCTGCTCTTCCTGCAGGTGCCCCCGGGCGAGCGTCTCAGCGCCTGGGGGATGATCGCCAATGGCAACATATCAACTCAGCTCATTCTGGGTGTGCTGGCCGTCCTCTCCTTCATCTCCTGGGTGATCCTGCTCTGGAAGTTCTTCCAGTTCCGGCGGCTCTGGAAGGAGGCGGACCGCTTCCTCGACGAGATCGAGAGTGCGCAGCGGCTCGAGGACGCCTACCGCAGCATCCTCTCGCTTCCCGAGTCCCCCTTCAGCCGCGTCTTCCGCCGCGGGGTGAACTTCTTCTCCGAACTGCGTCCCGGCGCGCTGCGCGAGGGGGCGCAGGTGGCGGAACTCAGCCCCACCCAGCTCGAGGTGCTGCGGCTGGTGCTCGAGAAGGAGGAGGGGGAGGAGCGCGACGACCTCTCGCACGGACTCCACTGGCTGGCGGTGATCGCCACCGTCTCGCCGCTGCTCGGGCTGCTCGGCACCGTGCTCGGGGTGATGAACTCCTTCATCGGCGTGGCGGCCGCGGGCTCGGCGAACATCAGCGCGGTGGCGCCGGGGGTGGCGGAGGCGCTGACCACCACTGCGGCGGGGCTGCTGGTCGCCATCCCCGCGGCGATCGCCTACAACTACTTCGTCAGCCGGCTGAACCTCTTCACCGGCGAGCTGGAAGGGTTCTCGAGCGAGTTCATCGGCACGCTCGCGCGGGAGGGGAAGGTCTGATGCCGCGGCGCAGGCAGCGGAAGTCGGGGGAGCTGGTCACCAGCGCCGAGATCAACATCACCTCCCTGGTGGATGTGGCGTTCACCCTGCTGGTGATCTTCATCATCACCGCGCCGATCCTGCAGGGGGGTGTCGAGGTGAGCGTCCCGCGCGCCGAGGCGGCGCCGATCACCTCTCCCGAGGGAGTGGTGGTCTCGATCACGCGCGAGGGACAGATCTTCATCGGCGACGCTCCGGCGAGCTGGGAGGAGTTCTCGGCGGCGCTGCCCGAGGTGGTGCGGCGGGAGCAGGCGCGCAGCATCTATCTGCGCGCGGACGAGGGGGTGCCCTACGGGCGGGTGCTGCAGGTGCTCGGAGCGATGAAGGCGCTGGACGTAGCCACCGTGGGGCTGGTGGCGGAGCCCGAGCCGGCGCAAGCGCGGACCGCGCGGAGGCCGTAGTGAAGGGGAACGGACGCAGGCAGCGGCGCCGCCTGGGGGTGGCGCTGCTGGTCTCCGGCGCGATGCACGTCGGCGTCGTGGCGCTGCTCTGGGCGGCCGCCGCGCGTGGGGAGCGGCTCCCGCCGCTCAAGGTGTACGCGGTGAACATCGTCTCGCCGCCGCCCACGGCGGCGGGCGAGGTCGCCGCGCCCGAGCCGGAGCCCACCCCCGCTGAACCGACCCCCGCCGCGCCGGAGCCGGAACCCACGCCCCCGGCTCCGCAGCCGGAGCCCGCCCGCCCCGCGCCCCAACCGCGTCCGGAGCCGCCGAAGGAGACGAAGCCGGCGCCTCCGCGCGAGACGCGCCCGACACCGACACCGGCGCGCGAGACACCGAGGCCGACGAGACCTGCGCCCGCGCGGGAGACGCCTCCTGCACGGCCGCGGGAAACCCAACCCGCTCCGGCGGCATCCAAACCAGCGGAGACACCGCGCACGACGGAGCCGACGCCGCGTCCCGCGGAGCGCGCCACGGGTCCCGCTCCCCGGGCGACCTCTGCCGGCGGGCAGGATCTGAACGTCCGCATCGAGGGGGCGGAGTTCACCGACCAGGCGTACCTCGACAACATCTACCGCCAGGTGCAGCGCCATTTCCGCAAGCCCGCCGAGTCCCGCACCGATCTCGCCGAGATCCGCTTCTGGATCAATCGCGACGGTTCGGTGTCCGAGATCGCCGTGGTGCGCAGCTCCGGCAGCTTCGCCTTCCGGGTCGCTGCGATGGAGGCGATCGAGCAGGCGGGACTGAACCGCGCCTTCGGGCCGCTGCCCCGCTCCTATTCGGCGGATCGGCTGCTGGTCTCCTTCGTCTTCCGGCCGGACCGGTAGCCGCGCCCTGCCCGCTCGGCCCAAACAACCTACAGAAAGCATGCGTCATCTTCGTCTCGCCGGTCTGCTCGCGCTCCTCTTCCTCCCTTCGCTGCTCCCGGCGCAGGATCCGGGGGGAGTGCGCCTCGAGCTCCGCTACCGGCCAGAGTATCAGCCGGGGCTGGTCGTGCTCCCCTTCGCGGGCGGCGGCGGCGAGGTGGCGACCATCCGCGGAATCATCCGCCAGGATCTGGACTACAGCGACCGCTTCGAGATGCGCGAGGCGCCCGGCACCCGCCCCGGCGAGACCGTCAACGTGCGCCTCTGGAAGGAGCGTGGCGCGGACTGGGTGCTCGACGGCGCGCTGACCTCCCGCGCGGGTGGGCTCTCGCTGCGCCTGGTGCTGCACGACGCGGTGTACGGGCAGGTAAAGGGGGATCAGACGATCCCCCTGCCGCCCGCGGGAGACCCCGGCTTCCGCATGGCGGTGCACGCCGCCGCCGACGAGGTGGTGCGCTGGGCGACGGGCGATCCCGGGATGGCGGCCTCCCGCGTCGCCTTCGTGCTGGCAGGGCGCGGCGGCACCAAGGAGATCTACCTGGTGGACTCCGACGGCGAGAATGTGCAGCGCGTGACCAGCGACGGCTCGATCGCGCTCTCGCCGGCCTGGTCGCCGGATGCGCGGCGGATCGCCTTCACCTCCTACCGCACCGGCGTTCCGGCGCTGTACGAGCGCGAGTTTGCCAGCGGGCGCGACCGGCTGATCTCGGACCGCGACGGGATCAACATCACTCCAGCCTATGCCCCGGACGGCCGCACCATCGCCTTCGCCACCACCGTGGGAGGCAACACGGAGCTTGCCACCTACGATCGGGAGCGCGGCTGCTGCCTGCAGCAGCTCACCCGTGGTAGGCGCTTCGACTCGCTCTCGCCGAGCTTCTCGCCCGACGGTCGCGAGATGGCTTTCGTCGCCAACGGGCTGGGCGAGCCGCACATCTACGTGATGCGGCTGGGTGGCGAGCCGCGCCTGCTCTCCGAGTACGTCTACGGGGGGCGCGGCTACAACACCTCGCCCGAGTGGTCGCCGCGCGGCGGCAACATCGTCTATCACTCTCGCATCAACGGCGTCCCGCAGCTCGCGGTGGTGAGCACCAACGGCGGCTCGCCGCGCTTTCTGACCAACGAGGGAGCGAACGAGGATCCGAGCTGGGCGCCGGACGGGCGGCACGTGGTCTTCTCCTCGCCGAACCGCGACGGCGGCGGCCTCTTCGTGCTCGACACCGTGAGCGGCCGGATCCGGCCGCTGCTGCGCGGGCGGGGCTACGGTCTGCCCGCCTGGTCACCACTCCTGATGAACCTGGCAACCCGCGGCCGCTGAGGCCGTATCGAGCGGCGCGCCAGCCGCGCCGGCATTTTCAACGTTCTGGAGGAATGATGAAGCTCCGCCAACTCCTGATCCTCGCGCTCATCCCCCTCGCGCTCGGCGCCTGCCGGCGGCGGGCCCCAGCCGTGGTCCCCGGCACGGATACGGAAGTGACCGATGTGTCGGCGCGGGATCGCGCCCGCGCAGACTCGATCGCCGCCTTCGAGGCCACAGAGCGCGAGCGCCAGGCGCGTCTGCGCTCGGGGGAGATGGCGCGCGCGCGTGAGGTGCTGACGGACATCGTCTACTTCGAGTACGACAGCTATGAGCTGGGCATGGACGCGCAGGACCGCCTGCGCGAGAAGGCGGAGATCCTGCGGGCCAACCCCGGCATCCGGCTGCGCATCGAGGGGCATGCCGACGAGCGCGGCTCGACCGAGTACAACCTCGCGCTGGGGCAGCGCCGCGCGGAGG
>JBPCIT010000144.1:0-8311 GCA_051006015.1 Longimicrobiaceae bacterium
AGCCAGTAGCCGATGATGCGCCGGATCTCGGTGCGCACCTCCGCGTTATCGATGTTCAGATCCGGCTGGAAGTCGTAGAAGCGGTGGAAGTAGTACTCCTGCGCCTTCCGGTCGTACGTCCAGGTCCGATCCTGCACACCCGGGAAGACCATGCCCTTGTTCCAATCGGCTGGCCGCTTCTTCGACCAGACGTACCAGTCGCGATAGCGGGAGTTCTTGGCGCTGCGCGCCTCCTGGAACCAGCGGTGCTCGTCCGAGGTGTGGTTGACCACCAGGTCCATCAGCACCTTGATCCCGCGCTTCTTCGCCTGGTGCATGAACTCGACGAAGTCGCCGCTGGAGCCGTAGCGCGGATCGACCCCGTAGTAGTCGGCAACGTCGTAGCCGTTGTCGCGGTTCGGGCTGGGCTGGAAGGGAGCGAGCCAGACCGCGCCGATGCCGATGGACTGCAGATAGTCGAGGCGCCGCATCAGCCCCTCGAAATCACCGACGCCATCGCCATCGGCATCCAGAAAGGTTTCGAGGTCCAGGCTGTAGATGACGGTGTTCTTGTACCAGAGGTCCTCGATCATGGGGCTCTCCCGCTGAGTTCGTATCGCTGAATGGGTGGATGCGCGGCCGGCGGGGAGGTGCTGCAAGGTCCCTTCCAGCCGGGGAGTGTCTGCTGGTACTCTCACCGCGGCTAGCAGCCTACGATCGCTCCATTCCGGGAGATTCTTCCGTCCTGACCGCTTCCGCTCCCCTTCGCTCCAGGTCGCTCTCGACCCAGAGGGAGGCGACCGCGCCCACCAGGTAGCTGAACACCACCACCGAGTAGGCGACCAGCGCGATCAGGATCAGGCGCCCCCAGGTCGTCGTTATCTCGAGGCCGCCCTCGGAGGCAAGGACCGCCATCGTCGTCCAGAAGAGCGCATCGCCGAATGAGCGGATCGGCGACTGCGCCTGGCCGCTCTCGACGAGGAAGAGCAGCGCACTTCCCGCCAGGACGACGAAGAGAGAAATGACGGCGAGCATCCCCAGCCTGCGGCGCCCCAGTCGATCGAGGAACTCGCTCGCGCCGCGGCTGCTGTAGACGAGCACCTGCACCGCCCGCAATCCCCGCAGGATACGGAAGGGCGGCAGCGCGACGGCGAGGGCGTCCAGCCAGTGCTCCCTCAGGTACCGCGAGCGATCCGGGCTCAGCCATAGCCGCAAGCCGAATTCGAGCGCGAAGACGCCCCAGATCAGCAAGCTGATCCATTCCAGGTATGTGTCCCAGGGAGGCTCCAGCGTGCGCGTCGCATCGACGAGCAGCAGGATGACCAGCGTAATGGCCGCGAGGATGAGCGGGATCTCGAACCATTCATCCAGACGGTCCCTCAACTCCTCGCGCTCTTGTCTGCTTGGCATGGCTGCAGCCTGGTTGCGCCCGCTCAGGGTGGGCCGTGAACCCGCGGTTCTTGTGGTTTTCGGCTGCTACCGTGCAAGGAGTCTGCCGGCACGGATCATGAATATCCGCGGGGCAACCTTAACTGCGGGGGTGCACATATGCGTGCTTTGCTTCCTATCGCCATCCTGCTGGTCGTCCTCTGGGTGATCGCCCGGGTGGTGGGGTTCGTCGCCGGAGCGATGCTCAACCTGCTCTGGATCATCGCGCTCGTTCTGCTGGTGATCTGGCTGATCGGGCTGGTCACCGGACGAAGGCGGATCTGAGTGCGGCCAGTTCGGCCCGTCCCTCCGGCCTCAGTCGGAGGGACGGCTTTTTTTCTGACCAGGAAGCCGGCGCGTTGTCTCGCTTCCGGCCGCGGAGTAGATTCACCTCCCAGCCCGAGCTGTGTCTGCCGCGCCGGTTCATGGCGCGAGTTTCCTGACCGAGCGATAGATCCGTAATCGCGATGCGCTTCGACCTGCCGATCACCGATCCTGTCCTCATCTTCGCGCTGGCGATGGCGATCTTTCTGGTCGCCCCGCTGCTCTTCGAGCGCTACAAGGTCCCGGGGCTCATCGGGCTGATCGTGGCCGGCGCGATCTTCGGTCCGCATGGCCTCGGGCTGCTGGCGCGCGATCCCACCATCGTGCTGCTGGGCACGGTGGGGCTGCTCTACCTGGTCTTCCAGGCAGGACTCGAGCTGGACCTGCACCGCTTCGCGGAATACCGGCAGCGCAGCCTGATCTTCGGAGTGCTCTCCTTCGGTATCCCGATGCTGCTGGCGCTGCTGGTGATGCCGCAGCTCGGCTTCGGCTGGGCCGCCGCGATCCTGATGGGATCGATCATCGGCTCGCACACCCTGCTCGCCTACCCGATCGTCAGCCGTCTGGGGCTGGTCAAGAACACCGCGGTGACCACGGTGGTCGGTGGCACGCTGGTCACCGATACCCTTTCGCTCGGCGTGCTGGCGGTGATCGCCGGCTCGCTCGAGGGGGGGCTGGGGATGGGCTTCTGGATCCGTCTCTTCGGCATCCTGGGGCTCTACGTGGCACTGGTCTTCTTCGCCGTGCCGCGGGTCGGGCGCTGGTTCTTCCGCAACACCCCGGGACATGCACCGGCGGAGTTCATCTTCCTGATGGTGGTGCTCTTCGCCGTTGCGTACGCTGCCGGGCTGGCGGGCGCACAGCCGATCATCGGCGCCTTCCTGGCGGGGCTCACCCTCAACCAGCTGATCCCCAACCAGGGACCGCTGATGAACCGGGTGCGCTTCGTCGGCAATGCGCTCTTCATCCCCTTCTTCCTGATCTCGGTCGGAATGCTGGTGGACGCGCGGGTGCTGGCCGGCAGCGCGCAGGTGTGGATCATTGCCGCGGCCATCATCGTGATGGTCCATCTGGGGAAGTTCGCCGCCGCGTGGATCAGCCGGCGCATCTTCGGCTACAGTGGAGAAGAGGGATTCCTGATGTTCGGCCTCTCCGTCCCGCAGGCGGCGGCGACGCTGGCGGTGACCTTCGTGGGCCTCGAGATCGGCCTCTTCGAGGAGACGCTGGTCAATGCGGTGATCGTGATGATCCTGGTCACCGGGCTGGTCGGCCCCTCGCTGGTCGAGCGTTACGGCAAGCGGATCGCGCTGCACGAGGAGCAGAAGCCGTACGAGCCGAGCGAGGCGCCGCAGCGCATCCTGATCCCCATCTCGAACCCCGCCACTGCGGAGGCGCTGCTCGACCTCGCCTTCGCCATCCGCGGCCCCCGCTCGGAGGAGCCCATTTACCCGCTGATGGTGGTGCGCGAAGGCGCAGACGACGCGGCGGCGCAGGTGGCCGAGGCGGAGAAGATGCTCGGCCACGCGGTGATCTACGCCGCGGGGGCGGACGTGCCGGTGGTGCCGCTCACGCGGGTGGACCAGAACATCCCCACCGCCATCGCGCGCGGGATGCAGGAGACGCGCACCTCGACGGTGGTGGTGGGGTGGGACGGCCGCTCCTCACGCCGGCACGGCATCTTCGGCAGCGTGCTCGATCAGCTCCTCGAGCAGACGCGGCAGCTGGTGATCGTCGCCAAGCTAGGCCACCCCCTCAACGTCACCAAGCGGCTGGTGCTGGTGCTGCCCCCGGCGATCGACCATCACCCCGGCTTCTACGGCGCGCTGCGGACGCTGAAGACCCTCGCCAGCGAGCTCGCGGCCACCATCCTGGTCCTGGTCGTGGGGGGAGACGCGGAGTGGTATGAGGAGGTGTATGACCGGGTGAAGCCGCAGGTACCCGGCAGCTTCGAGCGGGTGGACGGCTGGTGGCCGCTCCTGCCCGCGCTGCAGGAGCAGCTGCGGCCGGACGACCTGGTGGCGGTCCTCAGCGCCCGCCGCGGCACGCTCGCCTGGCACCGCGAGCTCGAGCACCTACCCGGACGGCTCGCGCGGCTGGTGCCGGAAAGCTTCCTGATGATCTACCCCTCGCAGGTTGAGCCGGCGGCTCCGCTGCATTTCGGGGGTACCGAGCTTCCGGATACGCTCCACCCGGAGCGGATCGTCTTCGACCTGCCGCGCAAGCGCCTCGATGAGGCGCTGGAGGAGCTGCTCCGCACCACCTTCTCCCCTGAGATGCCGCGCCTGCGCCGAATCGTCGCGACGCTGGTCGAGAGCGAGCGGGAGTTCTCCAGCGAGATCTCCCCCGGGGTGATGGTGCCGCACGCGCTGGTGAGCGGGCTGCAGGAGCCGATGCTCTTCCTCGGCATCAGCGCGGAGGGGATCGACTTCCCCCTCTCCAAGGAGCCCGCGCGGCTGATCTTCCTCCTGCTGAGCCCCATCGACCGTCCGCAGGAGCATCTGCGCAACCTGGCGGAGGTCGCGCGGCTGGTGCACGATCCGGAGCGTGTGCAGCGGCTGCTCGAGAGCCGCACCGTCGAGGATCTGCTCGAGAGCTTCCGCTCGCGCAGCCCGGTTCCGGCGGACTGAAGAACCGCGGCGGTCTATCCCACTCCGTTCGTACGTGCTCGCCTCCGCCCTCCCGCTCGAGCTGCCGATCACCAACCCGGTGCTGATCGTCGCGCTCGCGATGCTGATCTTCGTGAGCGCGCCGCTGCTCTTCGAGCGATTGCGGGTGCCGGGAATCGTCGGCCTGCTGGTGGCGGGCGCGATCGTCGGCCCCAACGCGCTGGGGCTGCTGGCGCGCGACCCCACCATCGTGCTGCTCGGCACCGTGGGGCTCCTCTACCTGATGTTCATGGCGGGGGTGGAGATCGACCTCCACGGCTTCCGCCGCTACCGCAACCGCAGCATCGTCTTCGGCTCGATCACTAACCTGCTGCCGCAGCTCCTGGGCACCGCGGTGGGGCTGCTGCTCGGCTACGGGTGGGTGGCGGCGATCCTGCTGGCGAGCATGTTCGCCTCGCACACGCTGGTCTCCTATCCCATCGCCAGCCGTCTCGGCATCGCCAGGAACGAGGCGGTCACCACGGCGGTCGGCGGCACCATCATCACCGACACCGTGGCGCTGCTGGTGCTGGCGGTGATCGCCGCCTCGGTGGGCGGCACGCTCGACGCGGAGTTCTGGCTGCGTCTGGCGGTGGCCCTGAGCATCTTCGTGCTGCTGGTGCTCTTCGGCCTGCCGCGGCTGGGACGCTGGTTCTTCCGCACCGTCCGCGGTGGCGCCACCTCGGAGTACGTCTTCGTGCTGGCGGCGCTCTTCACCTGCGCCTATCTGGCGGAGGTGGCGGGGGTGGAGGCGATCATCGGCGCCTTCCTGGTGGGGCTGGCGCTGAACTCGCTGATCCCCGAGCAGAGCCCGCTGAGCAACCGTCTGCACTTCTTCGGCGACGCCTTCTTCATCCCCTTCTTTCTGCTCTCGGTGGGGATGCTGGTGGATGTGCGGGTGCTGGCCGGCAGCGCGCAGGCGTGGAAGGTGATGATCGGGATGACGCTGACGGTGGTCGCCACCAAGTGGGGGGCGGCGAAGCTGACGCAGCGCCTCTTCGGCTACACCCCCGCCGAGGGGTGGACGATGTTCGGGCTCTCGGTGCCGCAGGCGGCGGCCACGCTGGCGGCCACCCTGGTGGGCTACCGGATCGGCCTCTTCGACGACGCGGTGCTCAACGGCTCGATCCTGATGATCCTGGTGACCTGCGTGCTGGGCCCCTGGGTGGTCGAGCGGTACGGGCGGCAGGTGGCACTGCAGGAGGAGAGCCGCCCCTACGAGCCCGGGGAGGCGCCGCAGCGCATTCTCATCCCGATGGCCAACCCCGCCACCGCGGACGTGCTGCTCGACCTCGCCTTCCTGATCCGCAATCCCGGCTCCGATGAGCCGCTCTACCCGCTCACCGTGGTACCCGACCACGGCGGGGACACCGAGGCGCACGTGGCCAACGCGGAGAAGCTGCTCGGTCACGCGGTGCTCTACGCCGCCGGCGCGGAGGTGCCGGTGGTGCCGCTCACCCGGGTGGACCACAACTTCGCCACCGGCATCGCGCGCGGCATCGCCGAGACGCGCAGCTCGGTGGTGATCATCGGCTGGGACGCGCGGCGCTCCCCCCGGCAGGCGATCTTCGGCAGCGTGCTCGATCAGCTGCTCGAGCAGACGAGGCAGCTGGTGATGGTGGCCAAGCTGGGCCATCCGCTCAACGTCACCAAGCGGCTGGTGCTGGTGCTGCCGCCCGGCGCCGACCACGCCCCCGGCTTCTTCGATACCGCGCGCATCATCAAGCAGATGACGAACCGGCTGGGGGCGACGCTGCTCGGCCTGGCGGTGCGGGGGAATCCCGCCCTCTACCGGCGGCACCTCGATGATCTCCGCCCCGCGGTTCCCACGGCCGTCGAGGCGCTGCAGGGATGGCCGGCGCTGCTGCCAGCGCTGCAGCAGCGGCTGCAGCCCGACGACCTGGTGGTGGTGCTGAGCGCCCGCCGCGGCACCCTCGCCTGGCACCGCGAGCTCGAGCGCCTCCCCGGTGAGCTGGCCGAGCTGGTGCCGGAAAGCTTTCTCATGGTCTATCCCGCGGAGGCCGCTGCCGATGCCCATCCGCCCGGAAGTGGACCGGATCATGCCGCACAGCACTCGCCGTACGCACCCGATGACAGGCTCCGAGCCGCTCATGACTGACGCATTGCTCTCCGGCGCCCTGCCGACCCTGGACTCCGTCCGCGAGGCGGCGGCGCGGCTGCACGGCGTCGCCAACCGCACCCCGGTGCTCACCTCGCGCACCCTGGACGAGCGCGTGGGTGCTCAGGTCTTCCTCAAGTGCGAGA
Source organism: Longimicrobiaceae bacterium (assembly GCA_051006015.1). Taxonomy (GTDB): domain Bacteria; phylum Gemmatimonadota; class Gemmatimonadetes; order Longimicrobiales; family Longimicrobiaceae; genus JBPCIT01. The sequence continues at coordinate 6,642 of JBPCIT010000144.1, forward strand.
ATTTCCAGCGCGCGGGCGCCTTCAAGTTCCGCGGCGCCTACAACGCCATCGTCCGCCTGGCCGAGGAGGAGCGGGCGCGGGGGGTGCTCACCTTCTCCTCGGGAAACCATGCGCAGGCGGTGGCGCTGGTGGGGCGGCTGCTCGGCGTACGCACGGCGATCGTCATGCCGGAGAACGCCCCGGCCGCCAAGCTCGCCGCCACCCGCGGCTACGGCGCCGAGGTGATCCTCTACGCGCCGGAGGAGACCACGCGCGAGGAGCTGGCGGGGCGTCTGCGCGAGGAGCGGGGAATGACGGTGGTGCCTCCCTACGATCACCCGGACGTGGTGGCGGGGCAGGGCACCGCCGCCCTCGAGCTGATCGAGGAGGTGGGGCCGCTGGACGCGCTGCTCGCCCCCTGCGGCGGGGGCGGGCTGCTCAGCGGGACGGCGCTCGCGGCGAAGGGACTCTCCCCCGGCTGCCGGGTGATCGGCGTCGAGCCGGAGGTCGCGGACGACGCCACCCGCTCCTTCCGCACAGGGGAGCTGCAGCGGGTGCACAACCCGCCCACCATCGCCGACGGGCTGCGCACCCCCTCCCTCGGCCGCATCACCTTCCCCCTGGTGCTGCAGAACGTGGACGAGATGCGCACCGTCTCCGAGGCCGAGATCGCCGCGGCGATGCGCTTCCTCTGGACGCGGATGAAGCTGGTGGTCGAGCCCTCCGGCGCCGTCTCCGTCGCCGGGCTGCTGGCCGGCGAGGTGCCGGGGGAGCGCATGGGCGTGATCATCAGCGGTGGCAACGTGGACATGGCGACGGCGTGCGCGCTGCTTGGGGAGGGATAGAGCCAGGTGACCAGCGTGCATGGTGGCACCATGTTGCCCTCCACAGAGGATGTGAATACGTTGGTGAGATGAGGCGAAAGACTTCGATCACGCTTCCGACTGACGTGCTGGCCGAGGTGGATCGGCTTGCCGGCTCCGAGACCTCTCGTTCGGCCTTTATCGAGCGCGTTCTGCGCAGCTACCTTCGGCGTCGGGCTCGATCGGTCACAAGCGCACGCGAACTGGAGCGACTCAATCGCGGCGCCGCGGCGCTCAATGCTGAGGCTGCGGACGTTCTGGGGTACCAGGCGGGCTGGGCAAGCGAGGAGGGAGGCCTCTGATGCCGTTGAGGGGAGCTTGAGGCGTGGACAGCTCTACCGCGTGCGGAAGCCCGGCGGAGATCCGAAGCAGTATCGTACCTTCGTGCTTGTCAGTCGGCAGGTCCTCATTGACTCGAAATTCTCCACGGTGATCTGTGCGCCGATCTATACGCACGGGGAGGCACTAGCCACCCAGGTCGCTGTTGGCCCGAGCGAAGGACTCAAACACGGAAGCTGGATCACTTGCGATAACCTGGTGAGCCTGCCGAAGGTGGAACTCACGGACTATGTCGGTTCGCTCTCAGCATCCACTCTCGCGGAATTGAACCGCGCCCTCAAGGTCGCTCTCGACCTGGCGTAGGCACCTTCTCGACAGCGCTGAGCATCTTCCCGCGACGCTACCTCCACCCCGATGACGCAGCCGGACGCCTCCCCCACGCCTCCCGCCCCGCTGCGGCGCTTCGCCGAGCTGTACGAGCGTGCGCTGCCGTCCGACATCATCGAGCCGACGGCGATGACGCTCGCCACCGCGGACAGCCGTGGGCGC
>JBPCIT010000145.1:0-5547 GCA_051006015.1 Longimicrobiaceae bacterium
CCTGCACTAGCCACTCTGCAGCTCGGGCTCATCTCCGCGCACGAGCTTCGGCTCGGGGACGAGCGGGGGAGGGAGGAGCGAGTTCCATTCGACGGGTGTGCGGCCGACCATCTCCGCCGCACGAGCCGCATGCTCGAGAACCACTTCCAGGTCCAGGCCGAGGTAGCCGGGGCGATACGGTACGAGGTGCCGCTCCGTCTTGCGGAGCTGCGCAAGCACCCCGCTCGGGTTCCGGCGCTGTACGTGGACGAAGGCGCTGGCGTAGAGGATCAGACCCTTGTAGAAGTCGCTGCGCGTCCCCCGCCACGGCCCCTCCAGCACCTCATGACCCTCCCAGAACTCGCCACGGTTGAAGCAAGCGACGAAATCCAGGAATGGACGAGGAAAGGGGGACGAGGTCGGGTTCATTCGGGAAGCGGATCAGCCCGCACGAGGGAGCACCCCGCAAACCGACGGGGTTTGCGGCGGACGCCGGACGCCCCCAGATTCCAGCACCTCATCCCACCGCGCCAGAGATTCACCGCATCCACCCGCTTCACCGGAGAAGCATGCAATTCGTCCTCCTGATTCTCGTTCTGCTCGTGGTCGGCGCGCCGCTGCGGGCGCAGAACGCCGCGTACGATCTGCCGATCCGCGAGCACCTGCTGCCCAACGGGCTGCGGCTGCTGGTGCTCAAGCGCCCGGGTGACCACCGCGTGGCGGCGAAGATCTTCACCGAGTTCGGCGCGCTCAACGAGGAGCCTGGCGAGCTGGGTACCGCGCACTTCCTCGAGCACCTGATGTTCAAGGGCACGCCCAGCCTCGGAACGCGCGACTGGGAGGCGGAGCGCGTCCTGCACGAGCGGATCGACGCGGTCGAGCGGGCGCTGACGGAGGAGCTGAACCGCGACCATCAGCGGCTGCGGCAGCGCGGCGTCTTCCACGAGTACCGCCATGCAGAGAGCACGCCGCGGCTCGACAGCCTGCGCGCCGAGGTGGCGCGGCTCGACGCGGAGGTGCAGCGCTATCGCGAGCATGGCGCGATGATGAAGTGGTACCAGGCGTTCGGAGGCGCAAGGCTCACCGCCACCACCGAGCAGGAGTACATGAAGTTCGACATCAACCTTCCCGTCGAGCGTCTGCCGCTCTTCTTCCGCATCGAGGCCGACCGGATGGTCAACAGCGTCTTCCGCGAGTTCGACCAGGAGCGGATGATCCTGGTCGAGCAGCGCTACGGCGATCTGAACCGCCCCAGCACGCCCTACTACGAGGCGATGAACGCGCTGGTGGGATCGGTGCATCCCGTCTTCTGGCCCGAGGGATATCTCACCGATTTCGAGCAGTATACGCGCCACTACCACCGCGATCTCTACGAACGCTACTTCATCCCCAACAACAGCAGCATCGTGCTGATCGGCGGCGTCTCGCTCGAGCAGGCGATCCCGCTCGCCGAGCGCTACTTCGGGTGGATGGAGCGGCGACCCGAGCCGACGCGCCCCAGGGCGGTCGAGCCGACTCCGCAGGCGGAGAAGCGGCTGATCTGGCGCAGCGCCGCCCTCGCGCCTCGCGTCGAGGCTCGCTTCCTCATCCCGGGCGTCGGCCACCCGGATCGCCCGCACTTCGACGTGCTCGCCGCCGTAGCCGAGGCGCAGCTGCGTCAGGCGCTCCGGGAGGCGGGCCTCTCCGCCAACGTTAACGTGAACTCGCAGGTGGTGCACACCAGCCGCTTCGGCGTGCCCGCCACCCTGAACTTCGAGGTCGTCGTCAGTCGAGAGGAGGAGCTACCGCGTGCCGAGGAGACTCTGCTCGCGCTTCTCGACCGGCTCGCGCGGGAGCCGGCCGCGCCCGGTGGGCTGGAGCTGGCGCAGAAGCAGCTCCGTGCCGACTGGCACCGCCTCGCGCGCGATGCGGACCGGCTGGGCTTCGAGATCGGCCACTTCCAGGTGATGGACAGCTGGCGCACGCTGCAGCCGTACCTCGAGGCGCGGGATCGAACGTCGCTCGAGGACGTGCAGCGGCTCGCTGCCCGCTACTTCGTCGCGGAGAACCGCTCGATCGGCATCGTGCGGCCTCCGGAGACGGCAGCGGCCGCACGGGAGGGTCTCTGATGCGCACCCTCGCACTGATCAAGCGCAGCGCGTCCGTGAGCATGGCCGTGGCTGCGATCGGCCTCGCCCACACTCCCGCGTTCGGGCAGGATTACACCCACCCGCGGGAGATGAACCTCCCCGCACCTGGCTTCGACCCGCCGGATCCGGCGCGGCACAGAGTATCGCTACCCGGCGGTCTCACCGCGTACGTCGTGGAGGAGAGCAGGGTGCCGCTGGTGACGCTGAGCGCGTTCGCGGGAAGCGGGAGCGCAGCCGATCCCGCGGCGGCTCGCGCGCTCGAGCGGGCGCTGCGCTCGCGCGGCCCGCAGGGCAGGGAGGGCGGCGCGTTCGCCGAGGCGCTGCGGCGGATGGCCGCCGAGTACCGGGTGGAGATCTCGCCGGAGATGACGGAGATCACCCTGAGCGTCCCTGCCGCAGACGCCGGCGAGGCGCTCGAGCTGCTCGCGGCGCTGCTGCGCACCCCTGCAATCCATGAGGACGACGTGACAGCGCTGCGGCAGCAGGCGGAGCGCGCCAGCCTGCCCTCCGCGAGCGCCACCGGCGAGAGCGGGCCGGTGCTCTACGAGGGCTCGCTCGGATTCGCCGTCGAGCGCTTCAACGCGCTCCTCCTCGAAGGACACCCGTACGGCGGCCAGCCCTCCCCGGAGCAGGCGCGTACCCTCACCGCCGAGCGGGTGCGCGGCTTCCACGCCCGCCATTTCGTGCCGCAGAACGTCGTGCTCGCCGTTGCCGGCGACCTCCCCCGCGCCGACGCCGTGGCTGCCATCGAGCGGAGCTTCGCGGGGTGGTCGGGCGAGGCGCCACCCACTCCCCGTGCCGCGCCCCGAGTGGCGACGCGCGCGCCGCGGCGCATCCACAGCTACGAGGCCGACAAGCTCCAGGCGTGGGTGGTGATGGGGCAGGAGATTCCGCCGGTGCCGCTCGCCGACCAGGCCGCGCTCGAGGTGATGAACTACATCCTGGGCGGCGGCCACTTCGACACTCGCCTCTTCCGCGAGGTACGCGACAAGCGTGGCCTGGCAAACACCGCCGGCGGCTTCCCCGAGCCGGGCGTACGCGGTCCCGGCAGCTACACCTTCCGCAGCTACGGGCGGCCGGAGGTCGTGCCCTTTCTGATCGAGATCATGCAGCGGGAGATCACACGCATCCGCGCGGAGCCGGTGAGCGAGGAGGAGCTGCGGATCGCGCAGGGCGCCCTGGCCGACGGCGTCTTCCCGATGAGGTTCGAGGACGGGCACGCCACCGCCCGCACCTATGCGCAGGAGTGGCTGCAGCACCGCAGCCACGAACGGACGGCATCCTACCCGCGGCGCATCCGCGCCGTTACCCCGCGCGACGTGCAGGCGGCAGCGCGTAAGTACCTCGACCCGGAGCGGATGCAGATCGTGCTCGTCGGCCCGATCGAGAAGGTGCGGGCCGGCTCGCATCCGGAAGGGAAGCTGCGGCTGGAGGATTTCGGAGCGCTGATTCCGGGGAGGTAGAGTCGGGCACGCCGGTATGGCGAGAGAACGTTCAGCGGGGGCTTCCGCCGCTCGGCAGAGCCCCGGGCTGATGAGCTGCCGCGGGAGCGTCGGTCAGGTGGTGTCGGGCCTCGGGGATGTACGCTCCGGCGTCTCGATCCGCACGTCGGCGTCCGGATCGGCATCCGGTGTGCTGTCGCCGAACATGCCGGTCATGATCAGGGTGAGCACCACCAGCAGAACCACCGCGATCCCCACCACAGTGTAGATTCCGCGTCCACGTCCATCTGCCATGTCCGCTCCGCGCGCAACGATTCCGATGGAAGCTGCATCCGCGCCACCGGCGGCGCTCCGCTCCGACCGAGGCAAGTTCGGAGCCAGAAGCGACCTCTGCGCAACTGCAGCCCGCTTGCGAAACGCGCGAGGGGCGCACCCCGGAGGATGCGCCCCCTGTATTTGCCCGAACTGCGGCGGACCGCTCAGTTCTGCGGCCGTGGCACCTCAGGCGTCTCGATTCGCACGTCGAGGTCAGGCCCCGTATCCTGCTGCCTGCCTCCGAAGGTGCCCGTCATAAAGAGGATGATCACAACCAGCAGTATCACGACCACGACCAGAATGGCATAGATTCCCCCCGAACCGCCTCGCCCATTGGCCATGGATACCTCCACGATGAAGGGTGAGCCCTGCGAGCCCCAGGAAAACGATGAAGGGTGAGCCCTGCGAGCCCCAGGAAACTCCGGTACTCACGCGCCCGCAAGAGCAATTTCGGAGCCAATTTCTTACTGCGGCTGCCAGGCCTCTCCTCGCCAGCACATCTCCCAGAAGTGCCACTCGTAGCGGGAGGAGAGCACGAACAGCTCGACGAGTCGCGCACGCTTGGCGGGCGGCGCTCCCTCGACCAGGCGGTTCATCTCCGCCTTGAGCCAGTCCGACGCCTCCGCGAACTCCGGAGAAGCGTATTGCGCGATCCACTCCGCGTAGCGCGCATCCTGCGGCGGCTCCCCCGCTGCCATGCGCTGCGCGATGTGGACGTAGCCCCACGCGCAGGGCAGCAGCGCCGCCACCAGCGCGGCCATCTCGCCGTCCGCGGCGGTGCGCACCAGGAAATCGGTGTAAGCACGTGTGGTCGGCCACATCTCCGCCCGCTCCAGATCCGCGGTCGAGAGGCCGAAGCGCCTGGCGTATTGCCGGTGAAGCTCCATCTCGGTGTTGAGCGTCAGGTTCAGCACCTGCGCGTACCAGCTCATCGACTCCAGCCGGGCCGCCTTCGCCGCGGCCCAGGCGAAGACCCGGGCGAACTCCTTCAGGTAGAGGTAGTCCTGCAGCACCCAGCGCTCGAACAGCTTCGGGTCGAGCGACCCATCGGCGATCCCGCGCACGAACGGATGCTCGACCTGCGCATCCCAGATCCCCACCGCTGCCTCGTACAGCTCGTCGGTGAACGCCATCGTCACCTCTCCCTGCCGGCTAACGGGATGCCGGGCCACTCCTCGCCGGTCGCGGCCATCTCCCAGAAGGCGATCTCATAGCGCGTCGTCAGCGCAAAGAGGTCGGCCATCGTCTCGCGCTCGGCGGGTCCGGCCTGCGCGGCGAGCTTGTCGAGCTCGGCTTCGAGGTGGGCGACGTAGCCGCCGAAGGCGTCGCCCGCCCAGTTCTCGACGAATGGCCACCAGGGCGACTCGGGGTCGAGCCCCTCCTTCACCACCGCCCACGAGTCGTGGTAGGCCTTCTCGGCGGCGTAGAGTACGGTGAACGCCTCGGCATAGCTGGCGCGGTAGGCGGTGGCGAGCAGGAACTGGATGTAGGCGTGGTTGGCGAAGGAGGGATAGAGGTCGGTGAAGTCCACCCCCGCTGCCTCGGCGCGCTCGCGGAAGAGCCCCAGCTCCTTCTCGAGCATCGCGATCACGCTCGAGTGAAGCTCCCAGTGCTCGCGTGGGGCTTTGGGGATCAGCGCAGCGATGAAGGGGATGGCGGCCTCGACGAAGAGGTAGTCCTGC
>JBPCIT010000146.1:0-23882 GCA_051006015.1 Longimicrobiaceae bacterium
GCTCCAGGCCACCTCGAGCCGCCCCACGTTGTCACGCGTGATCTCCCGCAGCGCGGAGAATCGGACACCGCCGGGATCCCCGCCGTAGCTCGCCCAGTCGCCAGCGGCTGGCGGTTCCGGCACGACCGGCAGCGTCCGGGGAGCTCCGCACGCGGCGAGCTGCGCGATGAGAACGAGCATGCCGAGTCTGCGCCGAGGGAGCGTGCGACCGGCGCCTCGCGTGAGGGGGCGATTCTGCGGCAACAAGGGAGTCTCTTCTTCCGGGGAGCAACCTACCAGGGCCAAGACAAGGTAGGATGCCCGGACGTGGCGGGAAAGTATCGCGACAGTCACATTGGGCAGCGCCGCAACGCTCGTCGTGCTCGACAGGATCGTGGTGGTGCTCTTCGGCCACGCGGGCGATCCCTTCGGCCGGGGAGAGCTGCCTCTCCTCTTCTTCCCCTGCCCGCTTGGAGAGAGGCAGGGGGACGAGGAGTCCGTATCGGTTAGCCGGCGATCAGGCGGGTAGACTGGTCCCGGGTGACGAGGCGGTGTACCTGTAGTGTGCGGCAGGACTTCCGCGCCCTGTGGCGTGTGCTCCGCTGATGAGGCACCAGAGCGCCCATGATCGAAAGCCGACCTGCTCCGAGAGAACTCGGCAGAGCCGAGGTAGCGGCCCAGCTCCACGCGCTGGGAGTCGAGGAGGGAGGGGTGTTGCTCGTACACACCTCCTTCCGCGCCACGCGGCCGGTCGAGGGAGGGCCGCTCGGCCTGATCGCGGCGTTGCGTGATGCCCTCGGCCCTCACGGCACGCTGGTGATGCCAGCCTGGACGGGAGACGACGAACTCTTCGACCCGATCACCACGCCGGCGTCGCCGGATCTCGGTGTCGTCGCCGACAGCTTCTGGCGGCTCCCCGGGGTAGCGCGGAGCGACCACCCGTTTGCGTTTGCGGCGGCCGGTCCGCGGGCGAAGCAGATCACCGCCGGTCCGCTCCCTCTCCCGCCCCACATCCCCGAGAGCCCGGTGGGCCGTGTGCACGATCTGGACGGGCAGGTGCTCCTTCTCGGGGTCGGCCACGACGCCGACACGACGCTGCATCTGGCGGAACTGCTCGCGGGGGTTCCGTACAGGGTTGCGAAGCACTGCACGGTTCTCCAGGAGGGACGTCCGGTTCGCATCGACTATCGGGAGAACGACCATTGCTGTGCGCGCTTCGCCCTCGCGGACGAATGGCTACGGGCACGCGGTCTCCAGCGCGAAGGGCGTGTGGGACATGCTCCTGCGCGGCTCGCGCGTGCGCGTGACATCGTGGAGGTCGCGCTCGAACAGCTGGCCCGCGACCCGCTCCTCTTTCTCCATCCTCCGGGCGCAGGGTGCGCCGAGTGCGATGAGGCGCGGGCGAGCGTCGGCGCCTCGTAAGGAAACACCCGACAGCGTATCCGGATGTATCCGACTGACGCGTGCCGGGCGTAGGATTATTCTCTTCCGGGGTGGATGACGAGTCCTCTATCCGGTGAGGGAACGATGACTACACGCGAGATGAACGAGCGCCTGAGCGCAATCGATACGCGGGTGGCGGAATGGATGGCCGAACACGGGATCCAGCTGCTCCGTATCGCCATCGGCCTGGTGTTCGTCTGGTTCGGCGGCCTGAAGCTCCTCCCCGGCCTCAGCCCCGCCGAGGGTCTGGTCCGCGCGACGATGCCCTTCGTGCCGGGCGAGCTGTTCGTGCCGCTCCTGGGGATCTGGGAGGTGCTGATCGGGCTCGGCTTCCTGACGGGCCGCTTCCTCCGCGCGACGATCCTGCTGCTCTTCCTGCAGATGCCCGGCACCTTCCTGCCGGTGCTCCTGCTCCCGGACCAGGTCTTCACCAGCTTCCCGTTCGGGCTGACGCTGGAGGGCCAGTACATCTTCAAGAACCTGGTCCTGATCAGCGGTGCGCTGGTCGTCGGCGCGACGGTGCGCGGAGGGCGGCTCCAGAGCACCGGATCCCCCCGCACTGCCTGAAGGGCGGGCGCGAACAACCAGACGCTTTTCCCTTTTGCCGCCCGCGCGATCGCTGCTCGGGCGGCTGTTGTTCGTGTCGGGCGCGAGAGCGGGGCATGCAGGATGCATGACCTGCTGTGTCGCCGCTGCACGGATCGAACGCCCCGCGGTGCGGCCGTCCCGAGCCACCTGCCATCAGGAAGCGAGCCCGACCCGTCCATGCACAGACGCGCGCTCATCGAATCCGCACCTGCCCTCTCGCCGACGCTCGCGCCGCGCGGGGAGCTGATCGACCGGGCGCTCGCCCGGGTCAGCGACGCCGAGCTCCGTCTCGGGAACCGGCTCGTGCTGCTGCGGGACGGCCGGGAGACCTACGTCGACTGGCTGACAGCGATCGCCGGCGCCCAGCGCTGGGTCCACCTGGAGAACTACATCTTCCTCGATGACAAGGTGGGACACCTCTTCGCCGACGCGCTCGCGGAGCGCGCCGCCGCGGGGGTGCCGGTGCGGGTGCTGGTGGACTGGTTCGGCTCGATGAGCGTCGGTCGCTCGTTCTGGAAGCGGCTGCGCGGCGAGGGGGTCGAGGTGCGGATCGTCAACCCGCCGGCCGCCGGCACGCCGCTCCAGAGCTTCAAGCGCGACCACCGCAAGCTGCTGGCGGTGGACGGCAGCTACGGCTCGGTGGGTGGCGTGTGCATCGGCGAGAAGTGGCTGGAGCGCTCTCCGGTGACCGATCTCCCCTTCCGGGATACGGCGGTCTCGGTGCGCGGACCGGCTGTCGCCGAGCTGGAGCGCGCCTTCGCCAGCATGTGGGATCTGCAGGGCGATCCGCTCCCCGCTGAGGAGCGGCCGCGGCCCGAGGAGATTCCGGTCGCGGGAGACGAAGCGGCGCGGGTGATCATCCAGGACCCGGGACGGCTGCAGATCCTGCGGGTGCTGCAGCTCCTCGCCGCCGGAATCGAGCGGCGCTTCTGGATCGCGGACGCCTATTTCCTCTCGGTGCCCAGCCTGACCGAGTCTCTGCTGGCGGCCGCGCGCGATGGGGTGGACGTGCGCGTTCTCCTCCCCTCGACCTCCGACATCCCGCTGATCGGTCCGCTCTCGCGCGCCGGCTACCGGCCGCTGCTCGAGGCGGGGGTGCGGATCTGGGAGTACAGCGGGCTGATGATGCACGCCAAGACATCGGTGGCGGACGGCTGGTGGTCGCGGGTCGGCTCGACGAACCTGAACATCGCGGGGCTCTGGATGAACTGGGAGATCGACCTGGTCGTCGAGGACCGGCGCTTCGCCGCCGAGATGGAGGCGATGTTCCTGGAGGATCTGGCCGAGGCCCGCGAGATCCGGCTGCATCCCGGCAGGCGGCGTCCGCGCGTCCACCCCGAGCGGCCGCGGACGCGCGCCGAACGACAGGCGCAGCGCAAGATCCGGCGGCCCGGCCAGCGCACCGCGGCGTCGCTGGCGCGGCTCGGCGGAGCCGCCTTCGGCGGTGGCGAGGAGTCGCTGCGGCGCCACGAGCGGATGATCGAGGCGGCGGTCAGCGGCTCGGTGCTGGGGCTGTCGCTGCTCGGCGCCGGCTTCCCGCGGCTGCTCGCCTGGCCGATCGCAGTCGTGGGGGGTGTCGTCGGTGCCGCCGGAGTGGTGCGGGTCCTTCGCCCACCCGAGCCCAGGAAGAGCGCGGTTCCGGCGGCCCTCACCCCCTAACCCCCTCTCCCACGAGGGGAGAGGGGGAACACCTTCCTGCCGAACCTCGGCGCTTGTGTTGCGGCAGGATCTGCAGTTCTCCCCCTCTCCCTCCTTGGGAGAGGGGGCCGGGGGGTGAGGGCCAGCAGAGGCTGGGCGCAGCGGCGTTCGCGCCCCTTCCCACAACATACCTCCCAATCCGCAGGCAACCCTCCGCCCCGCTTCGTGCATCAGAGTAAGCGGACCCATGACGGCGGATCATGACCGACGAACAGGACCTCATCCAGCAGGCGCAGCAGGGAGACGGGGGCGCGATCCAGGCGCTCTACCGGCGCTATGCCGACCGCGTCTACTCCGTGGTGCGGCGGCTGGCGGGCGACGATGCGCTCGCCGAGGACTGGGCCCAGGAGGCGTGGGTGCGGGCGATCACCGCGCTACCCAACTTCCGCGGCGAGGCGCAGTTCGGCACCTGGCTGCACCGCATCGCGGTGAACAGCGCGCTGGGCGGGCGCCGCAGCCGGGAGCGGCGCGTGGCGCGCGAGACGCCGATCGAGGAGATCCCCACGCAGCCGGAGGCGGAGCGAGCGCTGCTGCGGCTGCGGCTCGAGAGAGCGATCGAGGCGCTTCCCGAGCGGATGCGGCAGATCCTGGTCCTGCATGACATCGAGGGATACACGCACGTGGAGATAGGAATCCAGCTCGGTATCGCGCCGGGCACCTGCAAGAGCCAGCTCTTCAAGGCGAGAGCGCGCATGCGTGAGCTGCTGCGCACGAGGAGCGAGAGGATAGAGGAAAGTGAGACATGCAACACCTGAGCTGTGAAACCCTGGCCCGTCTGGTGGAGGAGGCCCCGGGCCATCTGGAGGCGGTGCACCTGGAGGGGTGCCCGGTCTGCCAGCGTGAGCTGGAGGCGCTGCGTGCGCAGACCCGAGTGCTCGCCGACCTCCCCGACCTGCAGCCCCCCGCCGAGCAGTGGCGCTTCCTGGAAGCCCGACTGCGCGGGGAGGGGCTAATCCGCCGCGAGCCGGCCGCGCGCCCTGGGTGGAACCGCACGCCCCTGCGCGTGGCCGCCTCGATCGCCCTCTTCCTGCTGGGCGGCGTCACCGGCGCGGCGCTGACTCGCGGAGACGGAGGGGAGACGCAGAATCCCGCGCTCCTCACCGGGAGAGAGGTACACAGCGCGGAAGACGCCGCGCGTCTGCTGCGCGAGCGGGAGATCGCTTATCTGGCGGCGCTCGAGCGCTACGCCGAGCTGACGGGCGATTCCCGGCCCGCCGATCCGGTGGCGCAGCTCGCCGCGCTCGAGGGGATCATGCTCACCACGCGCGCCGCGCTCGAGGCGGCGCCCGCCGACCCGGTGATCAACGGCTACCACCTGATGGCGCTGGGGCAGCGCGAGGCCGTGCTGCGGCAGATTGCACGCACTACCGTGGACCCATGGTTCTGAGAAAAGGAGTCGAGATGACACGCTGGATGACCACCGCCCTGCTTGCCGCCATGCTGCTTCCGCTGGGGGCGCTCGAGCTGGCGGCGCAGAGGTCCGCGCCTGCACCGCCGCCTCCCGCGCGGGCTCCGCTGCCCCCGCGTCCCCCCGCGGAGCTGCCGCAGCAGCGCGGCTGGCTGGGGATGGCGTTTCAGTTCGGCGTCCAGGACCGGGATGGAAGCCGGCAGGAGGTGGCCTGGATCACCGACGTCTACCCCGACTCGCCCGCGGCGCGCGCCGGCGTGCAGCGCGGCGACACCATCGTGCAGCTCAACGGTCGGGCCGACGTGCAGCGGCAGCTACGCGAGTGGCGGCTCGAGCCGGGCGACACCGTGCGCCTGCGGCTGCGGCGGCAGGGTAGCCGCGACCGCAATGCGGTGATCGTCGCCGCGGAGCGGCCCGAGCGGCTGGCTGGGCGCAGAGCACCCCTCCCACGCTCGATCGAGGTGCCGCGGGGGGAGCGGGGGCCGCGGGTGATGATCATCGATGGAGATACGATCCGCATTCCAATCGACGAGATCACCGCGCGCGTGGACAGCGTCACGCGGCGCATGCGCATCCTGCTGGCCGACAGCCTCGGCCCGCGGCTGCGGGAGCTGGAGCGGCAGATCCCGGAGCTGCACCTGCGCATGGAGGGCGACACCGTCGTCTTTCGCCGGGGCACCCCCGGCGAGGCCGCCGCCTTCGGGTTCGACATGGGCCGCCGGGGAGTGGCGGGCGCGGAGTTCGCGGAGCTGAACCCCGAGCTGGCCGAGTACTTCCGCGGCGCGCGCGAGGGGGTGCTGGTGCTGCGGGTGGCGCCGGAGACGCCCGCCGCCCGCGCGGGCCTCGAGTCCGGCGACGTGGTGGTGCGCGCCAACGGTGAGCCGGTCCGCACCATCGCCGGGCTGCGCCGCGCCATCACCCGCGCCGAGCGCGGCGAGGTGCGCCTGGACGTGGTGCGGCGCGGCGCGCAGCGCGAGGTGCGGCTGCGCTGGGAGCGCTGAGCCGCGGCCCACGCGCCATCCTCCAGATTCCACCTAGCGCCCCCGCTCGCCACCCGCGAGCGGGTGCGTTCGCCTACCAACGCACCGCGCATCCTTCCTCCTCCAGCGGTGCTGCCCTCCGCCAGCGGGTCGTTCGTCCCACCAGAGTACGCTTCGCCCCAATCGTGTGGCCGTCCGCGCGGCTGCCCGCTACGCTGGCTTCGGGGCCGGATGCCCCTCCCCCGTTTCTATCAGCAGGAGGTCGCCATGCGCAGGTACTACCGCACTCTAGCCGCCCTACTCCTCGTCCTCGCCGTGGAAGGCTGCGCGGCGGCAGGCAGCGCCGCCAGCGGCTCGCTGCGTGCTACCAACAGCCACATGGTTCACGTGGACAACCAGAGCATGTTCCACGTCACCATCTACGCCCTGCATGGGGAGACCCCCGTGATGCTGGGCCGGGTCGACATGCTGCGGACACGGTCGTTCGCCGTTCCCGCTGGTATACTCGAGGGCGGGACGGTGCGGCTGATGGCGGCACGCCCCGGGTCCCGGCATCAGCTGCTCTCCGAGCCGCTCTGGCTTACGAGTGGCCAGCAGGTGAGCTGGCGTCTGATGGACGCGCCGGGCATTTCCAGCGGGCCCGGGTGGGGGATGATCACCTTCACCTCGCCCACACGCCGCCCTTACTGATCGATAGGACGGAAGCAGAGGGGGGAGCGATGTGCCCGCTATGAGTGCCACCATCCTGGCAACTCATACGATTACCCGATAGCGCCCGGACAGCAGATCTTGATGTACATTCGGGGTGGGTGGTGGTCCAACCGCGGTTGGTGCAGCAGGCGATTCGCGACTCGATTTGCACATCCCGAACGGTCTACTGGTTCTATCATCGGACATCTCCCTCGGCTCCAGCAACCGTGTCTGGGCCACTACCTGCGGCGCAAGCCGGTAACCGAATCATAGTGCTTACCGGCGCTAGTCACGCGTTATCGTCGAACTGCGCCTCCTGCAGGTCCATACGACAGGACGCGTCGGTGAAGCGAATCGCGGTTCCCTTGATGCCATCGGCTGTGTGCTCGGTGGGCGAGACCGTGGTCAGGCCCACGATGGCATCGCCTCCCAGCTGCCGCGTCCTGCGCTTGAGAGCCTCCAGCGCTCTCGAGGTCGTCACGCCAAGCATCGGGTGGCGGTATGCAGTCAGGAGGGAGATCTCCTCGTAGGGACAGTCGGGTGTCTTCACACTGTAGATGCGAATCTCGGCGCCTCGTGGCCGCGGAGTAGAGGGCTCACCGAGCGGGATCGCGGTGACGGTGGCGGAACAGCCCGTGAGGGCAGCGGCAACGAGCAGACAACTGCCGCGGGGTCGTTTCATCGGGGTTCTGGGGTGCGGGTCAGAAGCGAAGTCCAGCAGTGAAGGTCAGGCCCTGCTGATCGACCCCGGAGCTGGCGATGCTCTGCCCCCGAGGCCACCACAGCCACCCGCCCCCGACGGTCAACGGGATCCCGAAGGGGCGCACGATCGAGGAGGCTTCGACGTGTGCGCCGACGTTCGCTCCTGCGTCGGTGCCTTCTCCCATCAGGATGAGGGCAGGACCGGTCCGAAGAACCAGCAAATCGTCGCCGGCAAAACCGAGCTGTACTCCGGGCATGGCCAGGAACGCGCGGGTGTCGTACAGGTAGGACCGGTTCCCAGCATTCCATGGGATTTCCCAGTGGAAGACCGCGAAAGCGACGGATGCGCCCACGACCTCGGACAGTGGCTGTACGAACCGAACCCCGTAGCCCGGCTCGACAAAGCGCCACGGGCCGCGCAGAGTCCGCATCCCGTAGACCAGTACATCCGTCCCTGCCTCGGGCAGTCCGGAGGGCCGCACAGGCGCGCGCGGAGCGTACCCGAAGGCCAGCCGGGTCTCCCCGACGTACCCGCCATTGTCCGCCCGCAGGAGCGCTTCCCCCCGGAGGGCTGTGGAGCGCGGCGTGGCCACCTGAACGCCGATGCCCAGCGAGCCCGAACCATCGTGCCAGTCGTCCGTGCGCGCGCTGGGCTCGGCGAATCCGCCCCAAGAGCGGCCTACGCCAACCGTCACAAAGGGAGAGACGCGCGGGCCACGGAACGGATGATAGTTGAACTCTACAAGGCCGGAAGACATGCGCGTATCCCCAATGCGAGCCCACCGTTCGCCGACGAGGCTGATGTCGACATAGGGGAGGCGGATGCCTCCTCGAAGCGCGAGCCCGTGGGCGCTGATGTTGTCTTCCCAGAGGTCGGCCATCACCGATGCGGCGCCTGCGAAGAAGAATGGCTCAACCCGAGACCCTGGGCGCTGCGCTTCCTGCCCTGCGGCCATGCCGGCATAGCTCAGCAGGGCTACCGCGAGGGGGACGATTCGGATGGAAGGATTGCTCAAAGTCTCCTCCTATCGCAGTGGATGAGTGGGTCGCCAAGCGAAGTGCTCCGCAGCCGCGAGATGCCGAGCGGGAGAAGGACGAGCGCTTCCGTTGGGCATCATCTTGTGAACATAGCCAAAGTAGAGCGCTCTCGGGCCGGCTACAAGTCGGCGCGAGGCGCAATCATACGACCGATCCGCCCCCTGTGCGAAAGGTGCCCTTGGCACAGGGGGACAGGGGGCTCCGCAGTTGGCGCGCCGCGTGCGCTGTGATCTTCACTACGGAGCGCGATCCGGCATGCCAACCCCGTACCGATCAGCGCTAGCACTGTGATACGGTCACCCATTTCGAGTCTGATCCTTGGACTCCTACCGAGTCTGTGGCGCGACCCGTAAGTACGAACGTCCCAGCAGGCTGGCCGTATAAGTACAGCGTCGAGCCGCTACCTATGACGGTACCATCCCGAAGCCACTGTATGGTGTAGGGAGGTGTACCATTGGAAACGGAAGCAGTGTAGGTGCCCGCCCCACAAGCCGTGATCTCGCTAGGGCCTGAAATAGAGACGGACAGGGATGGAGGCGGAGGCGCGCAAACCGGGTCTTTCTGGCCGTAGTCGGTATTGATCCACGTTGCCCCTTTGTAAGTTGCTCCGCGGTCGGCATAGATGTAGAACGTTGCGTCGGCACCACCTGATGGCCAGCAGGAAGGCGCCTTCATATCCCCCACGAAGTCGTCTTTGTTGAGGCTCGAAACGATCTCATAAACGGAGCTCACGTTTCCCGCAAGAGGGGAAATCTTTGTTGTCCAGGTCCCGGCACTCGTGAGTACCCTGTAGATGTCCACCACTCGGGTGAAGAGGTCTTGCATGCTTCCGCTGATATCACTTGTCGTCTTCGGAGGCAGGCCGCCGCTCATCTGTCCGTTGTGGGTCGCACAGGGATCGTTATCGTCCTCCCACATCTGGTACTGCACCCGTGTGTTGCCCAGGAAGTTTTCCGTTGCCAAGGTCACTCGTCCGTACCACGTGGTGGAGTTCATGTCCCAGTAGTAGGGCGCCGGCATACGTTCGGCCGCGCACCAGCGGTCGGAGAAGAGGCCCGTGCTCTGCTGGAGGAAGACATGCACCTCAAACTCCGGAGAGCCGAGCCCCCAACCCTCGTGAGAATCGGATATGCTGGCCTGAGTCATATACCACTGGGGACCCGTGACCGGATCCGGATCGGCCGTCGCGAGCGCAAGGAAGGAGTGCAGCGTATCGCGTGCGAAGTCCGTCTCGACCGGAACGATGACTAGGGTGGGGACGTCCGGGGGAACGAATGCGGAGACCGGAACTTCCTGCCCGCGCAAGTTGAAGCCGCGAGGTTGGGACCCGTCATCGTTCGGGTAGCTGACGACCAGGAGATCAGAGCCTCCCTTCCATACTCCCCGATGCTCGGGTACGGGCATGTAGAACTCGAGATCGACGACGCTGTCGAGTCGTGCGAGGATGAGATCGGTGCGATCGCCGTGGCGCCTGGCCATCTGCGTGAGCAGATCCACATCCTGTCGCTGAAGCAGCGTGCGGAAATGCAGCTTGTTCTCGCGAATCTTCGAGTCCTTCAAGGCTTGGTAGACGCGGTTTCGTGTCCCGGGATGCGCGAGCGCGATGGCAATATCCTCGGCCAGAAGGGCGAGTTTGGTCTCGATCTCCTCCTGCGGAAGCGCGGCCCCCGAAGGGAGCTGGATCAGGTTCGCAGGAGCCACAGGGGCCGCGGGTGCTGGTCCGGTCGAGGGGGAGGCGGTCTCGGGGGCGGCGGGATTCCTGGGCTGGCTCAGGTCCGAACATCCGAACGCCAGCAGCGCGGTGCCGAGCGCCACGGTGGCTTTGAGACGGAAGCGCATTCTCTACTCCACGATCTGAGGTGAGAAGATAAACCTGCGGGGCGTTCCTCACCAGCCTGGCATGGGCCCCTACCGAACGAGTGGGAACGGAATGCAACGTACCACTCCGCGGCTTGATGTACTCAAGCGAAATCGGACAGGTTTCGATTATTTTCCGCCGATCTTCCTCCCAGGGCTGGCGCTCCGGGCGCGCTTCGCACAATCTGTACATGAGGTTGAGCACGCGGCGCGTAGCGCCGGCAGCCATCCCGTTACCGACCCGCGGGATCCGTCACGGGTAGTTTTTTCGAGTTGTCAAGGAGGTGCCGCTGTCCGCCTTTTTCGAGGAGCGAGAGATGCAAAGCACTCCATCCAAGCCTCCGTCGCATAGCCGCCGCCGGTACGCGCCCCCGCCTCTGACTCGCGGCGACGGTGAGACGTTCCGGGGCTCCGTGGTGCTGGAAGAGTTCGATGGTCCTGCGGGGGCCCTGCTGTGGAAGTCGCTTCGTACCATGCTGATATGGACAGAGGCCGATCCGCACGAGCGCCCGAGGCTCTTCCTCCCTGGAGCGAAGCGCCGGCGGCTAGCGGCTCTTCGTGCCGCCGAGCTCGATGGCGCTCTGCTGAAGCCGCTCCGTGTCCTTGCCCGCGCGCTCGATCGCTCCGCCTCCATCTCGCCGGAACCGCTGGCAAAGGCGTGCCGGCAGCTCTCGGAGTGGGCGGACCAGCAGGGAGCGCTCGCTACCGCACTGGCTTTCATGCAGGTGGCGGCCTTGCTCGTCCCGGACGACGCCGAGGCGGCGTACCTGACGGGTCGCCTGGCACGGCGGCGTGCGGAGTACGCGCGGGCGGAGACGTGGTTCCACCAGGCGATCACCGTGGCGCGGCAGAATGCAGACTGGAGGGCCTACGCTCTGGCATTCATCGGGCTGGGCAACCTGCACCTGCAGCGGGGCAACTTCCCAGCGGCGAGGAAATCTCACACCACGGCGCTGAAGACGGCGCGCAAGCATGGCCTGCGTGAAATCGAGGGCATGGCCTCCCACGACCTCTTCGTCATCGCCGACGAAAGCAATCAGGTGCGAGAGGCTGAAGTTCATGCTGCGAATGCCCTGCATGCATATGGTGCCGGGCATCCCAGGTTGCCGAACCTCGCACACGACCTTGCCTGCCTCTGGATGAATCAGGGGCAGTTCGCCCGTGCTCTGTCCGTGATTCGAGCCGCGCTTTCCCACATACGTCAGCCCCGCGATCGCTCGCTCGCACTCGGCAGCCTGGGTCGTGCGGCCGGCGCTGCAGGGGACGCCGCAGGATTCGATGCAGCATGGAATCAGTTCTGGCAGGCTAGCGAGACAGATACCTCCGCCGAGGGAGCTGCTCAGGCGCTCCTGGCACTGGCCCAGGGTGCCGCATCCCTGCATGACTGGGATCGTGCCGAGCACGCAGCAGGGCGTGCCCTGGAGATCGCTTCGCTGCGGAAGGAGTCACAGGTCCAGATCCTCGCGGAAGCGGTCCTGGAGTCGATTCGACACGGTCGTCTCGCTCGCGCATCTGTTCATCAGCTTCCCGAGCATCCCACCGAGGAGGCAGACGCCCTGGCTGGGGAGTTCGTCGCAGCACTGGAGGATCTTCAAGTTGAACCCGTATAGATCATCCGCCCGAACCGTTGTGAGTACCTGCATCGTACACCGGCCGATCGGGTGCGCGAGTATCAGGACCTGTCGGATCGGTCGCATTGCAGGCGGTGACCAGCACGAGAGCGGCGGTGGCGAACAGCAGACGAGCGAGTTTCATCGAGACTCCAGGACGAAGGTGAGAGAGGCAATCGGAGTGACTGCCGGACCCACGATCAACCTGCATTGCTGCCAGCCACGGCACTCAAGCCTGATCGGACGGAAATCGATTAATTAACGACGACTTCATGAAGGTAGTCTCCCGCTCGCTGCTCGTCTTCCACCCCGATGCCCGGCTCCGGGCGCGTGTTCAGCAGGCAGCTGGCAGGGCATTTGAGGTTCAGGTGGTTTCCTCCTGGGAAGCGCTGAGCGAGGATCTCCGGAAGGCCTCACCCGCGGCGTTCGTCATCGTCGATCCCTATGCCGGATCGGGCCGAGAGGCGCGGCTGGCTCCCGAGCTCCGGGACCTGTTGCGGAACTTTCCCACTGTCGCGGTTCTCGCCGCTCTGGAAGTGCGGCCCGAACGCAGCGCCGATCTGCGCACGCTGGGAGCCTGGGGGGTGATGGAATTGCTCATCGCGGGGAGCGATGATGTGTTGACGATCACCCGCGTTCTCTGTGATCTACGCGGCCGACCTCTGCAGAGCCTGCTGGAGCGGTCTCTCCCGGAGCAGATTCCCGCGCGTGCACGCCCGATCCTGGACGCGGCTGCGGAGATCGCTTCGGGAGGAGGAAAGGCGGAGGATCTGGCGCGCAGGCTGCACGTCTCCCTGCGCACGCTGCTGCGCCAGTGCGAGAGCGTGGGACTTCCGCCACCGCGGCAGGTGCTCGCCTGGATGCGGATCCTGCTGGCGGCCGAGCTGCTGGACAACATGGACCGCAGCATGGAGAGCATCGCCAGCGCCTGCGGGTACGCCTCGGACAGTGGGCTGCGGAGGGCCTTCTACGATTTTCTCGGCATGAGCCCGAACGCGTTGCGGAGAGCAGGGGCGTTTACAACCGCCTCCCGCGCCTTTCAGCAGGCACTGGCCGAGGCAGGCGCGAAACCGGCTCCGGCCGCGGTGTGTGCGGGGAAGTGAGGCGCGATCGATTCCATCAGTAGCCGCACTCCCGAAACTTCATATCTTCACCACCTCCCGTTCAGTCCTTCCCAGCACGAACTCGCCCCACCGGAACCGCAGCTTACCTCGCTGTCACAGCCTTGCTCGCAGCCCCGTGTCACGGTAGCGGTGCGGCTGGAGCCTTTCCGCACGGGCACTCCAGGTCAGTATCCACCTCCCATTCCGACTGTACCGTTCGTCCCACCAGAGTACGCTTCGCCCCAACGGTGTGGCCGTCCGCGCGGCGGCCCGCTACGCTGGCTTCGGGCCGGAAGCCCTTTCCCAATCTCTATCAGCAGGAGGGTACCCATGCGCAACCACCACCGGAGCCTCGCGGCATTGCTTCTCGCCCTCACCACCGCAGCCGGCTGCGCGACTGCAGCTCGAGGCGGCGGCCCGCTGCCGGCGGGAGACAGCTACATGGTTCATGTGGAGAACCAGAGCGTGTGCCACGTCAACGTCTACGCCCTGCTCGGTCAGACCCGGGTGATGCTGGGCCGGGTCGACATGATGCGGAACCGCTCCTTCGCCGTTCCCGCGGGCCTCTTCCAGGGCGGGACGGTGCGGCTGGCGGCGGCGCGCCCCGGTTCCCGGCATGAGCTGGTCTCCGAGCCACTCTGGCTGGCGAGCGGACAGCAGGTGAACTGGCGCCTGATGGACTCGCCGGGCATCGCCACCGGTCCCGGGTGGGGGATGGTCAGCTTCACCTCGGTCCCGCGCCGTCCCTATTGAGTCCGAATCGGAAGCCGAGGGGAGCGGCTCCTCCCTCCGTGGCCCGTCCCACGCCTCCAGCCGTTCGTCCCGTATCGCGCACGCCACGTCCCTAATGCGTCGCGCCCAGACGGCTCTCTTTATACCATAACAGCGTCGCGACGAGCAGAGCACTTCCCGGGAGGAACCATGCAGTCGAACGCCGAGAGCAACAAGAACTCCACAGTGACCGAGCGATCATCAGGGCGCGAGATGCGCTGGATAGCCGACGCCTACGAGCAGGCCCAGCGGGTGCGCGTGCAGACGGGCGAGCGCATCCGCGCCGTGCTGCAGGCGCGTGACGAGACCTGGCGCTCCGCCGAGCCCGCCGCCGGCGACGCCGAGACGATGCTCAAGCAGATCCGCAGCGGCAAGAGCGAGGGACCGGTGCCCCTGCTGGGGCGGACCTACCGCCGCCACTGGGAGGCCGAGCAGGAGATGGCGCAGGCGATGCGTCAGGCGCTGCAGGATCACCCGGCCTGGCCGTGGCTCGAGCAGGTCAAGGGGATCGGTCCTACGCTGGCCGGCAAGCTGGTGGCACGGCTGGATGCCACGCGCGCCGACACGCCCTCCGCCTTCTGGGCGTACTGCGGCCTGGCGACCGTGCCCGGCGTCGAGTATCGCTGCCGCACCTGCGGCTACACGGCGTCCTTCCCCGAGAGCTACCGCGTCAGCGGCGCGCACACGCGGCTGGGCGGCCGCGGCCGCTGTTCGGGACAGATCGAGGTCTCGCGCACGGAGGGGGTGCGGGTGGCGCAGCCCAAGCCCGCCCGCGGGCAGAGGGCCAGCTACGATCAGTACGCCAAGAAGGTCTGCTATCTGATCGGGACCAGCTTCCTGAAGTCGGGCGGCGCCTACTCCGACTACTACCGCAGGGAGAAAGCCAAGCTGGAGGCGGAGCGGCCGGGGTGGGCCACGGCGCGGCGGCACCTGACCGCGCTACGCAAGACGGAGAAGCTCTTCCTCTCGCACCTCTGGCTCGTCTGGCGCGCCGCTCTCGACCTGCCGCTCACGCAACCGTACGCCGGCGCACAGCAGGACCCGACCGAGATCACCGACCCCTGGGCGATGGTCGAACCAGGCGGAGCCGCTCCGGAGAGTGAGAGCTCCCCCACCCTCGTCACCGGCGACGGCGACGGGGCGCTGGCCCGGCCGGTCTCCCGCGCAGCCGCGGCTATCCGGCCGCCCTCCGCGCCGCCGAAACGGATCTCGCGCACACGGCTCATGCCCTAGTGCAGCATCAAGCGGCTTTTCCGGTGGGCACCGGCATCAGCCGGGCCGATAGTAGTCCGGTGCGTAGCAGCGCCACGACCCGGCAGGGAACTACGGCCGCCCTCACGGGCGGAAGAGCGACGCTGCATCGCGTCCGGAGGACGCCCGCAGTTTGGTGCCGGGTCTTTCGTAGGCCCGGCGGAGCGGCGCAGCCGCTCATGACAGAAGCGCAGCAGGTGCGTGCCATGAACCGGGCAATCACATGCCGAAGCCCTCGGTTGAACCTGCACTAGGAGCCGCGGGCGCAGCGGGAACGCAACCCGAGATGGACGAGGACCCCGGTGTATGAAGAACATCCCCGTGGCAGTTCTGCGG
The DNA here is from genome assembly GCA_051006015.1 of Longimicrobiaceae bacterium. Taxonomy (GTDB): domain Bacteria; phylum Gemmatimonadota; class Gemmatimonadetes; order Longimicrobiales; family Longimicrobiaceae; genus JBPCIT01. The sequence goes on from JBPCIT010000146.1 coordinate 15,455, forward strand.
GGAAGAGCGAGGAGGACGACGCGCCGAATTGCGGAAAAACCGAATGAGTAGAGAAATCCAAGTGAACCGAGAAATTCTGGGTTCGTGCCGTCACTCCTTCGCCATACAATACTCCATCGCCCCCCATTCCGCTTCGAGAGGAGCGGGGTGGGGGGCGGAGCCTCTTCTCCTCCGCTCACACTCCTCTGCGCCTTTCCCTGGCGGCGCGGAATCCCACCCACGCTCCGCCGGCGCGAAGGGGAAAGGCAGCGAATCTCCCGACGAGTCCTCCCGGTGAGCCGGATCCTGCACGCCGCGGACGGAGCGGCAGAGATACCCGGCAGCGGTGGTAATCCCTTGCGCAGATTCCACCTACGGTTGAGCTTTCATGAGGTCGGGAGATTCTTCCTGCCCTCCACTGCCGGAGTGTCGGCTGCCTTCGATTCGAGGTTGCGAATGCTGGAACGGCTGATCCGCCAGCGTGGGTTCTGGTGGAGCCTGTTCTTGGGCTGGTGGTGCCTCTTCGCCGTGGTGTTCACCATCACGGGCTACTACGCCCGCGTGGCGCGTGGGGATTCCGCCCTCTGGTCGGAGATGCTCCGGATCGCGCTGATCCAGAACAGCTTGATGGCGCTGCTGGCATTCGCCGCCTTTCAGCTCGCCTGGCGTCTCCCGCTGGACAGGGGGCGCTGGCGCTGGACGCTGCCGATCCACCTGGTTGCGGGCCTCGCTCTGCTGGTGGTGCGCGCGCTGGTGGTCTACTACCTGGGCCGGCATGTCGGCTGGCTCTCCGACCTGCCGCTCTCGACGCGGCTGCAGTCGGTCCCCGCCGGTATCTCGCTCTACGCGAGCTTCGTCGGCGCCGGCTACGCGATCTCCTTCTACCGCGGCTTCCGGGAGCGCGAGCTGCGCACGCTGCAGCTCGAGGCCGGCCTGGCGCGCACGCAGCTGCAGGCGCTGCGCATGCAGCTCCAGCCGCACTTCCTCTTCACCACGTTGCGTGGCATCTCCGAGCTGATGCACCGCGACGTGAAGGCGGCGGACCGGATGCTCGCGCGGCTCGGCGACCTGCTGCGCCTGATGCTCGAGCGGCGCGGCAGCGAGGAGGTAGCGCTCAAGGAGGAGCTCGAGTTCATCCGGCTCTACCTCGAGATCGAACGCATGCGTCTGGGGGAGGCGCAGCTCGAGATCGACTACCGGATCGAGCCGGAGGCGCTCGATGCGCTGGTGCCGCACCTGATCCTGCAGCCGCTCGTCGAGAGCGCGATCCGCCAGGGAGTCACCCCCTGCGCGCCGGCCGGACGGCTGGAGATCGCCGCCCGCCGCACCAATGGCAAGCTCCAGCTCGAGGTGCACGAGCAGTGCGCCACCCGGACGGATGCCAGCCGCGCGCGCTTCGGTCCGGCGCCGGAGCTGGACACCGCCCGCCTGCGGCTGGCGCAGCTCTACGACGGCGGCCATCGCCTGGAGCTGCGTCCCTCTCCCGAGGGTGGGCAGGTCATCACCATGACGATTCCCTTCCACTCGCCCCTGGCGGCGAGCGGAGCCTGAGGCACTGAGATGGCCATCTCGCATCTTCCCGCCCCCCCAAACGCGGCGCCGAGCTGGCGGTCGTATCCGCTGACGGAGAGCGCGGACCCCATCCGCGGCCGGCTCTGGTGGACGCTCTTCTGGGGGTGGTGGACGATCTTCGCGCTGGTCTACGCGCAGTGGTACTACGTCATGGCCAAGAGCAACGCTCAGCCGATGACGTGGACGGACGCGCTCGGGATCGGCTTTCTGGACATGTACCTCTGGGCGCTGCTGGCGCTGACGGCGTTCTCCCTCGCGCGTCATCTGCCGCTCACCCGCAGGCACTGGCACCGCACAGTGGCGATCCACCTCGCCGCGGGCGCTGCCGTGCTGGTCGGACGGCTGCTGGTCGAGATGTTCTTCGCGCGCTACATCGAGGCGCTCACCGACGGCCCGCTCACCACCAAGCTGCTCGTACAGACGCCCGCGCACGCGCTGGGCTACTTCACGCTGGTGGGCGTGGGCTATGCCCTGGTGTACTACCGGCGCTACCGGGAGCGGGAGATGCGGGCGGCGCACCTGGAGGGGCAGCTCACGCGCGCGCAGCTCGACGTGCTGAAGATGCAGCTCCATCCGCACTTCCTCTTCAACACGCTGAACGCGATCTCAGCGCTGATGCACCGCGACGTGAAGGCGGCGGACCGGATGCTCGCGCGGCTCGGCGACCTGCTGCGCCTCTCGCTCGAGATGGCGGGAACGCAGGAGGTCACCCTGCGCGACGAGCTGGAGTTCCTCGAGCCCTATCTGGAGATCGAGCAGACCCGCTTCGGCGACCGCCTCGCGGTCGAGTGGACCATCGAGCCGGAGACGCTGGATGCGCTGGTGCCGCACCTGATCCTGCAGCCGCTGGTGGAGAACTCGATCCGCCATGGCATCGCACCGCGCTCGGCGCCCGGGCGCATCGAGATCTCCGCCCACCGCAGCAACGGTTCGCTGCAGCTCGAGGTGCGCGACAATGGCCGCGGCCTCGACCAAAGCGATCAGACGCGCAAGAGTACCGGGGTGGGCCTGTCCAACACGCGGGCGCGGCTGGCGCAGCTCTACAATGGCAGCCACAGATTCGAGGTCGCCGGCGCCCCCGCCGGGGGCGTGGTGGTGGCGATGGAGATCCCGTTCCGCTCGGCGCCGAACGGCCTGGCGGTTCGTGCGAATCGAGGGAGGTGATGACGGTGCGAACGTTGATCGTGGACGACGAGCCGCTGGCGCGCGAGCGGATCCGCAGCCTCCTCGAGGAGGAGTCCGACATCGAGATCGTGCAGGAGTGCGGGGATGGAAAGGAGGCGGCCGAGACGATCCTGCGCGAGCGGCCGGATCTGGTCTTTCTCGACGTGCAGATGCCCGAGATGACAGGCTTCGAGGTGATCGAGGCGGTAGGCCCCGAGCAGATGCCGACCGTGATCTTCGTCACCGCCTACGACCAGTACGCGCTGCACGCCTTCGAGGCGCATGCACTCGACTACATCCTCAAGCCCTTCGACCAGGAGCGCTTCGAGCGGGCGTTGCAGAAGGCGCGCGGCACCATCCAGCGGCAGAAGGAGGGGGACATCAGCGAGCGGCTGCGCAGCCTGCTCGAGGAGCTGCGGCCACGGCCCAGGTACGTGGACCGGCTGGTGGTCCGCTCCGGCGCGCGGATCACCTTCCTGCGCACCGAGGAGGTCGAGTGGGTCGATGCCGAGGGGAACTACGTGCGGCTGCACGTGGGGAAGAAGTCCTACCTGCTGCGCGAGACGATGAGCGGGATCGAGGCCAAGCTGGACCCCGAGCGCTTCATCCGCATCCATCGCTCGACCATCGTGAACATCGAGCGCATCAAGTCGCTCGAGACCCTCTTCCAGGGCGAGTACGTGGTGCACCTCGAGGACGGCACCAAGCTGACCTCGAGCCGCGGCTACCGCGACCGGCTGCACGCGCTGATGGAGGCGTCCTCCTGACCCTGCCGGCTTTCAGCTGAACGGCGCCCTCACCCCCTAGCTTAACAGCGCCCTCACCCCCTAGCCCCCTCTCCCAATTCTGAGAGAGGGGGAACACTGCCCTGCTGGACATCAGCTTCGGTGCCAGTGTCAGCATCAACCCCTCTCCCGAACTCGGGAGAGGGGTGCGAGCCTCAGCGAGCGGGGTGAGGGCCCGGGTGTCTTCGAGGGCACCTCACCGCCGCGCCACCAGCACGATGCGCCGCTCGGCGGTGGCGCTGCCCGCAAAGAGGCCGAGCGCGCCGGTCACCCCCACCGCGGCCTGGTTGATCTCGACCATCCGGTCCCTGTGCGCCGAGCGATATCGCACGTATGCGCTGTCGTACGCGGTGACCAGCAGCCGCACCTGCAGTGAGTCCCACGGGATCTCCCGCTGCGTGTTGCCGCTGTTGGTGAAGCAGTAGGCGTAGGGAACCGGGATCGAGAGCGTGTCGGCGAGCTGGGCGGTGAAGAAGCTGCCGAGCTGCACTGGCAGGTTGCAGCTCCCCTCGGACACTCGCTCGTCCTCGCGGTAGATCCCCGCCTCCCGCAGTCCGAGACTCATCCCGCCGGTCCAGCCCGCCTGGTCTCTCCCCTCCCACTGTACTGGAATGCGGCTGACCGGCGGGGCGAACTGGTTTTGCGGTGCCGGCATGTCGACGCGTGTGCCGGGCGCCGGACGCAGCAATGCCACGGTATCGGGTACCACCGCCTCTCCGCGGATCACCCCGCCTCCCGGCAGGGTGACGAGCAGACCGTAGCGCGACCCGGCGCGGATGCCGCCGGGGAAGAGCGCGGCGTAGCAGCCGGGGCCTGCGGTGGAGGGGCCGCCATCCCGGGACGAGGCGTCTGTGAGACAGGCGGAGAAGCCTGCCGCCGCCTCCGCGAGCCGCACGGTGTCGGCGCCATTGAAGATGCGCACATCCGCGCCGGAGAGCGGCCGCGAGCCCCGATCGAGGAGCGCGGTGCGGGGATCGAGCCGGGTGAGCAGCACCGAGACGGTCTCGGAGCCCGCCTCGAGCATCGAGTGCACCATGAGCTGCTCGCCCGTCAACTCGATGGGCGTGGGCTCGCGCTGGAAGCCGCACCCCGCGGCGAGCAGCACGCCGAGGAGCAGCGGGAGCTTTCTCAGAATTTCCATTCGAATCCCAACGTGGGGAAGAGAGGGAGCTGCGGCGCATACTGGAGCTGTGGCCCCTGGCTGCCGTAGAGCTCCGGGAAGGCAGCCATCACGTTCTTGGTGTTCAGCACGTTGACGACCTGTAGATACGGCGTCAGCGTCGTCGCCCGGCCGAACCAGCGCCGCTGGTAGCTACGGCGCGCCGCCACGTCCATGCGCAGGTAGCCCGGCAGCCGTCCCGAGTTGTGCTCGCCGAGAACGATGTAGGGGCCGCCGAGACCGCCCCGCCCGAAGGTCTTGGTCACCGGATCGTAGTCGTAGCGTTCGCCGATGCCGATCACCGGGGTGTAGGGCTGGCCGGTGCCGAGCGTCAGGCGGGTTCCGAGCTGACCGCTGCGCCCCAGCGGCAGGGTGGAGAGCGCATCGAGCGTGTGGCGCCGCTCGAAGCGCGGCGCGAAGCTCGCCCCCTCCGCCGTGCGCTGCGCCTCGGAGAGCGCGTAGGCGAGCGAATAGAAGGCGCGGCCGCGGGTGTGCTGCGCCAGCAGCTCGATCCCCCGTCCCGTCCCCGTGCCGATGCGCAGTCCCGTGGCGACGATCGCGGGCGCATCGAGCAGGTCGCGCGTGAGCGGCGGCAGGGGCAGCCCGCTCATCCGCTTGGCGTAGGCGTCCAGCCGCACGCTGGTGGTGCCGGAAGCCCACTCGATGCCGCCCACCACGTCCTCCGCGGTGGAGAAACCGGCCTCGCGGGGGACGGCGGTCAGCAGGTCGTATGCGATCACGCTGCCGAAGAGCGACTCGTCGTTCTTCATCGAGTGCATCACCTGCGCCGAGCGTCCCGCGCCGACCGAGAGCGCCAGCGAGGGCGAGAGCGCGTAACGGGCGCCGAAGCGCGGCAGCAGCTCCGTGCCGCGCTCGCCCGCGTGCAGCACCCGCATCCCCGCGCGCATGTCGAAGCGCTCGGAGACCGACCACGCGTCCTCGAGATACGCGGCCAGGGTGATGGGCCGGTCGGTACGCTGAAAGGGCGGGAACTGGCGCGAGCTCAGCTCGCCGAGCTGTATCATGTTGTAGTCGAAGAGGTAGGCGTCGAGCTGCACCCCCGAGCGCACCCGGTGCGGACCCCGGTACCAGGTAAGGTCCGCGGCGGCGAGCAGGTCGCGCACCCCGGTGTATGCCTCCACCCTCTCCTCCTCGCGCGTCACGAGAGATCCGTCCGCGTCGGTGTAGCTTACGTCGTCCTCCCAGCGGGCATCGAAGGAGCCGTGGAAGCTGCTGACCGCCGCGCGCAGCTCCCCGATCAGCGTCGCTCCCAGCGGCTGCCAGTAGCGCAGCGCCGCCACGCGCGATCCCCAGGTGAAATCCACCTTCTCGTCGTGGTGCGTCCGCATGTGGTTCGGCACGTCGAGCCCCTCCTCGTTGATGTAGAAGGAGGCGGAGAGCCGGCCCAGCTCGCCCACGTCGTGCGTGAGCTTCAGGTGCGCGTCGGTGAAGGCGTAGGGGACGGTGACCTCGATCATCCCCAGCCTGTAGGCCGCGTCGGTGAAGAGGTCGAGATAGGTGCGGCGCCCCGAGACCAGGAAGCTGCCGCGTCCGCCCGGAAGCGGCCCGTCCAGGCCGGCACGCGAGGAGACCAGGCCGACCGCTCCGCTTCCGCGTACCCGGTCCCGTCCCCCGTCGCGCGTGTGGACCTCGATCACGCTCGCGAGCCGGTCGCCCACGCGGGCAGGGAAGGCGCCGGGCATCACCTCCACGGTGGCAACGGCGTCCGGATCGATCGAGCCGAAGATCCCGCCGAGATGGTAGGGATTGAAGAGCGGCACCCCATCGAGCAGCATCAGGTTCTGGTCTGCCGATCCGCCGCGTACGTAGAGCGCACTGGAGAAGTCGGAGATCGCCTGCACGGAGGGGAGCATCTGCAGCGCGCGCAGCACGTCGCTCTCGGCGAGCGCCGGCATGCCGCCCACGGTGGCGGGATCGATGCGCAGCGGCGCCGGACCCGCGTCAGAGGCAGCGGAGCGATCCCCCGGCCCGCCGCGCCGCGGGGCGCCGTGTACCTCGACGCCGGCGATCTCGACCGGCTGCGCCGTCAGCTCGAAGTCGAGCCGCACCGCGCCGCTGGCCGGTACCTGCACGACGACCTCATGCGGCCGGTAGCCCAGGGCGCTGGTGCGCACCCGCCAGCGTCCCTCCGGCACGTCGGTGACCACGAAGTAGCCGCGCGCGTCCGTGAGCACGCCGCGGCCCAGCGCGGGGATCTGCACCGTGGCGTGCGCGATCGGCTCGCGCGATCCCTCGGCGCGCACCGTGCCCTGCACCGTGGCGCCGGGGAGGAAGCTCAGGAGAAAGAGGAAAGCCAGCAACGCGACCATCTCCGCAGCAAGAGGTTTATCGCCCGGGACCGGCGTCCCGCGCCTACCAGAGTACACATCTGTTCAGCAATCGGTGCCCTACGGAGGCGGACCCCCTATACAACGCACGAGGCGGACGGGTTGTGACAGCGGGCGGAGGGGAGTCAGCGGAAGAGCTCGTCCAGCATGCGCTGGCGGTTGTTGAGGAACTCCCGGGTGACGACGTAGTGGTCGGTCTCCTCGTAGGCGACGGTGCGGATCCCCGCCTCGTCGAGCAGCAGGATCTCCGCCTCGGGATAGGCGAGCAGGATGGGGGAGTGGGTGGCGATCAGGAACTGCGAGCGCTGCGCCACCAGGTCGTGCATGCGAACCAGCAGCGCGAGTTGGCGCGTCGGCGAGAGCGCGGCCTCCGGCTCGTCGAGCAGGTAGAGCCCGTCTCCGCCGAAGCGCTCGGTGAAGAGGGTGAAGAAGGACTCCCCGTGCGATTGCTCGTGCAGCGACTGCCCGCCGTAGGCGTGGAGGATCGCCGGCGCACTGAGCAGCCGGTGGTACTCGGGATCCTCCAGCTCGTCCAGCCGCTCCAGCGCCGAGGCCACATTGTAGAAGCTCTCCGCGCGCAGGAAGAAGCCGTCCCGCGGCCGCTTCAGCCCCCGCTCCAGCCGCAGGTGGCGGTGCAGATCGGAGTGCGAGGCGCGGGTGGCGAAGCGCAGATTGCGCGTCCCACCCTCGGGGTTGAAGCCGCTGGCGACGGCGATCGCCTCGAGCAGCGTGGACTTGCCCGTGCCGTTCTCCCCCACCAGAAAGGTGACCGGCGCGCGCAAGCGCAGGCTCCCCAGGTGCCGCACGGCAGCAAGGAAGAAGGGATACTCCTCGAAGGAGGGGATCTCCTCGCGCGCGAGGTGGACGGCGTGGAGATACCGCACCTCAGCTCTCCTCCACCACCGCAGCCGCGGGACCGGCGCCCCGTCCGCAGCCGCGAATCAGCCTTCGAGCCGCGCGGCGATCATCTGCGCGATCCGCTGTTCCAGCCGACCCGTCGTGGCGCAGAGGACCCTCGAGGTGCTCGTGCCCTCGATGGTGGTGCCGTGTCCGCCGATCTGCGTGGTGAGCGTCGTCTTCCCCGCACCGGCCGGCCGCAGCGAGGTCAGAATGGAGAGCTGCACGCGGTAGCCGCTCATCGCCGAGGGGCCGGCGCCGTCGTTGCCGCACCGAACCCAGCTGCTGATGCGCTCACCGCCGATGCGCTGCACCGTCACTCTCCGGTTGCCGAAGGCACGGGCATTCGCGTCGCTCACCTCGACGGGAATGCCCAGCTCGCCGTAGACCGCCGGCAGAACGGCCCACACACGTTCGGGAGCGGCATCGAGGGTGCGGGTCATCCCCGATTCATCGTTGTTGATGCGGACCATGACGCTTGTCGAGGACTCGATGATGGCGGCGTTCGGCCCTACCGGGCGTTG
>JBPCIT010000147.1:0-17245 GCA_051006015.1 Longimicrobiaceae bacterium
CATCAAACCCTCTCCCAAAGTTGGGAGAGGGGTGCGAGTCTCAGCGAGCGGGGTGAGGTCCAACGACGGCCCACGATAGGCGCGCCACGCTGCGCACGCAAGGCAGCGAATCCGCGCCCGGCCCACCCTGCGCAATGGAGGCAGCGGTGTTATCTTGCGGCGCGTCTAAGCGGGTGCGCGAGGCGGAACCACGGCTGCGAGGAATGGTGGCGCATGGAACTCGGCTTACGGGATCGCGTGGCGGTGGTGACCGGGGCCAGCAGCGGGCTCGGGAAAGCGGTGGCGCGGGAGCTGTCGCGGGAGAAGGCGCGGGTGGTGATCGCCTCGCGCAATGAAGCGCGGCTGCGGCAGACGGCGGACGAGATCCGCCGCGAGACGGGCGGGCAGATCGTCGCCGTGCCCACGGATGTGACGCAGCCGCAGGCGGTCGAGAGCCTGGTCGAGGCGACGCTCGAGCGCTGGGGCCGCATCGACATCGCGCTCGCCAACAGTGGCGGCCCGCCCAGCGGCTCCTACGACAGCATCGGCATCGAGCAGTTCGAGCGCGCGCTCCAGCTCAACCTGATGAGCACGCTCTACCTCGCGAAAGCGGTCACGCCGCACATGAAGCAGAATGGGTGGGGCCGCTTCATCGCGCTCACCTCGCTGACCGTGAAGCAGCCGCTGCCTGGCCTGGTGCTCTCGAACACCGCGCGTGCGGGAGTCGTGGGGCTGGTCAAGACGATGGCTACCGAGCTGGCGCCCTTCGGTGTGCTCTGCAATGTGGTCGCGCCCGGCTGGATCCGCACCGCCCGCGTAGAGGAGCTCTTCTCGGCCCGGGCAGATCGTGAGGGCCGCGAGCCGGAGGAGATCATGGAGGAGATTCAAGGCCGCATTCCGCTGGGGCGGCTGGGGCGCCCGGAAGAGCTGGCGGACCTGATCGTCTTTCTCGCCTCCGAGCGGGCGAGCTACCTCACCGGCGCCACCATTCAGGTGGATGGCGGGTACATCCAATCCCTGCTCTAGCGGAGGCCGCGGCGCGTATCGCGGGTCCGCCGCCATGCCACCCGTAACCGGATCTGATTCGATGCGAAATACGGCGATTCTCGTTCTGCTTCCGGCGCTGCTGCTCGGCTGTGCGGCGCCCGCTCCTGGCCCGGGGACGGCCGCCACTCCGGGGACCGCGCTCGCTCCTGCCCAGCAGACGTTCTGGTCGAATCTGCAGCAGCTCTGCGGGCAGGCCTTCCGCGGCACGCAGCGGGAGGCGCCCGCCGGCGACACCACCTTCGTCAACCGGGAGCTGGTGATGCACGTGCGGGAGTGCACCGAGGAGGGCATCCGCATCCCCTTCCACGTTGGGCAGGACCGCTCGCGCACCTGGGTGCTGACGCGCACCGACAGCGGGCTGCGCCTCAAGCACGACCACCGGCACGAGGACGGCACGGAGGACGAGGTGACGCAGTACGGCGGGGACACGGCGGCGCCGGGCAGCGCGCAGCGGCAGGAGTTCCGCGCCGACGCCCATACGGCTTCGCTGATCCCTGCGGCGGCAACCAACGTCTGGACCGTCGAGGTTGTCCCGGGGGAGATGTTCGCCTACGCGCTGCGCCGCGAGGGAACCGACCGCAGGTTCCGCATCGAGTTCGACCTCACCCGCCCGGTCGCTCCGCCTCCCGCGCCCTGGGGTTGGCAGGAGAACTGAGGCTCGCCCTGGCTCCATTCACGGTACTACATTCGGATGCCGTACCTTCTCATCGTTCTTCTCCTCGGCGTCGGCCTTCCCGCCGCCGCCGAGGGGCAGCAGCGGAACGGGCTCGCCCTGCTGCCGACCGTGCTGCCTACCTGCCCGCCATGGGAGCCTGGCGCGCTGCCGCGCGGTCCGACCGTCGCCGAGCTGCGCTGCCGGCACCGCATCCAGGGGCCCGGCCGCTTCGGGCTCGGATACGCGGAGGTACCCGTGTATCAACCCGTCACGCCGCTGCCGGGCACGCACATCGTCGGGGTGCCGGGATTGCCGCGGCCGGCGATCGGGGAGAGCTACGAGGCGTGGGAGTGGCGGATGCTGCGCACGCAGTACCCGCGGGACGTGCTGAACGTGCACCGCGCGCTCGAGCTACTCGACCCGCTCTTCGCCGAGCGACTGATGCGCTTCGAGCGGCGGCTGGCGCAGGAGGGGATCCGCTTCTCCCGCCGGGAGACGTGGCGCTCCTGGGACCGGCAGGCGTACCTCTTCCAGCAGGGGCGCTCGCGGCCCGGGTTCTTTGCGACCACCACCCTCACCTCCTGGCACTGCCGGGTGGATGAGCAGGGGCTGCCCGCCTCGCGCGCGGCGGACTACAACGTGGCGCCACGGCAGATGCCGCGCTTCCACGAGATCGCCGGGGAGGTGGGGCTGGAGAGCTACGGCGCGGACTCGAACGACCCCGGGCACGTCTACCTGCCGGTGGCGGAGCAGCTCGAGGAAGCGGAGCTGATCCTGCTGCGCACCCTGCCGCGCGTTCCCGTCGTCACCCTGGCGACCGGGCGCCCCGTGGACGAGTGGGTGCCGCGCGGGATGCTGCCCGAGCTGCGCAACGCTTCGTGGGAGTTCGCCAGTGAGCCGTTCCTCCCCTCCCCGCAGGTGAAGCACGCGGGCGCGGGGATGCTCCTGCTCCTCTGGAGTGACAGCGTGGAGGCGCGCGTGGTGCCGGAGCCGCCGCGCGAGCGGCGCCGCGCCACCGCGGGCGTGCTGGACCGCTTCTTCTGTGGAGGGGAGTGCGGGCGGTGAAGGAAGCAGCTCAGCGGGGGAGCGGCTCCATCACCTCGGCGAGCGGCAATACGTTGACGGGCCCGCGCACGGGGCTACGTAGGCGGACGACCTCGGCCTCGCGCGAGCTGCTGTGCCCCACGGGCAGGATGCCGTCCACCACCATCGCGCCGAAGAGCAACGCCAGGTAGAGCAGCGAGCGGCGGTAGAGCGACCAGGCCGGCTCGGTGAGCAGCGGAGCCCGCAGCAGGCGCACCACCGCGGCCAGCAGCCAGCCGCCGAGCGTCAGCGCCAGCAGCGCATACACCATCCCCAGGCCGCCGTAGGTGACCGGCACCAGCGTCAGCGGGATCAGGATCAGCGTGTAGAGCAGGATCTGCCGCATCGTCTCGCGCTCGCCCCACACGTTAGGCGCCATCGGCACCCCCAACCGCCCGTAATCCTTCTGCTTCACCAGCGCCAGCGCCCAGAAGTGGGGCGGCGTCCAGAAGAAGACGATCAGGAAGAGGTAGAGCGCCGTCAGCGACATCTCCCCCGTGGCGGCGGTCCACCCCACCAGCGGCGGGAAGGCGCCGGCCGCGCCGCCGATGACGATGTTCTGCGGGGAGGTGCGCTTGAGCCAGTGGGTGTAGACGAAGACTTAGTAGAGCAGCCCTGCGAGCGCGAGCACGCCGCTGAGCAGGTTGACCCACAGCGCGAAGATCGCGAACGCCGCCGCGCCCAGCACGATGCCGAAGGCGAGCACGTGCGCGGGGGACATGCGGCCACTGGGGATGGGGCGCAGCGCCGTGCGGCCCATCCGCGCGTCGATGTCACGGTCCAGGTACATGTTGATGGCGTTCGCGCCGCCCGCCATCAGGTAGCCGCCGAGCATCGTCCAGAAGACCGTCCAGCCGCCGGGCCAGCCACGCACCGCGATGATCATCGGCACCAGCGTGGTCACCAGCAGGAGCGAGGTGATGCGTGGCTTGGTGAGCGTCACGTAGTCCCGCAGCCGCTGGCTCAGCGCTCCCGGCCCGCTCCGCTGCACCGCCGTCAGCCCCGCCCGCTCGGTAGCGGTCGTCATCTGGATGTCGAGCGGCAGCTCGCGGCCGTGCTCCCCTCCCCTGCCCTCCACCGGCACCGTGCGGCGCGCGAAGACTGCGGCCACCACCAGCGAGCCCCAGATCGCCCCGCCGAGCGCCATGTGGATGGCGCGCAGGCTGTGCGGGAGCTGGTGCAGGATCATCGTCGCAGCGACGATCACCTGCGCCGCGACCAGCCCGAGCGCGATCCACCCCCAGCGCGCGGTCGCGCCCGGCCTGCGCTTTCTTGCCGCGAACGCGAAACCGATCATGTGCAGCGCGAAGAGGTAGGCGAGCATCCGGTGCGCCCAGTGGATCCCCACGAAGTGGTTCGCCGCCGGGAGGAGCTGCCCGTTGCAGAGGGGGAATCCCTGGCAGGCCCAGGCCGCCGCCGAGGGCTGCGCGGAGGCGGGCGGCAGCCCCGAGTTGGCGACCATCGCGCCGAAGAGCACCACCACCAGCGCGAAGCCCGCGGTGATGCGGGCCAGACGGGTGAAGCCGTCGCCGCGGGGCGCACCGGTCGAGGGGTAGGTGCGCACCGCCGCCACCAGCAGCGTCCCCAGCAGCGCCATCGCAGTGCCGAGGTGGAGGATGGTCGTGCTCGCCGGCAGCACCAGGATCACGGTGATGGCACCCAGCGCCACCTGCACGAAGAGCAGCACCACCGCCAGCAGCGCCGGCCGCACCAGCGCGCCGAAACCGGGCAGCGCGCGGTGCCGGAGCGCGTATCCCGCGAGACCCAGCACCGCGACGGTGACGACGAGAGCCTTCAGGCGGTGCCCGTACTCGAGCACCGTCTCGAAGCTCATCGGCGGGATGAGGTATCCGTGACAGAGCGGCCAGTCGTCGCCGCAGCCGAGGCCCGAGCCGGTGACGCGGACGATCCCGCCGATCACGATGGCGACGAAGACGATGGCGGCGGTGGTCCAGGCGAAGCGCCGGAAGCGGAGACGGGCGTGATCGCCCGGGTCTGCGGTGTGCCCGCGCGAGGAGCGTGCTTCGGCGTCACGGATGGCGGTCGGCGGAGTAGCGGGCATTCTCTCGGGTTCTCGGGCGGTCCCAACGCGACGACGAGCTTCAGGAAATTGACGGCAGAATATACGGGTGCCAGGCACCCGCGCCAAGCCAGGCGGCCCTGATTCCAGCTTTCCCTTACGTGCCTGTCAGGAATTCCCCTACGAGCCGGCGCGCCTTCCCGCCCTCCGGCGCCCCGGTCTCTCACCCGTTGCGCGCGTGGGGAGGACGGCGGCTCGCGCCGGCGCGGGAACCAGCACCGTCGCGCCCTCAGCAGCCGCTTCTACCTTGCTACGCGAAAAGAGTACCGGGAAGTACCGGCCCTCCGCCCAGAGGGTGAAGAGGTCGGTGTAGTGGGGGCTTTCCGGGTCGCCGGACTGGCCCGGGGTGTTGGTGCCCAGAGCGCTGTCCCACTCCCCCGTCTCGGTGATGATGCGAAAGGAGGCGCCGGCGGGCTGGTTGTAGCCGCCGCCGGTGGCGTTCACCGTCTGGCTGTAGCCGCCCCGGGGGTGCGGGCCGACGTCCAGCCGCGCGCGCGCGGCGGCATCCACCAGCTCGCTCAGCGGGTGCCGGATGTGCGCGTGCTTCAGCCGCTCCTGTCCGTACTGCCACTGCCGCGGGTCGTCGCCCGCGCGGCTGCGCAGCTCGGCGAGCGCCTCCTCCAGGCTCCGCAGCAGCAGCGAATCCCGCCCGGCGAGCGGATCCGCGCCGAAGCGTCCGTCTGGAGCGGTGAGCCAGCCGATCGTGCGCCGCAGGGAGCGCGCGGTGAACAGATCGGCCGCCTCGGGCGGGAGCATCCGCTGATACGTGTTCTCGACCAGCCGCCGCTCCCAGGCGACGTAGGTCGCCGCGGGCACCGAGCCGCGGTCGAGCAAGTAGTCCCAGGAGCCGAGCATCTCCAGCGCCTGCTGCATCCGCGGGTCCCCTGAGCGCAGGGTGCGCAGCAGCGGCACCAGGGTGCGGGCAGGGATCGAGAGCTCGTCCTGCTGCAGCCGCATCATGTCGGTCATCGTCAGCTTGCGGCCGGAGCCCAGCACCTCCGCGATGCGCGCCAGGCGGAAGGGATCCGCCCACTCGAAGCCGACCGCGTGCCGGTAGCCGGGCGGCAGGTTGTTCTCGTTGGCGGTGGCGATGTACCCCTCTGGCGGATTGTGAAGGTGGGGAAGGTCGAGGATCGGGAGAAAGCCACGCCATTCGTAGCGGCCTTCCCCCGGCACAGGGAGCAGTCCGCTCCAGTTGGGGCGGATCGGGGTGATCCCCGCCGCCTGCCAGCCGATGTTCCCCCGCACGTCCGCCCACACCATGTTCTCGGCGGGGGTGCGGCTGTAGCTGCACGCCTCGCGGAACTCCTCCCAGCTGCGCGCCTGGTTCATCCGCAGGCTGGCCAGGTAGGGGGCGCTGCCGACCTCCAGCCAGGCGGCGCGCAGCGCGTACGCCCGCCGGTTCTGCGGGTCCTCGTGCAGCACGGGTCCGTGACGGGTGAACCTCAGCTCGACGGCGACCGGCGCCTCCCCCTTCACATGGATTGTATCGCGCACCACCCGCATCTCCTCCCAGCGGCCGCGGTAGCGGTAGCGTGCGGGGTTCGCCGGATCCGTCTCGTAGATGTAGAGGTCCTCCTGATCCACCGAGAAGATGGTCAGGCCCCAGGCGCCGTGTTCGTTGTGCCCGATGGAGACGCCCGGCAGCGACGGCTCCCCGCCGCCGATCACATTCCACCCCGGCGCCACCAGGTGGACCCAGTAGCGGAGCGAGGGGAGCTGGATGGAGCGGTGCGGATCGTTCGCCATGATCGCGCGCCCGGAGAGGGTGCGGGCGCCGCTCACCACCCAGTTGTTGCTGCCGACGTCCTGGATGGCATACTCCTCGACCCGCGGCGGCGCCGGCAGCGCGCCGGCGAGCTGCGCCAGCGAGCTGCCCTCGCCGCGGTAGGCGGCGGCGAGATCCTCGCGCTCGAAGTCGAGCGGGGCGCGGGCAGCGTTGTACAGCTCCAGGATCTCGTCGGGCATCAGGGAGACGTTCAACCCCTCCGGCAGGGTGAGATCCGGATCACCCGGCTCGAGGAGCAGCAGCTCCTTCACGAGGTCCGCCCCCAGCCGCTCGACCATCCGCGCCATGCGGATCTCGCTGCCGGCGTTGCGATAGAGGCCGTTGTGGCGGGAGATCACCACCTCCGGCGTCCAGCGCCCCGGCCGGATGCCGAGCATGCGGAACTCGATCGGGAGAAGGTCGGGGTTCTGCTCGGTGAGGGCGACGTAGGCGTTGATCCCCTGGACGAAGGCGCCGATGATCGCCTCGCCGCGCGGGTGATAGTGGTTCAGCTCGCGCCGCAGGTCGCCGCGGTAGCGGAGGAGCCGCGCCCCGCGGTCGCGCTGCACCGCGCGCGGGCCCAGGATCTCCGCTACGGTGCCGGTCGCCTGGCGCCGCCACATCTCGAGCTGGAAGAGGCGGTCGCGAGCGACGTTGAAACCCTGCGCGAAGAAGAGGTCGCGCTCGCTCTGCGCGTAGATGTGGGAGATACCCCAGGGATCGCGCAGGATCTCCACTGGCGCAGAGAGCCCCGCGATGCGCAGGGTATCGCTCTGCGTGGCGGCCACGGGCGCGGTGCAGAGCAGCAGCGCCGGGAGCACGGCTGCCAGGAAGAACCGTCTTCTCGATTGCATTCACCTCCTCCAGCAGCGAAGGCGTTCGATCTCAGCCGTAACCCGTGTGAATCCTGCTGTCTCTACCGGGTCCGCGGGCGAAGATCGTCCTCCGGGTGCCCGCGCGCAAGCCAACGGGCGACCACTGGCGCCTCGCCGCGAACTCTTGCGCAGCCGCCCTCTCCGCTGCTATCACGCTCCCGCACTACAGTCCGCATGTGAGCAGCAAGATCTTCGTTCAGCAGCAGGTAGATGCCGATGCCGCGACCACCCGTTTCTTCGCCGCTCGTGGGGCTGTGCGAGAGCTGCGCGAACGTACGCGTCGTGGAGAATCGCCGGGGATCGCGCTTCTACCTGTGCGAGCTCTCGGAGGTCGACCCGGCGTTCCCGCGCTACCCCCGGCTGCCGGTGCTGCAATGCCGCGGCTACCGGCCGCAGGAGCCGCGGGAGGGCTAATGATAGTCGTGCGATGAGACCAACTCCACCGCCCCCTCCAGCCGCAGCGGATAGAACACCTCTGCCTTCAGGTTCACCACCCTGTCCTCCACTCCCAGCCGCCCCACCACGGCAAGGATGCCATGTCCATTGAGGATCTCCCGCTCGCGCTCGTACACTTGCGGCGAGACGATCACGTCGAGTCGGCCTGTTTCGTCCTCCAGGCCCACGAAGACGAAGCCCTTGGCGGTGCCCGGTCGCTGCCGCACGATCACCAGCCCCGCGGTCTTCACCCGCTCTCCGTCCCTGCGCCCCTCCCCGCGCAATTCGGCGATCGGCTCGATGCCGAGTGCCGTCATCCGCTCGCGCAGATGACGCATGGGATGGCCGTCGAGGCTCATCCCCAGCATGCGGTGGTCGGAGAGCGTGCGCTCGACCTCGCTCATCCGCGGCAGCACCGCTGCGCCCTCGGAAGGCGGGGCGAGGGGGCCGCCGCTACGCCGCCCCCGCATCTCGCCCAGCACCGCCCAGAGCGCCTGGCGCGGTTCGGGGATCCAGGAGCGAAACGCCCCCGCCGCCGCCAGCGCCCGCAGCTCCGCCTCCCCCAGGCCTGCGTCCGAGAACCGTTCAACCGCGTTGGGCAGGGAGAGGAAGGGTCCATCCGTCAGCGTCGCGCGCAGTTGTTCCCTGGCACGGCTGCCGAGCCCGCGGACGTAGCGCAGGCCGATCCGCACCGCCCGATCCCCCACCCCACCAGTGCGAAGTGCGGCCCTTCCTTTCCCCTTGTCCCCCCGTGCGAAGTGCGAAGTAGTAGTCCAGTGCGCGCAGTGCAGCGCTACCCCACATTGCTCGCCTTCTGGTAGTTGCAGTTCCGCACTGCGCACTCCGCACTCCGCACTCCGCACTTCCAGCGTGCACTCCCACCGGCTATGCGCCAGATCCACTGGCCGCACCTCGACACCGTGCGCCTTGGCGTCGTGGATCAGAGTGGAGACGGGATAGAAGCCCATCGGCTGGGCGTTGAGGATGGAGCAAAGGTACTCGGCGGGATAGTAGAAGCGCAGCCAGGCGCTGGCGTAGGCGAGCAGCGCAAAGGAGATGGCGTGCGACTCGGGAAAGGTGTAGCTGGCGCACGCCTCCAGCCACTTCAGCACCCGCTCGGCGGATTCGGGGTCCACGCCGCGCTCGCGCATTCCCTCGCGGATGCGCTCGGTGGCGCGGCCCATCTCCTCGCGGGTGCGCTTGCGGCTCATCGCGCGCCGCAGCGCGTCCGCCTCCCCCGGAGAGCACCCCGAGACCACGATGGCGCAGCGCATCAACTGCTCCTGGAAGAGCGCCATGCCGTGGGTGCGCGCGAGCACCGGCTCGAGGTCGGGGTGCGGATACTCGGTCGGCTCCTCGCCGCGGCGGCGCGCGAGCATCTCCTTCACCTGACCGCCGAGCATCGGGCCCGGGCGGATGGCGCCGACGCTGATCACCAGATCGTAGAAGGTCTCTGGGCGCAGCCGCGGGAGGAAGTTGGCCTGCGCGCGGCTCTCGATCTGGAAGAGGCCGATGGTGTCCGCCGCCGTCACCTGCGCGTAGACCGCCGCATCGTCGAGCGGCAGACGTCCCAGGTCGAGATCCAGATCCGGCCACACGCGCAGGTGAGCGAGGCACTCCTTCAGCAGGTGGAGCATCCCGAGGCCCAGCAGGTCGAACTTGGGCAGGCCCACGTCTGCACAGTCGTCCTTGTCCCACTGGATGATGGTGCGCTCCGCCATCGCCGCCGGCTCGACGGGCACCACGCTGCCGATGGGCTCGCGGGAGATGACGAAGCCGCCGGGGTGGATGCCGCGATGGCGGGGAAGCCCGTCCAGCCCCCGTACCAGCTTCACCAGCGCGCGCGCGCGCGGCTCGGCGGGATCGAGGCCGAGGGACCTCAGCGCCTTTCCTTCCCCCATCTCCAGCCACTCCGCGGTCCTGCTGGCGCTGGCGTGGCCGTCCACCCGCTTCGCCAGCCAGTCGGCCCTCTCGGGAGGGAAGCCGAGCACCCGCATCGCATCGCGTATCGCCGAGCGGCCGCGGTACTCGATGGTGTTGCACACCATGGCGGCGTGCTCGCGGCCGTACTTGCCGTAGACGTACTGGATCACCCGCTCACGATCGTCGCCCGAGGCAAAGTCGATGTCGATGTCCGGCGGCTCCGGGCGCTCGGCGGAGACGAAGCGCTCGAAGAGGAGGTCGTGCTTCACGGGATCCACGTTGGTAATGCGCAGCGCGTAGCAGACCAGCGAGTTGGCCGCCGAGCCGCGCCCCTGGCAGAGGAACCCCTGCTCGCGCGCGAAGCGGCAGAGATCCCAGCAGATCAGGAAGTGGTCCGCGATCTCCACCTGCTCGATCACCCGCAGCTCGTGCTCGAGCTGCTTCCAGTGGCGCAGGGAGGGGTCGCCGAGCCGCTCCTGCAGCCCTCCCCAGGCCAGATGATTGAGATAGGTGTAGGCGCTCGCCCAGCCGGGGGGGAGGGGGAAGTGAGGCGGAGCAAGTCGCAGCTCCTCCAGACGGAAGGTGCAGCGCTCGGCGATCTCCCGCGTGCGCTCGATGCCCTCAGGGAGCTGCCGCCAGCGCTCGGCCATCACCTCAGGGGACTGCAGGCACCACTCCGCCGAGGGCCGCAGCAGCCCCCGCCGCTCTGCCTCCTCCAGCGTGACCTGCAGCCGGGTGCAGACGAGCAGGTCGTGCACCCTGCGCCCGCCCGGCTCGGCGTAGTGCACGTCGTGCGTCACCGTCCAGGGGATCTCGAGCGCACGCGCAAGGTCGAGCAGGTCGGCACAGAGCGAGGCCTCGGCATGGGTGCGGTGGTCCCACAGCTCCAGATAGAAGCGGCCATCGAAGATCTCGCGCAGCTCCGCCGCCGCGGTGCGCGCCTCCCCATAGCGCTCCCTGGCAAGCAGCGCCGGCACTTGCCCCCGTGGGCAGCCAGAAAGAGCGATCAACCCCATCGAGCGGGCAGTCAGCTCCTCCAGTGAGGTGCGTGGTTCCCCTCGTGGATTCCCGGTGCGGGCGCGGGTGATCAGCGTCGAGAGGTTGCGCCACCCTGTTTCATCCTCCACGAGCAGCGTCAGATGCGAGCCGTCCACCAGCGTCAGCTCCGCGCCGAGGATCGGCCGCACCCCCTGCTCGGCGCAGGCGCGCGAGAAGCGCACCGCACCGCCGAGATCGTCGTGGTCGGTGAGCGCCAGCGCCTCATATCCCAGCGCTGCCGCCCGCGCGGCGAGCGCCTCCGGGGTGGAGGCGCCGTCGCCCAGAGAGTAGCCGCTGTGGCAGTGCAGCTCGAGGTACCGGTGACCGAGAGCCACGACTTCACCTCATCGCGCGCTTGGAACAGTGGACAGGTTTCTTGTCTTTTTGCACGTAATCACGTACAGTGAACGTGGTCATAGTCATCCACCGCACCTGCGAACCCGAGGAGTTGCATGAGTACGATCAGCGTCACCGACGCCCGGAGCAGATTGCCAGAGCTGGTCGATGATGTCGCGAATCACCTGAGCGAGTACGTCATTACCAAGCATGGGAGAGCCCAGGCTGTGCTCTTGTCGGTAGAGGAGCATGAGGCGCTGCTGGAAACGCTTGAGGTTCTCTCGGAATCCGACACGCTCGTCAGGATCCGTGACAGCCTCGACGAACTCGCGCGTGGGGAGACAGTGTCGTTCGAGGAAGTCTTCGGCAGACCTTTCTGAGCGGATCCCATGGAGAAGGCGAGGCAGCGACAGCCGATCTTCACCAAAACAGCCGCCAAAGGAATCGCGAAGCTCCCACCCCACGTGAAAGCGGCTTGCGAGAATGTCGTTCGAGAACTCGCAGCAGGCACCTTGCAGGGAAAGAAGCTCAAGGGTGAGCTGGCCGCCTTCCGCTCCATTCGGCTCGGGCAGGGTTATCGTCTGATCTATCGAGAGGGTGAGGATACGATCGAGATTCTCGATGTGGGGCCGCGGGGAAATATCTACAAGCGATGAGCAGGAGGGGGAGCAAGAAGCCCAATCCTGTTTCAGTACAGTTGAATCACAAGCCTTCAGTCCCACCACCCCTCCGCCCACCATTCCCCGGTTTGCCCATCACGAAAGAGCAGCCAGAGCCGCCCGCCTTCGTCCTCCGCCAGCCAGTACTCGCGCGCGTACGCACCCCCCCACCACTCGCCGGAGATGCGCTCGGGACCATCAACAGCAGGAAAGAGGAAAGAGGGAAGAGGGAAGAGTGGACCGGCCACTGCGCTCCCCTCCCTCGGTCTCTCCCCCTTGCGGGGAGAGGGGGTTAGGGGGTGAGAGGGTCCGATCCGGGAGAGGGGATCAGGGGGTGAGGGGTCCCGGGTCATCCCCACCGGCTGCCCCTTCGCATCCATCGAAACCCGGATGTTCTGCGGCTCCGGGAAGCGACGCAGGCAGAGCGAAAGCTCCGCCGGGCTGACGTGCAGCACGGGGCGCTCCGCCGCCGGGCCGATGAACGACCCGGCAGAGAACTGCGTAGCGTCCTCACGGACGCCCCCTCCACCCACACCGAATTGCCCCCCCTCGCCCAGAATTGGGAGAGCGGGTTGAGGGGTGAGGGCCGGGACAGGTTGGGAGAGGGGGGCAGCCGTCTTCTGTTCCCTGGTCAGTTCGAGAATCCCCCGCTCCCCCAGCGCCTCCCACGAGGCGTGCGCCGCGGGCAGGTGCGCGCCGTGGAGCACCGCGCGGGAGAGAGCGGCCTCTCCCCAGCGGGCGAGTAGCGGCGCCAGGGCGGTGTGGACGGCGGCGGGATCGGGGGCGGGGGAACGGAAGATGTCGAGCTGGTCGGCGCGGGCGGCGCCACTCTCCAGCTCCTCGAGCGAGATGCCGACGATCGGGGCCGACAGCTCGCCCATCCCCTCCACTGCCAAGCGGCAGAGGTCGGTGAGGACGCGCGCCTCCGCCGTGGGCCGGGCGGGGCGGATCTCGCGCCACACCTCCGGCGCTCCCTCCAGGCGGAGGTGCAGGCGGAGAGCCGCGGGGACGCGCTGGCGGCGTGCGGTCTGGGCGACCACGGAGGCGATCAGTCCACGCAGCACGAAGCGCAGCGGCTCCAGGGTGGCAACCGGCGGCTCGAACTCTGCCTCCGCTGAGGCGCGCTCGGGAGGCGGGGGACGGAAGGGCCAGCGCGTGTCCTCTCCCCGCGCGAGGCGCCACACCCGCACCCCCTCCGCCCCGAAGCGCAGTTCGACCTCGGCGGCCGCGATGTTGGCCAGCTCGCCGCAGCTGCGCAGCCCGAGCAGCCGCAGCGTCCGGCGCAGCTCGTCCTCCATGGGGAGCACCTCCAATGGGCGGCGACTCAGGAAGGAGGCGTCACGTCCAGGGGGGACCACTCGCCAGGCGGAGCCGCGCTCGCGTGTCGCCGCGGCGGCCGCGATGCAGCTGCCGGCAACGGCCACCCGCGCCTCCGCGAATCCCCCCTCCCGTGCGGCGGCGAGCAGCGCCTGCGCGGTGGCGGGGTCGCCCCCCCGGCGCTCGAAGCCGGAGGCGTCCGCCCAGAACGCCAGCGGGTGACCCCGCGCGGGTGCGACCCGCGGAGCGGCAGCGAGGAGCGCACCGGTCAGCACCGCGGCCTCAGCCTCTTCCGGGGCGGCGGTCGGGGGCCGGGGCACCCGAATGCAGGCGATTCGCAGGCTCGTGGACAACCTCCACCTCGCTCTCCAGGTTGAGAAAAGCTCCTGCTCCTGCCTTGACCGCTCGAACCCGCACCCACCGCCGGAACCGCCCACCTACCTGCAGTCCTCTTCCCCCTCTCAGGCGGCGAAACTCGAGCTGCACATCGACTCGTGCTCCGGCGCCCGTACTCTCTGCGGAGATCAGCAGCGCCGCATCGGCCTCCTTCGCCAGCAGGCGCAGACGGTGCAGCTGTGCGGGCTCCGGGACACACCCGTCCAGGATCACCAGGTCGAACACCCCGGCGCGTAGCAGCATCTCCGCCGCCCAGGCACCCTCCCTGACCTGCTCCGCTCCCGGGGGACGCACCACCCATAACCCCAATAAAGGTCCGGTGGGCGTGCAGCCGAAGCCGGCGTCCAGCGTGCGGGTGGCGTCCACCAGCGCCACCCGAGCACCCCCCGTGCAGGCACGCACCACCAGCGCTCGCAGCGCCGCCGTCCGCCCCGCCGTCGCCTCTCCCCTCCAGAGGGTGAGCGCCCCCCGCGGCACGCCGTGAGGGAGCAGCCGGTCGAGCAGGGGAACGCCGAGGGAGAAGCCGGAAGCCTGCTCCCGGGAGTGTGGCTGGACGATTGCGCGTCCGAACCGGCCTTCGAGCTGGGAACGGAGTTGCTGCACCTCGGCCGCGCTGCCACCCATGCAACTCCTCTCCGGACGGGACGAATACGGAAGAGCTACTCCCAAGGATAAACCGAATATAAACCGAAAGCAAGAGCGGTGCCGTAGCCACCCTGTCTTGCCGCCTCCCTGGCGGCGGCTTTACCTTTCGGTATGCTGACCTCCGCTGCCCCCCCGAAGCGCCGCTGGATCTTCCCCACCCCGCCTGACAGCACGGCGGTGGAGCGCCTCTGCCGCGAGCTGCGCCTCCCTGAGCCACTCTGCCGACTGCTGGTGCAGCGCGGACACGCCGAGCCGCCTGCCGCCCGCGAGTTCCTGCGGCCGCACGCGGGGCAGATCCATCCTCCCGCGCTGGCCGGAATCGGAGATGCGGTCGCGCGGCTGCGGCAGGCGATCCAGCGCGGCGAGACGATCCTCGTGCATGGCGACTACGACGTCGACGGGATCTGCGCCACCGCCCTCTACGTGCGGGCGCTGCGGATGATGGGAGCGCAGGCCGTCCCCTTCGTCCCCCACCGGCTCACCGACGGCTACGACCTCTCCGAGGCGGGGATCGCCGCGGCGGCCGAGGCGGGCGCGAAGCTCATCCTCACTGGTGACTGCGGCATCGTGGCGCACGCGGCCGTCGAGCAGGCGCGGCGCGCAGGGATCGATGTCATCGTCACCGACCATCACACCCCCGGGCCGTCGCTTCCCCCCGCGGTGGCGACGGTGAACCCCAACCGCGCGGACTGCCCCTATCCGAACAAGGGGCTGGCGGGGGTCGGCGTCGCCTACAAGCTCTGCTGTGCGCTGGCGAACGAGCTGAGCTTCCCCCCCGACCGGCTCCACTCTTACCTGGATCTGGTTGCGGTGGCCACTGTGGCGGACATGGCGCCGCTGCGCGGGGAGAACCGCGCCCTGGTGCGCTGGGGCCTCAAGGTGCTGGCGAACAGCCCCAATCCCGGCCTGCAGGCGCTGCTGCGGAGCACCGGCCTGGCGGGACGGGGGGAGATCTCCGCCGGACAGATAGGCTTCATCCTCGCGCCGCGCATCAACGCCGTGGGCCGCATGGGCGAGGCGGCGCGCGGGGTGCGCCTGTTGCTCACCGAGGACGCGCGGGAGGCGGAGGAGATCGCCTCGCTGCTGGAGGAGGAGAACCGCTGGCGGCAGCAGGTGGACGTGCAGACGCTGCGCCAGGCGATGCAGATCCTCGAGCGCAGCTACGACCCCGAGCGGGATTGGGGGGTGGTGCTCGCCTCCGAGGGGTGGCATCCGGGGGTGATCGGCATCGTCGCCTCGCGCGTCGTCGAGCAGATCTACCGTCCCACGGTGATGATCGCCCTCTCCGGAAGCGAGCCGGGCAAGGGGAGCGCCCGCTCGATCTCGGGCTTCCACCTCTACGAGGCGATGCGCGACTGCGCCGAGCACCTGACTCGCTTCGGGGGGCACCGGTACGCCGCGGGCTGCTCGATCCTGCCGTCGCGCGTGGACGGCTTCCGGCAGGCGTTCAACGCCCGCGCCCGCTCCGCGCTCACCGAGGAGCTGCTCGTCCCCGAGCTGCGGGTGGACATCGAGCTCGAGCTGCGCGAGGCCAACGGCGAGCTGCACAAGCTGCTGCGCCACGCCGGCCCCTTCGGGATGGAGAATCCCACCCCCGTGCTCGCCGCCCGACAGGTGAGGATCGTCGGAGATCCGCGCGTGGTGGGACGCAATCACCTGAAGCTCACCCTCGGCAAGGATGGCGGGACGCTCGATGCGATCGGCTTCGGGATGGGCGACCGGATGCGCGAGGCGCAGCTGATGGCGGGGCCGCTCGACGCCGCCTTCAAGCTCGAGGAGAACTCCTGGAACGGGCGCACGACGCTGCAGGCGAAGCTGGTGGATGTGCGCCCCTCCGATTCGCCATGAGAAGCTCCGCGTGAGGATCATCGCCGGGAGCTGGCGCGGCCGCCGCCTGAAGGCACCGCCGGGTCGCGCCACCCGCCCGACCACCGACCGCACGCGCGAGGCGTGGATGAGCATCGTGGCGGCGGAGATCCCGGGGGCGCGGGTGCTCGACCTCTTCGCCGGCTCCGGGGCGCTGGGGCTGGAGGCGCTCTCGCGCGGCGCCGAGCACGCGCTCTTCGTCGAGCAGGCGCCGGCGGCGCTGGCGAGCCTGAAGGCGAACATCGCCGCGCTCGGAGCGGCGGAGCGTGCCGAGGTCGTGCGTGCCGACGCGCTGCGCTACGCGGCGGACCTCGAGCCCGGCGCCTTCGACCTCGCCTTCGCCGACCCGCCCTACGGCAAGGGGCTGGCGGAGGAGCTGGCGCGGCTCTTCGCGCAGCGGCCCTTCGCCGGGCTCCTCTGCATCGAGCACGGCACCGACGACGAGATGCCGGAGCTGCCCGACGCCCGCTCCCGCCGCTACGGCGGCACTCTGCTCACCTTCCTTCCCGCCCCCGACTGATGGAGAGCAACCCGCGCATCGCCCTCTGCCCCGGCTCCTTCGACCCGATCACCGTGGGGCACGAGGACATCATCCGGCGCAGCCTGAAGTTCGTGGACCATCTGCTGGTGGCGGTCGCACACCGGGCGACGCAGCAGAAGCAGGGGCTCTTCTCCATCGAGGAGCGCGTCGAGATGATCCGCGAGGTCTTCGCCGGGGAGCCGCGCGTCGAGGCGGTCGAGTTCACTGGCCTGCTGGTGGAGTACGCACGGGAGCGGGGAGCACGGATCGTCGTGCGTGGGCTGCGCGCGGTCTCGGACTTCGAGTACGAGTTCCAGATGGCGCTGATGAACCGCGAACTCTCGCCCGAGCTGGAGACGGTCTTTCTCACCCCGCGTGCCGAGCACTCCTTCCTCTCCGCATCATTGGTGCGGGAGATCGCCTCGCTGGGCGGCGACGTGCGCCCCTTCGTCTCCGAGCCGGTGCTGGCGCGGCTGCGGGAGCGTTTCGCGGGGAGGACGGGGTGATGCAGCGGGCCACTGCAGGCCCTCACCCCCTAGCCCCCTCTCCCAAGGAGGGAGAGGGGGAATGCCGTGGTGCCGAACCCTGGCTCCAGTGCCGCAGGTCATCCCCCTCTCCCCGTG
>JBPCIT010000148.1:0-17376 GCA_051006015.1 Longimicrobiaceae bacterium
CGAGTCACGTTGCACGCTGACGCTCTCCTGAAGCGAGCGCGCCCAGAGGGCACTCCAGCCTCCCTGCGGAGGGAACAGCAGCGAGGGCGGGAGCGGCGCGCAGGAGCCCTCAGCCCGAACGGGGCCCTCACCCCCTAGCCCCCTCTCCTTGTGGTCCGGTGCGCGTAGCGCAGCGCCATTCTGGGAGAGGGGGAACTCGATCCTGCCAAGCCTCAGTTCTTGGGCTGCGGCAGAGTGTGCAGTTCTCCCCTCCCCCCTGGTGGGGGAGGGGGGTCCACACCGCAACGTGTCCCCCACGACGGAGGTCGGCGGGGTGACACCGTGGCTCTCCCGCGCGCCTGCGAGCAGGAGGGCAACCAGCACCAGGGATGCGGTGTAGAACGGCAGGAAACGCAATCGCGGCATGCGGGATCCTCATCCGCGGACGAGGACGACTCAGGGGGAGTGCTACCTCAAGTCCAGCTCTGACAACATAATGGATTGCGCCGCGCCGCCCAGCAAGCCCCGCTCCCGGACGGCGGCCGGCCGCTCCACATTCAGGATGACATGAAGGTTCTGACGCGCTATCTGCTGCGGGCCCATCTCGGCCCGTTTCTCTTCGCCTTCCTGGCACTGACCGGGGTGATCCTGATCAACACCGTAGCGCGGCAGCTCGCCACGCTGGCGGGCAAGGGGCTGCCGACAGACGTCGTCTTCCAGTTCTTTCTGCTCTCGCTGCCTGCCAACATCGCGCTCACCCTGCCGATGGCGGTGCTCGTCTCCGTCCTCTACACCTTCTCGCAGCTCACCGCGGAGAACGAGATCGCCGCGCTCAAGGCGAGCGGGATCGACCTGCGGCGCATCGTGCTGCCGGTCTTCCTGGTGGCCGCGCTGCTCGCCGGCGGCATGGCCTGGTTCAACGACAGCGTTCTGCCGGAGGCGAACCACCAGTGGCGCCAGCTGATGGTGGACGTCGGCCGCAAGAGCCCGCTCTTCACGCTGCGCGAGCAGACGATCAATCCGATCCGCACCGCCGACGGCATGTCCAGCTACTACCTGCAGGCGGCGCACATCGATCCCAACACCAGCCAGATGTGGGACGTGGTGATCTACGACGTGAGCACGCCGCGCATCGGGCGGACGATCTACGCCGACTCCGGGGTGATGGCCTTCAACGCCAGCCGCACCGATCTGCTGCTGCGTCTCTACGATGGGCACCTCCACGAGGTCAACTTCGACGAGCCGGAGAATTTCCAGCGTCTTGCCTTTCAACAACAGCTTCTGCGGATGCAGGGGGTGGGCAACGAGCTGGAGCGGCAGACCGGCTCCGCCTACCGCGGCGACCGCGAGATGACCGCGGGGATGCTGCAGGAGCGGATAGACACGCTCGCACGCGAGCTGAACGTGGTGCGAGAACGCGCAGCCACGCGCGCGCTCGCTGATCTCGAGCGGGTGCTCGGCATCACCGCTGCTGCCGAGGAGGACACCGCGGGCGCCGCGCTTGCCCCGTCCGCCGGCGGAGGCGTTACCCAGAGCAGCGGGATCAGCGCCGCGATGACAGGCTTGCGCTATTCGACCAATCCGGTGGATGCGACCCGCTATGCGGCGCAGGAGCTGCGCTCCGCTCAGGACCAGTCGGCCGGGCTGCAGCGCCAGATCCGCGAGTACCGTGTCGAGATACAGAAGAAGTGGTCGATCGCCGCCGCCGCGCTCGTCTTCGTGCTGGTCGGCGCCCCGCTGGCGCTGCGCTTCCCGCGCGGCGGGATCGGGATGGTGATCGCCTTCAGCCTCGCCATCTTCGCGCTCTACTACGTGGGGCTGATCGGCGGTGAGACCCTGGCCGACGAGGGGTATGTCGCCCCCGGCATCGCGATGTGGGGGATGAACGCCATCTTCGCCGTCCTCGGCATCATCGGCTTCATGCGGATGGGGAGGGAGACCTCGACGGCGCGCGGCGGCAGCTTCGCCGATTGGTTCCGCGGGCTCACGGGAGTCTTCAGCCGGCGTAGCCAATCGGCGCGCGAGGCGGGGGCGCCATGACCAAGCTGCTCGACCGTTACGTCGCGCGGCAGTTCCTGGGCACCTTCGTGGTGATGGTGCTGGGGCTGCCGCTGCTCTTCATCATCACCGACATCACCGACAACCTGGACCGCTACATCGCGCGCGGGCTCCCCTGGCGCGCGGTCACGCTCTCCTACCTCTACCAGATCCCGCTCTTCGTGCTCTACGCCTTCCCGATCGCCGCGCTGGTCGGGACGGTCTTCACCATCGGCAACATGACGCGCCACCAGGAGATCTCCGCGGCGAAGGCGGGCGGCGTCAGCTTCTACCGTCTCATCCGGCCGATCGTGATGCTCGGCGTGGTTCTCAGCGCGGCGGCGCTCGGCCTCGGAGAGCTGGTGCCCGAGACCAATCGCCTGCGCGCGGAGGTGCTCGGAGAGCGGCAGACCGCCACCAGCACCCGCAGCAACTTCGTCTTCCAGACGGAAGAAGGGCCGGTCCTCTCGGTGCGGCGATTGGACCCGGAAGCCGCGCAGATGACCGGCGTGGTGGTCGAGCGCGAGGCGAACGACACACTGCCGGCGCTGCACCAGACGGCGGACCGCGCGCAGTGGACTCCCGAGGAGGGGTGGCGCCTGGAGAACGGCTATCTGCGTCTGATCGATGGCGGCGGCGACGAGCACACCTTCTCCTTCGCCTCGAGCCGGCTCCCGACGCTGCGTGAAACGCCCGAGGAGCTGCTCGCGGAGCCGAAGGAGCCCGACCAGATGCGCTACCGGGAGATGTCGCGCTTCATCGCCGCCATCCAGCGCTCCGGCGGCGATCCGCGCCCGATGCTGGTCGAGCGCGAGCAGAAGATCGCGCTGCCGCTCGCGGTACTGGTGATCGTGCTCTTCGGCGCCCCGCTCGCGACCAGCTCGAAGCGGGGCGGTGCCGCCTACGGCATCGGCATCAGCCTGGCGATCACCATGATCTACCTGCTGCTCTTCCGCGTCGGCCGCGCGATGGGCTCGAGCGGCACGCTCGATCCGATGGTCGCAGCCTGGATGCCGAACGCGCTCTTCTTCGTGGCGGGGCTGGTCCTGCTCTGGCGGGTGCGGACGTAGGACGCCGCACCTGCCGATCCCCTTTCCCATACCCGGCTATTCCACACGCAACCGGTTCCTCCTGCTCGGTGCCGGCATGAGCACCGCATCCACCGTTGCAGCCGACCGCTTCGAGCTGGTTCTTCTCCTGGTAGCCCGGCCGCGTGGGAGAGCCCGCCAGGTTGGCTTCCGCGAGCAGTCCGAGCCCCCGGTCGAGGGTAGCAAGGTGGAGGTCGAGGTCCTGGCGGGATCCGCCAGGCGAGCCGCCGAGGCTGCCCATCTGCGGCAGTGCCGGCGCGCACGAGGCGCTCGAGAGTGAAACGATTCCAGCGGCACCCGCACCTGCTCCTATCTCGATGAATTTGCGGCGGTCCATGGAGCTTCTCCGGTCGGGTCGTCCCGGCAACGACGAGGTGGATTTGTGCGGTGGATGGTGGGCGACCGATCTCTTGGGAATGCGCGCTTGCACAGGTACAGCAGCACTCTCCCACAGACTAGTGCTTTGCGCGCGGAACGCAAGAGTTTTGGTGACGTAGACAGCCGGGCGGAGGCGGCGGAGCAACCATCCGCCAGAGCGGGTCTAACCGCTATCAGCGAAAGCGCTTCCAATGAGGATTTGTCTTATGCGAAGAGATCCTTTACCGCCACCCTCCAGCCGGGAACCACGTCCGCACCGTCGAGCACGTCGGCTTCAGTGAGCACCCGGATCTCGTCGCGGGAGCGGTAAAGGGTGAGGGTGCGCTTGCGCGGATCCACCACCACCACCATGCGCGTGCCGGCATCCAGCCACTCCATCACCTTTTCAGCAACCTCGCTGTAGCTGTCGCTCGGGGAGATCACCTCCACTGCCAGGTCGGGCGCGCCGGGGAGGTAACCCTCGATCTCCTCCATCGCCTCTTCTCGCTCCTGGCGCATGAAGGACGCGTCAGGCGCCCGCACGGTATCCGGATCTATAGCGAGGCGGTACCCTGTTTCGGCAGCATAGACGGCACCAAGGGCGTGGGCCGTGACGTGATTCCCGAGCAAACGGCCGACTTCATGGGCGATGCGGCCGTGGCGGCGTCCAGCGGGTGACAGCTTTCTCAGCTCCCCCCGTACGAGTTCATAGCGGAAGCCGTCGTCCGGCATCCGCAGCAGCTCCTCGGCGGACACCGATCGGGTCCGGACCTGTGCGCTCATCTCCACCTCGCCAGTTGAAATCCGTTGTTCGGAAGGTCGGATAAGGCCCGCGGCAGCGCAAGGGAGACAGCGGAGGATCACCTGCGCACCGGGTGCCCCTGCTCGGCCAGGAAGCGGCGCGCTTCGGGCACGGTGATCTCACCGAAGTGGAAGATGGAGGCGGCGAGCACCGCGTGCGCCCCGGCGCTGAGCGCCTGGTCGAGGTGCTCGAGCGAGCCCGCGCCCCCGGAGGCGATCACCGGGATGCGCACCGCACGGGTGACGGCGCGCAGCAGCTCGAGATCGTAGCCGGCACGGGTGCCGTCGGCGTCCATCGAGGTGAGCAGGATCTCCCCCGCGCCGAGCCGCTCCACCTGCGCCGCCCACTCGACGGCGTCCACACCGGTCGGCGTGCGGCCGCCGTGGGTGTAGATCTCCCAGCCGTCGCCGTCCTGCCGGCGGCGCGCGTCGACTGCGACCACCACGCACTGCGAGCCGAAGCGGTCGGCGGCGCGGGCGATCAGCGCGGGATCTCGCAGCGCGGCGGTGTTCACCCCCACCTTGTCCGCGCCGGCGCCGAGGATGGCGAGGAAGTCCTCGACCGAGCGCACGCCGCCGCCCACCGTGAAGGGGATGAACACCGAGTCGGCGGTGCGGCGGATCATCTCCAGCGTCGAGGCGCGCCCCTCGTGCGAGGCGGTGATGTCGAGGAAGACCAGCTCGTCGGCGCGCTCGCTGTCGTAGCGGATCGCCTGCTCGACGGGATCGCCGGCGTCGCGAAGCTCGACGAAGCGGATGCCCTTGACCACCCGCCCGTCCTTGACGTCCAGGCAGGGGATGATGCGCTTGGCGAGGCTCATGTGAGCCCCTCCAGCCGCCGGAGCAGCCCCGGCGCGAGCTCTCCCCGGTACACGCCCTCGACGGGCCCGCGCAGCAGGATGCTCCAGTCGTCGCGCACCTCGACCGCGAGGATGCCGCCGGGCATGTGGACCTCGACCTGCCGCGCCGAGACCAGGCCTCGGCGGACGGCGGCGGCGGCAACGGCGCAGGCGCTCGATCCGGAGGCGAGCGTCTCGCCAGCGCCGCGCTCCCACACCCACGCCTCGACCGCGTTCGGAGCCAGCGCACGCGCGAACTGCACGTTGGTGCCGCGCTCGAACCAGGGATGGGTCGCGATCTGCGGCGCGCGACGCCTGAGATCCTCCGGGTCGAGGTCGTCCTGGAAGAAGACGCAGTGCGGATTGCCGATGGAAACCGCGGTGATGCCGACCGGCTCCCCCGGCGGCAGCTCGAGGATCTCGCCATCCACCTCCCGGTCGGGACCGCTCAGCCCGACCGCACCGCTGCGGAAGGAGGCGCGCCCCATCTCGACCTCGACCAGCATCACCCCCTCGGCCGTCTCCTCCAGGATCCTCATGCCTACGACGCCGCCGGGCGTCTCGACGGTGAAGCGGGGACCCGCCAGCCTCCCCTCCACCTGCAGGAACGCAGCGAAGATGCGCAGCCCGTTGCCGCTCTTCTCCGCCTCCGACCCGTCAGGGTTGAAGATGCGCACGCCGAAGTCCGCCGCCTCCGAGCCGACCCGCGCCAGCACCCCATCGGCGCCGACGCCGTGGTGCCGATCGCAGAGGAGGCGAACGACCGGGGGTGTGAGGGTAAAGGGCAAGCCTGCGACGTCCAGGGCGAGGTAATCGTTGCCGAGGCCGTGCCCCTTGAAGAACCTCATCGCTGCAGCTGGCTGAAGTTGCGCAGAATTCTCAGCCCGGCCTCCTGGCTCTTCTCCGGGTGGAACTGCGCGCCCCAGACGTTCGCGCGTCCCACGATGGAGGCGAAGTCCACCTCATAGCTGCAGCGACCGAGGATCTGCTCCTCCGGCGCCTGTTGCACGGCGTAGGAGTGGACGTGGTAGAAGTAGCAGGGGTCGGGACCGGCGACGCCTTCGAGAAGGGCATCGTCCGTGGCAGCCGGCGTAAACTCGACGCCATTCCAGCCGACGTGCGGGAGCGGAAGCTCCGTGCGCAGCCGCTCGACGCGCCCGGGAAGGAAGCCGAAGCCGGGTACCCCCGGCGCCTCCTCGCTCCCCTCGAAGAGGAGCTGCATCCCCACGCAGATGCCGAGGAAGGGCCGACCCGCGGCGACCACCTCTCGCACGGCGTCGGCGAGGCCGCTCTCCTCGAGCCTGGTCATGCACTGCCCGAAGTGACCCTGCCCGGGGAGCACCAGCCGCTCGGCTCGCCCGGCCACGGAGGGATCGTCCGTCAGGGTGACCTGCGCCCCCTCGTGCTCGAAGGCCTTGACCACCGAGCGGAGATTTCCCGCGCCGTAGTCGAGCACGGTCACCCAGGTCGCTCTCAAAGCGAACCCTTGGTTGAGGGGATGCTCTCGGCGCGGCGTGGATCGAGGCGCGTGGCGGCGTCCAGCGCGCGGGCTGCGGCCTTGAAGGTCGCCTCGATCAGGTGGTGGGCGTTGCCGCCGCGAATGGCGTCAAGGTGCAGCGTCAACCGGGCCTCGGTGGCGAAGGCGCGCCAGAACTCGGGCGCGAGCGCCACGTCGAAATCGCCGACTCGCGGCTGGCCGGCGACGAGGGGCACGTCGAAGTGCAGGTAGGCGCGGCCGGAGAGGTCCACCACCGCGCGCACCAGCGCCTCGTCGAGCGGCACGGTGGCATCGGCGAAGCGGACGACGCCGCGCTTCTCCCCCAGCGCCTCTGCGAACGCGGCGCCGAGCACGATCCCCACGTCCTCGACGGTGTGGTGCGCATCGATGTGCAGGTCGCCCTGGCAGCGCAGGTGGAGGTCGAACATGCCGTGCCGCGCGAGGGCGTCCAGCATGTGATCGAAGAAGCCGATCCCCGTCTGCACGTCGGCCGCACCGGTGCCGTCGAGGTCGAGCCGCAACGTGATCTCGGTCTCGCGTGTCTTGCGCGTCCGCTCAGCCACTCGTGCCATCGTTCAGCCCCTCTTCAGGATAGCAGCCATCGCATCCGAGAACGCGTCGGTCTCCTCCGGCGTGCCGGCGGTGACGCGCAGGCACCCCTCCAGCATCGGGTACTTCGACACGTCGCGCACCAGGATGCCGTGCTCGTTCAGCAGCCGCTCGAAGAGCTGCTCGTGGGTGATTCCCGGAGATTCGACGCGGAAGAGGACGAAGTTCGCCTCGCTCGGGTAGACGCGCAGGCCAGGCAGCCTGCCGAGCCTGCGCAGGATGCAATCTCGCTGCTCGACGATGAAGGCGATCTGGGCCTGCAGCTCCTCGCGCGCGCGCAGCACCTCGGCGGCCGCGATCTCGGTGAAGAAGTTGAGGTTGTAGGGGAGCTTCGCCTTGGCGATCTCGCGCGCCAGCGCCGGGTCAGCGAGCAGGTAGCCCGCGCGCAACCCCGCCATCGCCATCGCCTTGCTGAAGGTACGCAGGACGAGTAGCCGCGGCCGCCCGGCGAGCAGCGGAATGGCGTCGTATCCGCCGAACTCGACGTACGCCTGGTCGAGCACAACCAGCGACTCCGTCTCGTCGTGGACGCGCTCGATCTCCTCGCGCGAGAGCACGCTGCCGGTGGGATTGTTGGGCGTGCAGAGCACGATCAGCGCGGCCCGGGACCTCTGCGCCGCGCTGACGATCGCCTCGACGTCGAAGCGCAGCTCGGCGTCGAGCGGCACGGCGACGACCTCACCCCCGCCCACCTGCGTGAGCAGCCGGTAGAGGGTGAAGGTCGGCTCGGGGATCACCACCGGGACACCCGGTGCCACGGTGACCGCGAGGATCGCCTGGATCAGCTCGTTGGAGCCGTTGGCGACGAGGATCCCCTCCGCCGGCCAGCCGGTCGCCTCCGCGACCGCACCGATGAAGCGATCCGGCACGAAGGGCGGATAGCGGTTCCAGGGACGCTCCGTGGCCTGCGCCAGGATGCGCTCCTTCAGCTCGCCGGGAAGGTCGAAGGGGCTCTCGTTCTGGTTGAGCTTGATGCGCGGCTCGTGGTGGCGCAGGGTGTAGGAACCCGCGGCGCGCACCCCCGGCTTGATGTGGCGCAGGGCGTCAGGGCCCTCACCCCCTGACCCCCTCTCCCATAAAGGGAGAGGGGGGACTCGATCCTGCCGGACCTCAGCTCCAGTGCCGCTGCTCAACCCCCTCTCTCCTTGTGGGAGAGGGGTGGCGAGCCCTAGCGAGCCGGGGTGAGGGCCAGCAGCGGAGGGCGGCCTATCCATGCCCTCCCACCTCGATGATCTGGTCGCGGCGCGTGCCGATGGAGACGTACCAGATCGGCACGCCGGTCAGCTCCTCGATGCGCCGCAGATACGCACGCGCAGCATCGGGGAGATCGTCCCAGCGGCGAACCTCGGTAGTCGGGCTTCGCCAGCCGGGGAGCGTCTCGTAGACAGGTTCCGCGCTCTCCAGCAGACCCAGGTCGCCCGGGACGTCGTCCAGCAGCTCGCCCTCTGCGCGGTAGCCAGTGGCGATCCGCAGCTCGGGAAGGGTGTCCAGCACGTCCAGCTTGGTCATCGCCAGGCCGGTGAGGCCGTTCACCCGTGCGGCGTAGCGCACCACCACCGCGTCGAACCAGCCGCAGCGGCGCGGGCGGCCGGTGGTAGCGCCGAACTCGCCGCCCAGCTCGCGCACCTCTTCCTGGAGCGGCGAGGGGAACTCCGTGGGGAGCGGGCCGGCACCCACGCGCGTGGTGTACGCCTTCACCACCCCGACAACCGCGTCGAGCGCGGTGGGGCCGATCCCCACCCCGAGCGCCGCGCCTCCCGCGGTGGTGTTGGAGGAGGTCACGTAGGGGTAGGTGCCGTGGTCCACGTCGAGTAGAGCGCCCTGCGCACCCTCGAGCAGCACGCGCTCGCCGCGATCGAGCGCGTCGTAGATCACCCGGCCGGTGTCCACCGCCAGCCCCAGCAGACGCTCGCGGATCGAGAAGACGTCGCGCACCAGCCGGTCGGCGTCCACCCGCTCACCGGCCGGGAAGAGGGAGAGGCGGTGGTTCACCCGCTCCGCGGCCTGCCGCAGCAGCTCTTCCGCGCGGCGTTCGTCGCGCAGGTCCGCGACGCGGATGCCGTGGCGGGCGACCTTGTCCTCGTAGGCGGGGCCGATCCCTCGCCCCGTCGTACCGATCTTCCCCGCCCCGCGCCGCTCCTCGGCGACGCGCTCGAGGATCTTGTGATAGGGCAGCAGCAGGTGCGCGCGGCTGCTCACCCCGACCCGCCCCTCGGGCTCGATCCCCCGCGCACGCAGCCCGTCCAGCTCCTCGAAGAACTGGAAGGGATCGAGCACCACCCCGTTGCCGAGCAGGCAGCGCCGCTCGGGGTGGAGGATGCCGGAAGGGATCTGGTGCAGGACGAACTCCTCGCTCCCGACGTGGACGGTGTGCCCGGCGTTCGCCCCGCCCTGATAGCGCGCGACGATCTCGACGCCCCGGGCGAGCACGTCCACGATCTTGCCCTTGCCCTCATCTCCCCACTGGGAGCCGACGATGACGACACAGCGGTGATTCATGATGCCTGGCGTTGCGCAAGCGGGCAGCCGCCCTGCTCTTCCGGCGGCCGAGCGCTGCTGCCACGAAAAAAGCGGTCCCGACCGGCGTGGCGGGACCGCTGCTCAACGTATCCTGTGGAGAAATTAGAGCGCTTTACAGGGGGTGTCAACCGCCCGCGCTCGCCTGAGAGAGCTCTCTCACCCGCTCTCCTCTCCCTGCACCACCACCGTGCGGTCCGGCTCGCGAGTCTTCCGCGCGGCCTTGCTCTCCCCGGTCACCTCGTCGCTGCGCAGCGGCAGCCAGATGGTGAAGGTCGAACCCGCGCCAGGGGTGGAATCGACGCCAATGTGCCCCCCGAGCAGGTGCAGGAGCTTCTTGGTGATCGAGAGCCCCAGCCCCGTCCCGCCATACTCCCGGGTCGAGGACTGGTCCACCTGTCGGAAGTCCTCGAAGATCTTTCCGAGGTCTTCCTCCTTGATGCCGATGCCGGTGTCGGAGACGGCGATCTCGACCCCGGCGCCGACCTCGCCGGGGCGGGCGTGCACCGCGATGTGGCCCTTGCGGGTGAACTTGACGGCGTTGCTGAGCAGGTTGAGCAGGATCTGCCGCACCTTGGTCGCATCGGTTTCGATGACCGGCAGATCGGGCTCGACCTCCACCCGGTACTCGAGATCCTTCGGCCGCACCATCGGCTCGATGGTCAGCGAGAGCTCCCGGATCAGATACGCGACGTTCACCCGCTCGACGTGCACCGGCATCTTGCCGGCCTCGATCTTCGCGAGGTCGAGAATGTCGTTGACCAGCTCGAGCAGGTGCTGACTGGCGCTGTACATCCGGTCGAGCGCCTCCTCCTGACGCGTCGTCAGCTCGCCGTAGATCTGGTCGCGCATCAGCGAGGTGTAGCCGAGCAGCGCGTTGATCGGAGTGCGCAGCTCGTGGCTCATGCTGGCCAGGAACTGCGACTTCAGGCGGTAAGCGCGCTCGAGTTCGCGGCTCTGCCACTCGAGCTGCCGGTTGCGCTCCTCCAGCTCCGCGGTGGCGTCGCGAACCCGATCCTCGAGGCCTTCGTTCAGATGGGCGAGCTCCGCGGCGAGCCGTTCGTTCTCGACGGCCTTGGTGAGGTCGTGCAGGATCGAGACGATGGCGGTCATCTCCGCGCGCTCGTTGAGGATCTTGCCGGAGACCACCTCGACCGGGAACTCGCGGCTGCTCTCCGGATCGATGAGATGGAACTCCGCCGTGCGCACCTGATTCGGGCTCAGTGAGAAGTCCGTGATGAAGGAGGAGAACTTGGTGTCGTTCGCCCGCACGTCCTGCCGCCGGCGGGAGCGCAGCTCGGTGCCCGGCGGCGCCTCGAAAAGCCGCTCCGCCTCCCGGTTCATCAGGATGATGTTCGATTCCTCGTCGGTGACCAGGATAGGATCGCTGACGTGCTCGAGAATCAGATTGAGGCGGTCGCGCTCGCGGCGCGACTTCAACTCGGTCTGCCGCATCCGCTTGAACTGGTGCTCGAGCTCTGTGGCGGCGCGCTTCAGGTCGGTGACATCGCGCAGCACGGCGGCGGTTGCCCCATCGCCGAGAACCGAATTCGGGAGCGGAGTGGCAAGCACCTCGAAGAGCAGGTCCTCACCCTCGAAGGGATCCACCAGGTTCAGCTCGCGGCCAGCGGTATCGCCGCCGCCGATCGTCGAGCGGGTGAGAAAGGAGGAGAAGAGGAGATTGTTGATCTCGACGGCGCGCCGCCGCCCCTCGCTGTCCGCGTCACCGGCGGTGAAGAGGGTGCGCGCACGCCGGTTCTCGAGCAGGACGTTGTTCTGGGCGTCGGTGATGAGAACCGGATCGGGGAGCGCGTTGAGGATCGTGGTTAGCAGCTCGCGCTGCCGCTCGAGCTGCCCGGCGGAGCGCCGCAGCTCGTCCAGCTCGGCCAGACGACGGAGGGCGGGCACGGTGATCTCCACCTGCTCGGCGATGATGTCGAGCTCGGCCGCCTCCGCTCCCGGCATCTCCAGCACGAGCACGCCGGGCGGCGAATCCTCCGCTACCCCCCACGCGAGGGGAAGGATGGCAAAGCTCCGCAGTCCCAGCTCCTCCCACGGCTCCTCGACCACCACGGGCCGCCCGGCGGCGAGCGCGCGAACCAACGGGTGCGAGCGGTCGTCGGCCGGGAAGCAGACGCTGCTCACCGCGCTCTGCCCCCACCCCACGCCGACCATGCCACACAGCTCCCCGGCGCGGTCGGCCAGGACCATCGCCCGCTCCCTGCCCGTGGAAAGCAGCACCGCCTCGACCAGCAGGGAGAGCGCCTCGGCGAGATTGCCGGCGAGACAGA
Source organism: Longimicrobiaceae bacterium (assembly GCA_051006015.1). Classification (GTDB taxonomy): domain Bacteria; phylum Gemmatimonadota; class Gemmatimonadetes; order Longimicrobiales; family Longimicrobiaceae; genus JBPCIT01. Next base: position 12,017 of record JBPCIT010000148.1, read on the forward strand.
CCCGCCGGAGAAGGTCGAGCGATACTTCGGAGCGTGAAGCGGTGGAGCTCACGATCTCAGCTCAGCGCCTCGAGCCTGCGCTTCAGCTCCGCGTTCTCCGCCAGCACCCGATCCATCTCCACCTGCGAGATGCCTGGCGGTGCCAGATCCCGCGCGACGACCGGCGCCGCCAGCTCGCGCGGACGGAACGGGCCGGCGATGCCCACCGCCTCCGAGTACTTCAGGTAGGTCTCGATCGAGGCGACCACGATCCGCGCCTCGACCGTAACGAGATCGATCCCGACCAGCGACACACGGACGTATGCGTCGATGACGATTCCTTTGTCGAGCACGCGGTCCAGCACGTCGATCAGGCTGGACCCGCCGGGGGCTCTTTCCACTGCCATGCGTTCGCTCTCCGATGAGGGGTTGCCCTGCAGCAGCTCAGCCGTGCTCGGGACCCGCCGTTTCGCCAGGGGTAAGCCGTTCCAAGCGCTCCTCGAGCGCGCGGATCCGCGTGCGCAGCTCCCGGTTCTCGAGCTGCGCGCGCTCCTCCGCGCCCAATCCGCCGAAGGCCGGATCCGTCCGCCACCAGTTCAGCCCGATCTGCTCCGCCTTGTCGATCGAGCAGACGAGCAGCCGCACCTGGATCGTCAACAGCTCGACGTTCGCCAGGTTGATCTTGATGTCGCCCGCTATCACGAGACCCTTGTCGAGGATCCGGTCGAGAACGTCGACCAGGCCCTGCGAGCGCGTCGGGGCGACCGGAACGAGATCGGGCAAGTGCTTACTCGGGTAGGAGGAACGTTAAAGGAGTCTTCCGAATGGCCCAAGATCGATGTTCAGCTCTTCAGCCGCAAGACCGAAGACCTCGCGAATCTCCTCCATCTTCTCCTCGAGCCGCCAGAGCGCGGTCCCCATCCGCTCGACCTGCTCCTCGGAGAGGTCGGGGTCCTCCATGCGCTGGATGGCCTGGTGCTCGACGACGCGGCGCAGCAGCTCGACCAGTGTCAGGACGAGTCGCGCCAGGTCGCGCTGCACGGTGTCGGGATCGACGTCGATGCGCGAGGGGAGCTGCTCGGCGAGCGCGACCATCTCGGCGACGAGCGCCTCCCGCGAGCCCGGGATCTCAGACATCGCCGACGAAGCTGTACGGGGCCCAGGGACCGGTGAGGGTCAGCGTCGCCTCGGGGAGCGCCTCCCGCGCCAGCTCGAAGCGGCGGCGGTAGGCGGCGAACTCTTCTCGTGGCACCAGGTGCGCGAGCATCCCCGCCACCTCCGGCAGCGGCAAGAGGGTGAGCGAGGCGGGCAGCAAGTCGGCCTCGAGCGCGGCGCCGACGCGGGAAAGTAGCGCTCGCGCCCGCTCCTGCAACAGATCCTCCAGCAGATGCTCACCCCGGCGGCGCTCCAGGTACTGCCGTCCACTGACGGGGGTGACGGGAGTATGGGTAGCATGCCGCAGCTGCGGGTGCGAGCAGAGGACGCGCTCGCGCTCGGCGTGCAAGTCCCAGCGCACCGTCACCCCGGCCTCGACTCGGCCGCTCACACGCGCCAGGCCGGCGAGCAGCTCCTCGCTGCGGGTCGCGAGCATTTCGGCCACCGCCGCCTCGTCCCGCAGAGGCGCGCCGAAGCGGATCGGCAGCGGCGTAGCGGTGCGCAGCGCCGCCCGCACCACGCGGTCGTGCTCGCGCAGCCGCCCCGGAGTCGGCTCCGCGCGCCCGGCCCGCGAGAGCCACGCGCCCAGGCCGGCGTTCTCGACCAGCGATACCGCCGCGCCATCGAGCCCGGTGAGAGAGGCATCGGGCGGCGGATCGCCGGCCCGGCGGACGCAGTAGGCGTGGAGCATCAGGGCTCGCCCACCGGCCGGCGGAGCGTGCGACGGGCGGTGGACACGGAGGTGAGCACGGCGCTCAGCCCCAGATACCCTAGATCCACACCCGCCACCGAGATGGTGATGTCGCCGGTGATCACCACCCCGCGGTCCAGCACGCGGTTGACCAGCTCGACCAGCGAGTGCGGCTCCTCCTCGCCGGCCCAGAGCTCCCACTCCGCGTCAGCAGGATACACCTCGCCACCCCCGGCGCCCGCAGGACCCGACTCAGGCAGCATCGGCGTCGGCAAAGTGGTACGGTGGCCAGGGTCCGGTGAACTCGAACTCGAAGCCGAGGGCGCCGTAGCGGTGCGCGGCCTCGCTGAGCCGCTGCTGGAAGGCGGGATACTCCGCCTCCGGCACCAGAAAGGCTCCGTGCAGCACCAGCGGCCGCTCCGCTTCTCCGGCATTCGCCACGACCTGCAGGCGGGTGGAGCGCTCTGCGCAGGCCTCGAGCTCCTCGAAGACGCGGCGGACGGCGTCCGTGGTCACCGCGCGCAGCTCCTCGCCTCGCATCGCGTCGCGCTTCTTCGCCAGCAGGAAGCGCCGTCCCGGCGGCGCGCTCTCCATCTCCTGCGCCAGTGCGCGCAGCCGGGGGGAGAGCAGCTCCAGGTGCGCCGCCACCGTGGCGTCGATCCGCCGTACCTTGACGCCCCACTCCTGGCGGCCGGCGAGCCGCGCGAGAAGCTCACGCAGCCGCGGCGCATGCTGCTCCAGCCGCGCCGTGATCCGCTCCTCGTCCCGGTGCAGCGAGAATAGGGAAAGAGGAATGACCGGCCCGCGGTCGGCGAACCAGGTGAGGACGATCTCGTGCGCCACGCCGCGCTCGCCCACCCACGGGAGGTCGGCGAGGCGCGCGTCCAGCCTCTCCGCCGCATATACCTCGGCGGGAACGTCGCCAACTACCGCCGCCAATCCAACGGCGCGCAGCAGGCGCACGGGTGCGCCCTCGACCCCCGCCAGCTCGGCCGGCGGCTCGGGTGCGTCCTCGGGGACGATGCCGTAGAGGTAGGTCAGGGTCTCAGATTCCATTGATGCAATGCGCTGCTCGGGCTATCACACGATGCCCACCGGGCCCTCACCCCCTAGCCTCCTCTCCCAATTCCGGGAGAGGAGGAACAGTACAGCGCGAGGGGCAGCATCAACCCCTCTCCCAAGTTTGGGAGAGGGGTGGCGAGCCTAAGCGAGCCGGGGTGAGGGCCACCCGCCGCCACTCCGCCGCGAACTGGCGCAGCTCCTCCGCTCCTCGTGGACCACGCTCCCACTCCGGTGCCGCCACGGCCGCGGGTCCGTGCTCCATCTCCAACAGGCGCCGCGCCTCGGCTGTGCGCTCGGGGAGCACGCCGCCTTGCGCATCGAGCACCCTGTTCACCAGCAGGATCTCGGGCGCGAGCCGGAGCCCGTCCAGCCGCGCGAGGAGGCGCTCCGTCTCCGGGACGCTCAGCGCCTCCGGCAGCGCGACGGCGATCACCATCGTCCGCTCGCGATCCTCGAGCCGTGTGCGCAGCGTGCGCAGACGTCGCGAGAAGGCGAGAATGCGCTCCGCCGCCTCCCCCAGCCCGATGACCTGCCGGTACTTCAGCAGGAGGCGGAGCAGAGCGTGCGACCATTCCAGCCCCAGCGCAGGAGCCACCAGCAGACGGAGCAGGTGGCCGGTGGGGGCGGTGTCGAGCACAAGTGCATTGTACGCAGGGACTTCCGCCAAGTCAACCACCTCCAGCAACGCCATCAGCTCATCCACTCCGGGCGGCACGAGGTCCACCAGCCGCTCGACGACCCGCCGATCCGCCTCCACCGAGAGACCCCGGCCGAGCAGCCTGGCAAAGAGCCGCTCGGTCTCCGCCTGGTACTGGTCCCGGAAGGCGGTCCAGGCGGCTTCGGCGTCCACCTGCCGCAGCTCGAGCCCAGCGGGTACCGTGGAACCGCCGGGCTGCTCGAGGCCAAACACGTCCCCCAGCGAGCCCGCCGGATCGGTGCTCAGCAGCAGCACCCGCCGCGTTCCGTCCGCCGCGAGGCGGGAAGCGAGCGCGGCTGCAATCGTGCTCTTCCCTACCCCGCCCTTCCCGCCGACCAGGTAGATCGCGCGGTCCAGCGGCGGCGTGTATGGCTCGCCCACCGCAATCGCCTCTGCCTCCGCGCGGACCGGCCGGTGCGAAAGCGCCGCGGTGGTGCGGCGGGCGCTGGCGGCGAAGCGGCGCAGCCCTGCCGCGCCGCAGGGCGGCTCGGGAAGGGGCGGGATGAGGGCTGTGGGAATGCCTGGGAAGTCGATGCCGCGGGTCGATGCGGCGGTTGCACGGTTCACCACGATTCCGCCGACGGGCAGCCGCTCAGCCTGCAGCTCATTCAGGAGGCGGCGAGTCTCCGCCATCACGACGGGCTCGGGAGTGGTGACCAGCACGAAGCGGGTGTGGGTGGGATCGATGAGGCGCTCGGCGAGCCGGTCGAGGTCAGCCGCCAGCTCGTCCAGGAAGCGTCCGCTTTCTCCGCGGTGATGCGTGCCCGCGAGCGCTTCGGCGACGGCACGGTGCTTCGCCTCCATCGCCTCCAGCGCCGCGAGCCAGCCCCGCGCGATGCGGGGGAGCGCCAGCAGCCGCAGGGTGTGGCCGGTGGGCGCGGTGTCCACCACCATCCGCGGGGCATCCCCGCTGCCGGTCGGCCGCATGAGCCGCAGCATCGCACCCAGCTCGTCTGTCCCGGGGAGGGTCATCCCCAGGAATCCCTCGACATCCTCCTCGTCGAGGTAGGTGCCGCGTTCGAGGATCTGCCGCAGAGCGGCGCGATGCGTATCGAGAAAGCGCTGCTTCTCGCGCTCCGCGTCCAGCTCGAAGGCGCTCAGACCCGGCACCTCCGCGATCGCCGTGGGCTCCGGCCCCAGCGGCAGCCGCAGCGCATCGCCGAGAGAGTGCGCGGGGTCGGTCGAGAGCGCCAGCACCCGCTCGCCCGCATCGGCGAGGGAGACGGCGAGCGCGGCGGCGGTGGTGGTCTTGCCGACCCCACCCTTCCCCACCACGAAGGTCCAGCGGTCGCCGGGCGTGAGCAGGCTCGCCAGCACGGGGTCAGGGCGACTCTTCGTCCCAGCCGAAGTTCAGCTCGACGCTGGCCTCCTCCGCGGAAGCAAGCCCGCCGCGCGGCCGCTCCGCCAGAGGCGGCTCCTCCGGCTCAGCCGCAGGCTCGGTACGCGCCACCCGCACCGGGCCGCCCGCCATACCCATCCCGAACTCCTCGCGCCACTCGCGCACCTCACGGAGGCGCCGCATCAGCTCGGCCTCGCGGGCGACGTACTCGTCGTCATCGATCTCGCCCAGCTCGAGCTGCATCTGCAGCGTCAGCAGCTCCTCCTTGATGCGCTGGTCGTCCGTCAGCTCCTCGCGCGTGGCATCGAGCACCTTCTCCATCGAGAAGCGGGCGAGGAAGGTCGGGCCGGTGACGGGCCAGAAGAGCAGATGCTTGAGTAAACCCATGACAAGAAGTGCGAAGTGCGGAGTGCGAGGTGCGGAGTGAACTGCGGCTG
>JBPCIT010000149.1:0-13276 GCA_051006015.1 Longimicrobiaceae bacterium
CCCCGGTCCGCCGCGCCGCATCGTCGCCGGTGCGCGCGTGCGGCTCTGGTGAGATGAGAGATCAGATCCGTCTGGAGATGTTCGAGATGCTGTGCGGACGGCGTGCGTTCCTGCGCGCGGCGGCGCTGCTCGGGCAGCGCGTGGAGCTGGTCACCGTCGAAGCGGCATCGGTGGAGTCGGTCGCGGCGGCCGGCGCGCGGCTGCTGCGTGAGGAGCAGGTCTTTGCGCTTCTGGGAGGCCTGGACGAGCCCGCTGCGTCCGCGCTCGGGGAGGTGGCGGAGCGCCAGCAGGCCATCTTCCTCAACCTCGGCAGCGCGAGCGACGTGCTGCGCGGCGAGCGATGCCGCCACACCACCTTCCACGTGCAGGCGAGCGAGGCGATGTACCGCGACGCGCTCAGCGAGTGGCAGGCGGCGGCGGAGGGAAGAGGGGGTGGTGGCGAGCGGCCGGCGCTCTGGCATCACGAGCTGGAGCGCTTCGGCGCCGGGCAGCTCAACGACCGCTACCGGGCGCGCTTCGCGCGCGCGATGGAGCCGCTCGCATGGGCGGGGTGGATGGCGGTGAAGGTTCTCTGGGAGGCTGCCGCGCGTGCTCGCGCCACCGATGCCGCCGCGCTGCTGGCATTCCTGGAGAGCGGACGCGCCCGCTTCGACGGGCACAAGGGCACCCAGCTCAGCTTCCGCCGCTGGGACCATCAGCTCCGCCAACCCCTCTACATCGTGCGCCCGGGACAGAAAGCTGCGGGCGAGGTGGTGGCAGAGGTGCCGGTCGCCGCCCGCGGCAGCGAGCAGAGCCCGCAGGAGCTGCTCGACCGCCTCGGCGCTGGCGAGGGCGACTCCGGCTGCACCTGCGCGCGGCAGTAATCCGCCGTTCCGATTTCCCGAGGAAGCAATCCGATGAGTGTACGAATCCGGGTATGGTCGAGCTGTATCGCGCTTTCCCTTCTCCTCCCGCTTCTGGCGAGTGGGCTCGAGGCGCAGGTGCCGCCGCGGGTCTTCGTCAGCAATGAGCACTCGGGCGACATCACCGTCATCAACCCGGCGAACGATCAGGTCACCGCGACGGTGCGGGTGGGGCTGCGCCCGCGCGGCATCCAGGTGAGCCCGGACGGCAGGATCGTCTACGTCGCCCTCAGCGACCACGATCCGCAGGCCGAGAGCGACGACGATGCGATTGCGGCAGTCGAGGTCGCCAGCCGCCGGGTGCTCGCCCGCTTCCCGGTGGGCACCGACCCGGAAGCCTTCGCCATCAGCCCCGACGGGCGCTTTCTCTACGCCTCGAACGAGGATGCGGGCACCGCCTCGGTCCTCGACCTGCGCACGCAACGGGTGATCGCCACGCTCATCGTGGGCATCGAGCCGGAGGGCGTCGCCATCAGCCCCGACGGGCGCTGGGTGTACGTCACCGCGGAGACGAGCAACACCGTCTCGGTGATCGACACCCGCCGGAACGAGGTGGTCGCCAGCTTCCTGGTGGACGTTCGCCCGCGCGGCGCCGCCTTCTCGCCCGACGGGACGCGCGCCTACGTGACCAACGAGATCAGCGGCACCCTCTCCGTGGTGGACACCCGCAACCACGAGGTGATCGAGACCATCGATCTGCACCGCGGCCGGGCCAAGCCCGTGGGAGTCGTCGTATCTCCCGACGGCCGGCGGGTGTATGTGGCGAACGGCCACGTCAGTACCGTCTCGGTGATCGACAGCCAGTCGCTGCGGGAGGTCGCGCTGATTCCGGTGGGGAGGCGCCCCTGGGGGATCGCCATCACCCCCGACGGGAGGAAGCTCTACACCGCGAACGGGCTCTCCAACGATGTCTCGGTGATCGACCTGGCGACGCAGCGGGTGGTCGCCACGATTCCGGCGGGACGAGGACCCTGGGGAGACGCGGTGACGCCGTAGCCGCGAGATGGGCTACACCAGCGGCGTGCGGCCGTAGGAGGCGGGGAAGCGCTGCGCGAACCAGCCATCCAGCCCGAGTACCCGCCCCGCGCGCGCCGCGAGGAAGGCGAGCAGGCAGGCGATCAGCAGCAGATGGAACCCCTGCCGGTCGAAGGGCAGCCCCAGGCTCGCGAGCAGGTAGTTCGCCGTCAGGAAGAGCCCGACGAGGGAGGCGTACCCGGTCAGGAACCCCAGCGTGAGGCCGATTCCGACCGCAACCTCGCCGAAGGCGGTGAGCTGCGCGAAGAGCGCCGCGTTCGGCAGCGCCACCGTGTGCAGGAATTCGCGATACGGGCCGAACGGGTTGATCTCCGCCCACTCCTGCAGGCGATTCGGCAGAAAGCCGATCCAGCGCGCGGAGGCGGTCGGCACCGGCAGCGCTCCTCCCACCCACACCACCGTCAGCTTCGACAGCAGGCTCTTCAGGAACCAGAGCCCCACCACGATCCGCAGCACCGCCAGCCACAGGTCCGGGTGCAGCATGGGGGCCGCCGCGCCGTAGCGCCTTTCTCCACGCCGCTGCAATACGGGATACGGGCGCATCAATCCCTGACCACTGCGGTGAGAGCCCTCACTGGCGCCCGCGGATGGCACGCACCAGCTCGTCCTTGTTCATCTTGCTCCGTCCCTCGATTCCCAGCTCGCGCGCGCGATTGTAGAGCTCGTCCTTCGTTCTCTCCTCGAGCGAGGAGGTCGGGTTACCGGTACCCTGCGTGGTCCGGTTGGGCGTGCGCCCCTCCTCGCGGCGCTGCTTGTTCACGGTGCGCGCCGCGATCTCCTCGGCACGATCCTCGGATTTGCCCCGCTCCAGCGAGCTTTTCCTGATGTGCTCGTACTGCCGTCGGTCCTTGTTGCTCCACGAGGGCATCGGCCTCTCCTTTTCGGTGGAAGATGGGAGCCTGAGGCTTCCGAACGCAACATCCGGGCGCCGAAGAGGAGGGTGGAGAGATCTACACGGCAGTCGTCGCGCGCCTTCCAAGCGGGTCTATCACCGCCGGTATGTTATTTGCATGCTTATACTTACGCGTTTCGACACGCCTTCTGCGCCAGGCATTGGGCAGGAGTGAGAGGCGCCTGCGGGTGGACTCGCGCGGTCTGGCCGCAGGTGGACGACGAAAACCGTAACTAAGGAGAAAAGATGGCCCGCTATGGGATGGACTTCAACAACACCAATCGCAATAACTGGGATCGCGGCAACGTGGACCGCGGCTTCGAGATGAACCGCGGCGGCTTCGATCGCGGCAATGAGATGAACCGCGGCGGCTTCGACCGCAATTCCGACGTGCAGTTCGGTCGCGGCTCGATGGGTCGCGGGAACTGGACGGACCGTGAGGGTTGGAGCGGCATGGGCGGCTCCGATCGCGGGTTCCGCGGCGCCGAGCGAGGCTACGGCACCGACCGGAGCTACAACTACGACGTGACCGGCAGGGACGCTGGTGGCCGCGGAAGCCTCATGGGCAATCGCGGCGGCTACGACGCGGGCTTCCGCGCGGGCGGGTACGATCGTGACTTCGGCGACCGCGTGCGCGAGGGCTGGCAGGACCTGAAGCAGTCCGCTCGCGGGATGTTCAACCGCGGCTCCGACCGCGGCTGGTAGTCGGCAGTTGCCGGAGTTGGCGGGTGTCCCCACGCGTGGGGGCACCCGCCTTTTTCGTGGCTAGCGATTCCCCCCTGCGCCCGCGTGCGCCCGGCGCTGTGGCCGCGCGGGCTCGGAGATGCGCTCGATGACCTCCTCGACCTCCGTCTCGCGCTGCAGGTCGAGGCCGGCGTAGTTCACCGCCAGGTCGGCCTGGGAGATGATGCCAACCAGGCGATTCTCGCGGTCGGTGACCGGTACGCGACGCACCTGCTCGCGCTTCATCACGTCGAAGACATCGAGCACTGAGTCGTTCTTGTTCACCGTCTCCACCTGGGTGGTCATGCACTCGGAGACCCTGGCGCTGCCATCCTTGCCCTCAGCCAGCACGCGGATGGCGAGGTCGCGGTCGGTGACCACACCCTTCAGGCGCCGATTCTCCTGGCTCTCGACGACGGGGATGATGCCGACGTCCAGCTCCCTCATCTTGCGGGCGGCGTCGGCGACCGTCGTGTCGGGGGTGACGGTCTCCGGGTTCTCGGTCATGATGGAGGAGGCGCGGACCCGTCCCGCGTCGCCCTGCCCGCCCCGGCGGCCGCCCTGCTGCTGCTGGCCCCGGTACGCTCCACCCCCTCCGCCCTGGTCACCCCAGCCCTGCTGCTGGCCGCCTCGGCTGTAGCTACCGCCGCGGAAGCGGAACTCGGCGCCATAGCCGCGACCCGCACGGAGGCCGCGATCGTAGCCGCCGCCGTACGCATCGCTGGGCTCGCCGCCAGGATAGCCTGCGTAGCCCTCGCCATACCAGCCTTCCTCCCCGGGAAAGTCGCGCCAGTTGGTGTCGCCAGCATCGGAGCGCATCCCGCCGATGGCGCCGTAGCCGCCGCTCCGGCCGCCACCGTATTCACCGTAGTCGCCGCCGTGGCCGCGGCCCTGCTCGGCGAAGTTGCGCAGGCCCATGCGGTTGTCGAAGTCGCGTGGCAGACGTGCCATGATCTCTCCCTCTCGTTGGTGAAGGTGTGTGCGTAGCTGTCGATGTCTACGATTCGGTGCCGGTGCCCTGCAAGCCGGACACGTTGCCAGGCTGCTCGTGCACCTGGAGCTGGTTGCTCACCTCCTGCACCCCGTGCACGCTGCGAACGGTGGCGAGCAGCTCGCTCACGTCGGCCGCCAGCACCGGACCGTTGAGGGTGATGCGGCCGTTCTCGGCACGGACCTCGATGGCACTCGGGTTGGAGACCGCGCGGCCGATCGCCGAGCGGACGCGTGCCTCGAGCACCGTGTCGTCGACCTCCTCTGCCGAGAGGCGGGCGCGGGTCTCATGCAGGGTGCCGCGGGCGCGGTTCTGGAGGTCGCGCGTGGTGCCGGCAAGGTCGTCGCCAAGGTCCTCCACCGTGTGCATCCCGGAAACGAGCTGATCGCGCAGCAGCGCGCGGCGGCGCCGGCCGCGGTCCGGGTCGAGCAGGTACATCAAGCCTGCACCCAGCAGCATACCGGTGAGAAGGTCTCCTGATCGGTTCATCGTTCCTCCCTTCGTGGCTGTGCGTTTTCGTTCATCGGCGCGGTTCGCTTCCGCCGCCTTTCTCTCGGGTATTGCCCTCGCTCAGACGGCGAAGGGATACGTCTCCGGCGCCTCGCCGGTCTCCCAGCCGGCGGAGCGCTCGAGCGGCTCGACGGCGCGTGTCTCGTCGAGGTGGATCACCGCGTCGAACTGATCGGAGAGGCTCGCGTCGAAGTAGTGGCTGAGCCGCTCCGTCTCCGGCCGGTAGATCACCCCGATCGCACGCTCGAGGCGCGAGACGCGCAGCTCCTCGGCGACGCGGCTCCCCTCGTCCAGCAGCAGCAGGAAGTCGGGGATGCCCACGCCATGGAAGAGCGTTTCGTAGCTGCCCGTGAGCGCGGGACGCACCCGCTTGCGCGCGGCGGGCGCGTCCCAGTCGGAGGCCGCAGTGACCGTGCCGTGGTGGGTGGTGAAGCCGACCAGCACTGCGTCCTCACCGTAAGCCTCGCGCGCGAGCTGCCCCACGTTCCACTCCCCCGCGTCTCCCATGTCGGTCGCGCGCGCGTCGCCGAGGTGCGAGTTGTGCGCCCAGACGACCACCCTGGTGCGCTGCCCCTGGCGTTCGAAGTGCTGGAGGAGGGCGTCCAGCGTCTCGGCCATGTGCTTGTCACGCAGATTCCAGGAGGAGACCCGTCCGCGGAACATCGTGCGGTAGTACTCCTCGGCGTTCTTCACCAGGCGGGCGTTCTGCTCGGCGTAGAAAAACTCGTCCTCGGGGATGCGGCCGTTGCGCCCCGCCAGCTCGGCGGCCCGACGCTGCAGGTCGAGGAGCTGCTGCACCGCCTGGTCCTCGCAGGAGGCGGTGAGGCCGAATTCGGCCGCGTAGCCGTACGCCTGCGAGTCCTCGCCGAACTGCTCGAAGCAGCCGTAGCGGTAGCGCGCACGCTTCGCGGCCTCGGGATCGACTTCCTCGAGGTAGCCGAGCACCTCCTCGATGGAGGTGAAGAGGGAGTAGAGGTCGAGCCCGTAGAAGCCCACCTTCGGGCGGCTTCCCGTGAGCGAGTCGTTGTACTCGCGCATCCCGTCCACCAGGTTCAGCACGTCCACGTTGCGCCACATCCAGACAGGGAAGCGCCCGAAGTCGGCGAGTGCCTCGCTGGCACTGCGGTCCTCGCTGGCAGCGCGTACGTAGCGGTGGACGCGATAGGCGTCAGGCCAGTCGGCCTCGACGGCGACGGTGGTGAAGCCCTTCTCCTCGATCAGCCGTTGCGTGATGCGGGCGCGCTCGCGGTAGAACTCGTGCGTGCCGTGCGAGGCCTCGCCGAGGAGCACAACACGCGCGTCGCCGATCCGCTCGATCAGCGCGTCGTAATCCGCGGCATGTCCGGAGAGGGGGTGCGCTGCCCCGCGAATGATCTCTGCGGTGGTGGGGCTGTCTTCCTGCATGGCTCTGCTTCCTTGCTTCGGTGGAGATGCTCAACCGTTCGCAGGCCGCATGCCAGGCAGGCGGGGTGTTCTCCGTCGTTCAGCCGCGCCGCCCGGGGCCGCTCAGGATGGTGCCGATGTGCTCGTCCACACGGTCGCGGGTGAGCAGGACCAGCAGTGTCTCCGAGGCGCCCAGGATGTTCGCGGCGACAGCCAGGTAGAAGAAGGGTAGGCTGTACTCCTCGAAGACGAGCAGGTGGATCATGAAGAGGTAGCTGAGGAAGACCGCCCGGCGGGCGGAGTCGAGGTGCAGGTCGGCGACGCGGCGGAACTTGAACCAGCCCACCAGGAAGGAGGCGATGCCGAGCACGATCCAGACGAGGATCGGCACCGCCTGCTCGCGGATGAAGTCGGCCCGCAGGAGCACCATCCAGACGAGCATCGAGCCGAAGAGCAGGTGGTCGGCCATCGAGTCGAAGCGGCTCCCCCAGGCGCTGGTCGCCTTCAGTCGGCGCGCCAGCACCCCGTCCAGCTTGTCCGTGATCCCGGCTATGGCGATCCCGATGCCCAGCCACACCGTGCGCTCGCTGAGCGCGAGCCACCAGAGCAGAGGTAGCAGGAGCAGCCGCAGCGTGGTGAGCAGGTTGGGGATCGACTTCGCGGATGGCGGCATAGGGAACGAAAGCTGCTTGGGAAATCCTGCATTCGCATCAACCCGGAGGATCTCATGTCCCGACGTTATGATAACTTCCGCGACCGCCGCTGGCACATGATGCCGCAGCTGCCCCTGGGCGGCTGGTATCCGGGCACCTTCTGGGGCGCGGCGACCTACCCGGGCTGGGACGAGTGGGGCTGGATGCCGGCGCCCTACGTTCCCATCGGCTACGGTGCCTACGACTACGGCTACACGCCCCGCAGGCGCCCCGAGGAGAGCCCTACCTATGGACGGGGCGCGGACCGCGCGGTGCGCCGCTGGGCGCAGCGCTATGGCTACGACATCGAGTACGGGATCCAGCCGCGCACACGCCCCAGCCGCCCGCGGCCGTACGACCGCTCCTACCGCCGCAGGGGGTGAGCCGGATCCTCGGCATGGGTGCGACGAGCGGCCTTCGCTAAGCGGGAGCCGCAGCGGGTGCAGCATTCCGGCACGACTCTGGCAGCAGAGAGCGGCAATTTCCCCGCTGCATGGAGTGATTGCCGTAATGGACCCGCGTCCGGTTCTCTATCTCGACCTCGACGACACGCTGCTCACCTACGCGAGCGGAAAGCCGCAGGCCGCGCTCGGCGCTCGAGAGTTTCTGGTGTGGGCGCTCGACCACTTCGAGGTGCGCTGGCTCACCAAGTGGTGCCCCAGCGGAGAGATGCAGGAGAAGCTGCTCGGCGACCTCTGCAAGATGCTGAGAATCGAGACGGCCGCCGTCGAGCACATTCGCGGCTTCGATTGGGAGTACAGCGCCTCGAAGGTGGATGGGATCGCCTGGCTCGAGCACCTGGTCCTGGACCGCTCCTTTCTCTGGATCGAGGACCAGTACGCCGTGCGCGACTTCGAGCTGAATTTCCTTGAGGAGCATGGCTTTCGCCACTGCTACTACCATTGCAATGTGACGGAAGACCCCCACGCTCTGCTGCGGCTCACAGAGGAGCTGCGGAAGCAGTACCTGCAGCCGAGCGCGGCCTGAACAGGGCGGCGACGCATGCTCGCGTCGCCGCTTCAGCCGACTTCTGGAGTCAGGCTCCGGTCAGGGTGTCGTCGTAGCCGGAGCTCCCGCTGGCCGTGCTGCCCCGTCAGCTCCCGTGCAGACGATCTCCCCGGTGAACTCGCGCTGGTCGGGAAGCGCCTGGCCATGGTGGACCTCGCACCGCTCCGCCGAGAAGGGGTGCACGGCAGTGGCCACATAGCCGATCTCGGGGTTCGTGGACTGGAAGTGGATGGTCGCTGTAGCGTCGCCCTCCGGCTCGAAGCCGTACTGATCGATCAGGATCGTCGTCTCGCCAGCGAATTGCCCGTGGTCCTCGAAGTGGGCGGACTGGGCCTCGACGAGGCGGGCGAGGGTGGAGCGCATCTCGTTGGTGGCCGCCGCTTCTGTCGTGACCGCCGTCTCCGTCGCGGGCTGCTCCATCGCCGGCTGCTCGCGATCTCCGTTGCATCCGACCGTGGCAACGAGAGCCGCCAGGGCGATACCGGTCACTCGATTTCTCCAGGTAAGCATCGGATCTTCCCTCCGTCTGGGGTTCTGCCTTGTGGCATTAGACAACCGTTGGGAGGCAGGAAGCATGCCTCGATAGGCAAGAAGTAGCGCCTCCCCTTGCGTCGCGAGGCGCGCCGAACAAGGTTGCCGGGCACGCATCTGAACACCGCTCCGACCTTCGCCCATCCCTGGTCGTTACCGGGGAAGCACGAAGCCCCATCTAAGCTGCTGCGGGAATAACGGGTTAGGCATTTCCGGCCCCGGAGAGGCGCAGCGCCTGGTCTTCAAATAGCGGTCTCGTGTGTGTACATCGCACTCCGGGTTCGGCACCCACTTCTTCGCAGGTGATCCTTCTTTGACAAGCAGCTTCACGCGTAGCCTGCCGCTCCGCGCCGCGTGCACCGCGGTGCTCCTGACGAGCGCGGCCGGGTGCGACTACCGGGTCCCGCGCGAGGAGCCCAAGTTCCCGCGCGGGATGCTGCGCATCGAGGTCGCACCGCTGCAGCCGCCCACCGGCGAGCTTCCGACGCAGCCGAACCTCGCCCGCCCCGCCGCGGCGGCCTTCCTGCCGGACGACGGGGAGTGGCGGATGCCGCTCAAGGACTACGCCGGCACCCGCTACAGCGCGCTGACGCAGATCACCGCCGAGAACGTGCGGCAGCTCGAGCTCGTCTGGAGCTACAAGACGCAATACACCCGCGGGCACGAGGCGACGCCGATCGTGGTGAACAACACCATGTACATCGTCATGCCCTTCCCCAACCGCCTCTACGCCTTCGACCTCACCCAGCCCGGACCGGCCATCAAGTGGGTCTACGACCCGCAGCCCTCGCGTGCGGCGCAGGGGGTGGCGTGTTGCGACCACGTCAACCGCGGCGCGGTCTACGCGGACGGCAAGCTCTTCTATGCCACGCTCGACAACCAGGCGGTGGCGGTGGACGCGGAGACGGGGCAGGAGGTGTGGAAGGTGATGATCGGCAACATCCACATCGGCGAGTCGATGACCATGTCGCCGCTGGTGGTGCGCAACCGGGTCTTCTTCGGCAACAGCGGCGGCGAGTTCGGCGTGCGCGGCTGGCTCAAGGCGCTCGACATCAACAGCGGCGAGACCGTCTGGACCGCTTACAGCACCGGGCCGGACGCCGAGGTGCTGATCGGCTCGAGCTTCCGCCCCTTCTACGAATCCGATCGCGGCACGGATCTGGGGGTCACCTCCTGGCCCCCCGACATGTGGAAGACCGGGGGCGGGAACGTCTGGGGGTGGCTCAACTACGACCCGGAGCTGGACCTCCTCTACTACGGCACCGCCAACCCCGGCCCCTGGAACCCGGAGCAGCGGCCGGGCGCGAACAAGTGGACGGGCGCGGTCTTCGCGCGCCGCCCCGACACCGGCGAGGCGATCTGGGCCTACCAGTGGGCGCCGAACGGCTGGTTCGACTGGGACGGTGTGAACGAGAGCACCCTGCTCGACATGCCGGTGAATGGGGAGATGCGGCGGGTGATGGTGCGCGCCGAGCGCAACGGCTTCATGTACACCATGGACCGTGCGACGGGTGAGGTGCTCGACGCCACTCCATACATGCACAGCACCGTGGTGAAGGGAGTGGATCTGCGGAGCGGGCAGCCAGTCGAGGACGCCTCGAAGAAGCCCGGCTTCGGGCGTACGGCGCACGGCATCTGCCCGGCGGTGCCCGGCGCCAAGGAGTGGGAGCCGACCGCCTTCTCCCCCCGCACCGGCCTGCTGTACGTCCCCGGCAACAACCTCTGCAACGACATCGAGGGGATGGAGGCCAACTACGTCGCTGGCACTCCCTTCATGGGGGTGAGCGTGAAGATGTATGCAGGCCCAGGCGGGCACCGCGGCGAGTTCATGGCCTGGGACCCGGTGAACCGGCGCAAGGTGTGGAGCCGCGAGGAGCGTTTCGTGACCTGGAGCGGACCGCTGGTCACCGCGGGAGACGTGGTCTTCTACGGGACGATGGACCGCTGGTTCCGCGCGCTCGACGCGCGCACCGGGCAGCCGCTCTGGGAGTTCCAGATGGAGACCGGCTCCATCGCGCCGCCGATGAGCTACATCGGTCCCGACGGCCGGCAGTACATCGCCATCCTCTCCGGGCCAGGCGGCTGGGCGGGCTCGGTCGTCTCGGTGCCGATCGACCCTCGCGACCAGACGGCGGACAAAGGGTTTCGTGAACGCGATGCAGGACCTGCCGCAATACACGGGGCGGGGAGGGTACCTCTACGTCTTCGCTCTGCCGGGGGCGGGTCCAGCCGATAGGCCGGCTCCCTGGGTGGTTCCGGCTCCCGTAGCGGAGGAAGAAGACCAGTGATGGCGGCGTGCGAGAGACTTGCTCCCCATGGCAGCGCCGCGAAGCGCCCTCACCCGGCTGGCTTAGGCTCGCCACCCTCTCCCAATTCTGGGAGAGGGTTGGACCCCAGAGGCTTTTCTCCCCTCCCCCAATTCTCGGGGAGGGAGCGATCCGGGGTTCGGTTTCGACTCCCCGGCCTCGCCGTTGTGCTCCTGCTGGTGACTGCTGCTGCCGCCTGCTGGGAGGATCCGCGGCCGGAGACGTGGTGGGGGAGCATGCATAAGGATGGGGTGGACGTGGGGGTGGAGCGGCTGCAGCCCGGACCCGAGCGGCCGCCGCCCCAGGCGTGGCGGATGCGGGAGATGCCGGTGCAGAATCCCTACGAGGGCAACCGGAGGTCGATAGCGGAGGGGCGTCGTCTCTATCGGTGGATGAACTGCATCGACTGCCACGGCGAGGGTGGTGGCTCGATCGGCCCGACGCTCTGGGACGACCAGTGGATCTACGGCGGCCGCCCCATCGACATCTTCGAGTCCATCTACTACGGCCGCCCCGATGGGATGCCGGCGTACGGCGGGCATCTCCCCGCGGACCAGATCTGGCTGCTCGTCTCCTACGTGCGGAGCCTGGAACCGCGCGGCGGGCTGTACAACGAGGGGGTGAAGTAGGATGACCAGCGCGGCACCGCGTGCCCGGGCCATGCTGCTCGCCATAATGGCGGCTACGGCATCCCTCGTGGCTTGCGGCCAGCCAGACGCGGCGATGGCGCGACAGGCCTCGATGCTCGGCGCCGATCCCGAGAAGGCGCCGGCCATCCTGCGCTCCTACGGCTGCACGTCCTGCCACATGGTCCCCGGCATCCGCGGCGCCGACGCCTGGGTTGGCCGCTCACCGCCTTCGCGGAGCGCCGCTTCATCGCCGGTCGCGTGCCGAACGAGCCGGACTACCTGGTGCAGTTCATCGTCAATCCGCAGGCGATCAAGCCGGGCTCGGCGATGCCCGTCACCGGGATCAGCGCCGAGGAAGCCCGCGACGTCGCCGCGTACCTCTATACTCGGCGGTAGTGTATGGAGCGTCCAGCGGTAGGGCCTCACCCCCTGGCCCCCTCTCCCGCAAGCAGGAGAGGGGGAACAGTTCGCTGCGACGCCGCCGCTCCGGTGCCGAAGCAGGCACTGCTGTTCCCCCCTCCCCCCTCGTGGGGGAGGGGAGCGCTCGCCGCGTTTCGCATTGCCGCACGCGTGGCCGCCGCGGCGCTCCTCACCGCGTGCAGCGGCGCGCAGCACGTGCTCGACCCCGCGGGGCGCCAGGCTTCGTTGATCAGCGATTTCTGGTGGTTCTCTCTCGCACTATCCAGCGTGGTATTCCTGCTGGTAGTGGCGGGGCTGCTCTACGCGGTCTTCCATCGCCGGCGGGGCGTCGGGCCGGATCACGATCCCGAGAAACAGCGGCAGATGACCCGCTGGGTGGTGGGCGCGACCGCGGCCACCGTGCTCGTCCTCCTGGTGTACCTGATCGCCGCTCTCAGCACATCGCGGCGGATCGGTGATCTCGCCATCCAGCCGATCATGACCATCGAGATCACCGGCCATCAGTGGTGGTGGGAGGTGCACTACGCCGATCCGGTGGCGAACCGCCGGCTCACCACCGCGAACGAGATCCATATTCCCGTCGGGCGGCCGGTGCGGCTCAAGCTGGAGTCGCGTGACGTGATCCACTCCTTCTGGGTGCCGAACCTGCACGGAAAAAAGGATCTGATCCCCGGCTACGTCTCCACGACCTGGCTGCAGGCGGACGAGCCCGGCGTCTACAGCGGACAGTGCGCCGAGTTCTGCGGGCTGCAGCACGCGCACATGGGGCTGCTGGTGATCGCGCAGCCGCCCGAGCAGTTCGCCGCCTGGTACGAGCGGCAGCTCGAGCCCGCCGCCCCGCCCACGGATTCGCTGCGGCTGCGGGGGCAGGAGGTGTTCCTCTCTCGCTCCTGCAACCTCTGCCACACGATCCGCGGCACCCAGGCTAACGCGCGCGTGGCGCCGGACCTGACGCATCTCGCCAGCCGCCGCACCCTCGCCGCGCGCACGCTGCCGAACACCCGCGGCCACCTGGCCGGCTGGCTCGTGGACCCGCCGAGCCTCAAACCGGGCAACCGGATGCCGCCGAACCTGCTGAACTCGGACGAACTCGAGGCGCTGCTCGCCTACCTGGAGAGCCTGCGATGAAGCCACTCCACCACCGGCGACTGCCTTCGCGGCTGGAACTGCACAAAGTCCACCTTTATGGGCTTGAACCGGCTTTGTTGCATGGACCCTATATGTTGTGGGTTCAACAACATGTCTCCCACAAGA